>JBFJQA010000088.1:0-12019 GCA_041616875.1 Nitrospiraceae bacterium | reverse complement strand
GAGTAGCAATCAGGACAACGAGAAGGGAGGTTCCCGCGAATCGGCGACTGGGCCAGAAAGATACCCCTCACCAGCACCTCAACTCGTGACATGTTGTGTATCACGGACATGCCATCGTTTTCAATGAGGAGCGAAAAAGGGGTCGGGAGTCTTTTCTTCGGCTTCCCCTATCGCGCTTGACCTACATAGCACCCTCGAGCTGCTCAGCCTCATCCACAGGGGAGAAACCTGAAAGGTACCGACAACTGTGAAGGAATGACAAGAGAAGAGATGGTGCCGAAGCCGGGATTTGAACCCGGACACCCCTAAGGGCGCTAGACCCTGAATCTAGTGCGTCTGCCAGTTCCGCCACTTCGGCACAGGAAAAGGGGTTGGATTATCACCGATTGTCCTATCCGCGTCAAGCGAGACGGCGCGTCCGGAACACCCGAACCCCCATTGGATGAAACCTTGCTTTACCCGATGGCCGGCTGTCCCGCGGCCCTGCCTTCAATCCACGCCCATTGTCTGGCATCGGGTATGTCGCCATGATTTCCGCTCAGGACGATGCGGTCCCGGACCAGACCGGCAGCAGCCAGAATATAGGGCGCCGGGATGTGAGGAGCCTCGTCGACCAACAACATATCGAACCGAACACGGGTGAAGAGCGGGTCAGAAATCACACGGGCTCCGGTCGTGGCGACCAAGCGCTTATTTTGGAGAAAGGCTTGCCGATTGGTTCCTTCTTCCGCCGCCAAGAGCTCTCTGATCTTCTTCGTGCCACCCAGTCGCGCGATCTCTTCTTTGAGCTCTTCGTATTCGGGGCGAAGGTCCCTTGGGATGGTGGCCTCCGCGCGCAGTTCTTCAATCCTGGCCTTCGCGACATCCAGCTCCGCTATCGCGAGTTTGGCCTGCTTTTGGTAAATTATTCGATACTCACCAAGGGAGTCTATGTTCTTCCCCGCTGTCTGCATGGCCAACCGCTTCCAAATCGGTAGCGTTTCGTATTCGACGAGGGTTTGGTCAATTTCCTTGATCTTGCCCTGATGTTCACTCAGCTGGGTGAGAAGACGCCATTCGAGCAGCTTGACCTCATCAAGATCGCGCTGCTTCTCGGCCTTATAGGCCATGACGGGGGTCAACTCTCGAAATCGATCATACTTCTTCCTGAGATTCGCCTTTTCATTTCTCGACTTCGCATAAAACTGGTGCATCTGGGCTTCGAAGCCCAGCTCCTCCAAGGCCATACCAGAGGCCTCCTGGCTAAGCGGCATCTCATACCGGCTTACGAGGCTTTTGAAGTGGAGGCCCCCTCCGCGCATGGCTCGCGCGATGACCCCCACCACGCCATCGGAGGCGTGGTGGTCCGGACTGATTAGCAACAGCCGCTTGTTGGCTCGCACCGCCTCGATGGCCATGGAGGCGAGCTTTCCACGTCGAGTGGCCAGATCCTCAGCCCAAGAGGTCGTCAGAATAAGGGTGGGCACCGAGCCTCGGGATACTTCACTGCCCGGAGGCTGCTCCGGATCGAACCAAGGAACGAGACGTTCTGCCGGAGCTAGAGAGAATCTTTCAGGCGATTTGGCCATCTCGTTTAACCGCCGAGAGGCCACTTCCAGAAATCCAGCCGTGTCAGGGACAAGGGTGCACGAATCGACCCTCTGGCCAAAGGCGTCGAAGGTCTGTACCCACAGGTCCCGCCCCCGACGGCTGACAACGAATCCCTCAGTAGGTTCAAGGTTTCCCGTCGGAAGCACGGTGATCGGGCTATCTTCTAAAATGGGCGACTCCGTGGGAGTTTCGAATTGGTACAAATGGAGCGTGCCGCTGGTCGCAAGGAGACGGCCACTGGTGACCACAATGGGGGCATCGAGCCCCTTCGCTGCGGCGGTCTCCCTTTCCGCATTGAGTCGTGCCGAGAAGTTTTCGAGGAGGTCAACAACTTTCATCGCAACGAATTGTGTGGCCCTGTTACCGGCGCAACGCTTCTACGAGGCATATGGCGACACAGGCCAGACCGCCTGCACCGGGCGTTCCATCCTGGTGGCAGCCACGAGTCGCCGCACAGGCCGTGAGGCGGGGCAGCCGACTCTCAACATCAACTTCATACATGAGATGAGCCCGGATTGGACTCGAATCCGTCTCGCCCTCATCAATTGTCAGCACGACCACTTGGCGGCGGTTATCGTCTTCCAAAATGGCGCCTCGGATCGGATCACCATATAAAGGCCGATTTCCGTGAAGTCCTCGAAGTGGAATCGTGCGCTTTACGAGCTCCTCAGGCGGATGGAGCGCCTTTGTGCTCAGCCGCACGTTCAGGGAAGACAGGTCCGGGTCGATATTTGCTGATTCTCTGTGTGGAGCCGATTGATCGAGGTCAGCCCCAAGGCTGCGGGCCAAGAAATCGGAGGCATGAGCTGCCAGGAAGCATCCCAAAAGCAGGGACGCTGTCCGGCCAAAACGAGGGACCATCGAACCCGTGTGGATCCTATCCCTCCCCAATTTCCCGATCATATCGTACAATTCCTCAAGCCAAGCGTCCCTGAAAGTTCTCTATCTTATCCTTCAGTTCCGTCGCCTGTCCACCACCACACTACGCCAGCGCGAGTCACCACTTGCTTGCACACGAGCAGCCTACTCGCGCCTGGTTATGGCCCGAATCACAATTGACTTTTCACGGTGTGAACAGTATTCTCTTTACCTTTCCCTTGGAAGGAGCTTGTGCCATGAAAGTCATATTGCAAGAGACGATGGAGGGTCTGGGACACCTTGGGGATCTCTTGGATGTTTCTGACGGTTTTGCCAGGAATTTCTTGCTGCCGCGTCGAAAAGCGCTGCAAGCCAACCCTCGTAATATTAAGGCCTTGGAGCACGCCAAGCGTATCACCGCTGAAAAGGCCAAAAAAGAGCGCTCGGAGTTTGAAACTCTCGCCAAGAAGATCTCGGGGGTGTCGCTCACCATTTCTGCAAAGGTCGGAAAGGATGACAAAATGTTCGGCTCGGTTACGACCAAGGACCTTGCGGACGGTCTGGCCGAACATGGGTTTCCCGTGGATAGAAGAAAAATTCACCTCGATCATCCTATAAAGGAACTAGGAACCTTTACCATCCCGGTTAAAGTCTATCGAGATGTCACGGCGAGTGTCGCCGTCCATGTCATCAAAAAGGAAGAACACATCGAGAAGGCAGAACCTGAAGCATCCTGAAGCACGTGCTCAACAGATAGGTACCAGAGGCAATCGGTAGAAGAACAGAAGGCCTGAGTCAATGAGTAAGGCGGTAGGATCCCTCAGAGACTTGAAAGCAACCGATCCGGAGGTGTACCGCGCTATTCGTGCGGAGGAGCGACGTCAGCGTGACAAGCTCCTTCTCATTGCCTCTGAGAATTTTGCGAGCTCAGCCGTCCTGGCAGCGCAGGGTTGCCTCATGACCAACAAATACGCGGAGGGGTATCCAGGCAAGCGATACTATGGAGGGTGCCAGTACGTTGATGTCGTGGAAGAGCTGGCTATTCAGCGCGCCAAAGAGATCTTTGGGGCGGATCATGTCAACGTTCAACCTCATTCTGGCTCCCAAGCGAATATGGCAGCCTACCTCTCAGTGCTCAAAGCCGGGGACGTCATTCTCGGCATGGACTTGTCCCAAGGAGGGCACCTCACCCACGGAAGCCGAGTCAATTTTTCGGGATCCCTCTTCCGGTCTTATTTTTATGGGGTTGATCGTGAGACCGAGACCATTAATTACGATGCGGTTCAGCGCATCGCGGAGGAATGTCGTCCACGCATGATTGTGGCCGGCGCGAGCGCCTACGCCCGCACGCTCGATTTTCCGCGGTTTCAAGAGATCGCCCGAGGAGTTGGGGCCTATCTTCTCGTCGACATTGCCCACATCTCCGGCTTGATCGCCGCCGGCCTTCACCCGAGTCCAGTGCCATATGCGGATTTTGTCACCACCACCACGCACAAGACCCTTCGGGGACCCCGTGGTGGAATGATCATGTGTAAAGCCGAACATGCGAAGGCTGTCGACAAAAACATCTTCCCCGGCACCCAAGGTGGACCACTCATGCATGTGATCGCGGCCAAGGCGGTCGCGTTAAAGGAAGCCTTATCTCCTGCATTCAAGGCCTACCAACGCCAGATAATGGCCAACGCCCGGGCTCTAGCCGAGGGACTTACATCGCGCGGGTACCGGGTCGTGTCCGGAGGGACCGACACCCATTTGATGCTGGTGAACCTCGGCGTCAAGGGAGTCACTGGGAAGGAAGCCGAGACCGCGCTGGATTCGGCCGGCATCACCGTCAATAAGAACACCGTCCCGTTTGATGAGAGACCGCCGGCCATCGCCAGCGGGATTAGAATCGGGACCCCGATCGTCTCTACGCGGGGCATGCGCGAAACGGACATGGGCGAAATCGTCGCGTTGATAGACCGGGTCCTCCAGCAACCCAAGGACCGAGCCATCCGGCGAGAGGTTCGCCAGCAGGCCAAAGCCTTCTGTAAACGCTTCCCAATATTTTTCGATTACGCTGCGGGTCCCACTTAACGACGGAGTTCCCGCCTTGAAATGCCCCTTCTGCGACGAGCTTGAAGACAAGGTGGTGGATTCGCGAATGGCCAGGGAAGGTGAGGTCATCCGCCGTCGCCGTGAATGCCTTGCCTGCAAACGTCGTTACACCACCTATGAACGGGTCGAAGAGAGCCTCCCCCAAGTGGTCAAAAAGGATGGGCGCCGCGAACTATTCGATCGGTCAAAGATCCTCGCCGGGCTGAAGAAAGCCTGTGAAAAACGACCTATCAGCATCCCTACGATTGAGGCTGTGACAGACCAGATTGAAAAGCACATCCAGGACCTGGGTGAAACAGAAATCCCGAGCCAGGTCATCGGAGAAGAAGTGATGAAACAGTTGCATCAACTCGATCAGATTGCGTATGTCCGATTCGCGTCGGTCTACCGTGAATTCAAGGATATCGATCAGTTCATGGACGAACTGAAATCCCTCACCCTCGAACGACGTGAAAAATTGTGAGGCCGCCTGGTCTCATCTGCGAAACCAGCCGTATCCATCTCTGCGTCATCATGTCATTTCCCCTCGTCAGAGCGTGCTCCCTCTTCGCCAGCACGGCCAACCAAGATGGTCACCGGTTCCAGCATGAAACGGGTCAAGCGAATCCGCGATAGAGTCCGACCCAAGCGGAGATCGCCGACAGCCACCAAAGTGGCCATCATTGGCGCCGGGCGTGGCGGCACATCCTTAATGGAGATCTTCGCGAAGGACCCCCTCGTCCAGATTGTGGGCGTGGCGGAAACCAACCCCAGTGCGATTGGAATCCCTCTTGCCAGGCAGCTCAAGATCCCAGTGACCCGCAACTATCAGGATCTCCTCAATATGGAGGACGTCAACCTGATTATCGACGTGTCGGGTGATCCGGAGGTAGGGGATGTCTTGCTCGATTTCCACCGAATGGGGGTCGCGGTCCTTGGGGCCTCCAGTGCCAAATTCATGTGGCAACTCATCGAAGCCCGCATACGTGCCACCGCTGAGATAGAGAAAACATTGACCAAATATCAGTCACTGTACCGGCTCTACGTGAAAGAGGCTGGCGCCGCCGTCACGGAGGAACGCACACGCATTGCCTGTGAGATTCACGATGGACTGGTCCAAAGCCTGGCAGGCGTGAATTTCAAGCTGGACCTTTGCGAGGAACTCTTACGAAAGGATCCCGCGGCCTGCTTGAGGACGCTGCGAGAGACGAAAGCCAACCTCAAGCTAGCCATTCAAGAAGCCCGGCAGGCCATTGTCAATCTCCGACCCGTTCAATTTGAGAAAATGGAGCTCATACCCGCACTGAAAAGTTACTTGAGGTCCTATCAGACGCAATACCACATCAAAACAGACTTTTCCCTGTCCGGCGATGAGAAGACTCTCTTTCCAAAAACCAAAATTTTCTTGTTCCGAATTGTTCAGGAAGCCTTGAGCAACGTCCAAGAACACGCGAAGGCGGACCGGGTGTCGGTCCGCCTCGACATTGGCCCGGAAACACTCACCACCACCATTTCCGACTCAGGAGTGGGATTCGATGTCGCAGCCATTGCGCGTGATCCAGAAAAGTGGGACCATTTCGGTGTACAAGGTATCGTCGAACGTGCAAAGCTCGTGGGGGGGGAAGCCACGTTCAAATCCCAGAAAGGACGGGGTACGCGCGTGACGATTAAAGTCCCGCTCGTGCGGAAGGAGGCCACAAGACATGGAACGAATTAAGGTGCTCATCGCCGATGACCATCGGGTAGTACGAGAGGGGCTTGCCGCGATTCTGAAAACCAAAGAGAATATCGCCGTGGTTGGGGAAGCTCAAGATGGACATGAGGCTCTAGAAAAGGTTCGAGCGCTTCTACCAGACGTTGTTCTCATGGATGTCAGTATGCCTCGCATGAACGGCGTCGAAGCCACACGCCAAATCAAACGGGAATTCCCACATATCGGCATCATCGCGCTGACCATGTACGACGAACAACACTATATTTTTGACCTGGTGCGTGCCGGCGCGACGGGGTACCTCCTGAAAGACACCGACTCGGCCCAAATTGTGGCGGCCATTCGAGCCATCTATCGTGGAGAATCCCTCATACATCCATCGGTCGCCAGCAAGATCCTTGCAGAGTTTTCTCTGATGTCACAGAAAAAGGGCAAAAAAGCGTCTTGGGTCGAACACGACTTGACCGAGCGGGAGATCACAGTCCTCCGTTTGGTGGCGGAAGGAAAGACGAATAAGGAAATCGCGAACGCGCTGAACCTCAGCGAGAAGACTGTCAAAAACCATGTACGCAATATCTTTCATAAGCTGCAGGTGTATGACCGGACCCAAGCAGCTATCCTAGCCATTCGAAAGGGTTTGATCGAGCTCGAGCCGCTGCCCTAAGGTGAAGATCCCGCCTGACGATGCCGCGCCGGGTAACTTGGCTATCGACCTCACTCATCACCCCGGCGGCTCTCACGCGCCCGTTCGTCCCCACACGATCGAACCCGAGCCTGTAGGTCAAGTGGGAGGCTCAGCGTTGTGGAATGATCAGTGGACAAATGAAAAAGCAACAGGTGTTTTGTTTTTACCACATGATGCGTCTTGCAGTCATTCACAAATAGTTTTGTATTTCATGTAGTTATGATGATTGTGAGAACTGATCCCAATGGTATGCTGCTTGCTTAAACCATCGCCGAGCATAAATTTGGAATGACCATGCGGAAACAGCAAACTGTCAGCCAAATCATTTCATGTAACGGTGTTGGTCTTCATTCTGGCCAACCGGTGACCATGACCCTTCGTCCCGCCCCACCTGATACGGGGGTGGTATTTGTGGTGAAAGGGGAAAAGACAGAGGAGGCCGTCCAGGCAACGGTCCAAAATCTTGTCCCCACAGAGCTGTGCACGGCTATCCATATCAACGGGACCCAGATCAAGACTATTGAACACGTCCTGTCTGCCTTGGTTGGCTTGGAGGTAGACAACGTGTTCGTGGAACTTGATGCAGGGGAAGTGCCGGCGATGGACGGAAGCGCCAGCGCCTTCGTTCGTTTGATCCGCAATGCTGGTGTCGTCACGCAGGAGCGCCGGCAGCCGTTCCTGAAAATCACCCAGCCCATCGAGGTCGTCGAGGGCGATCGGCAGGTGAAGATCGAACCTTGCCCCACCCCACGGATCACCTATTCCATCGAGTATGACCATCCTCTTATTCGGACCCAGACGTATACCTACGAGTCCTCGGTGTGCACATTTGAGCAGGATATCGCTGATGCACGCACCTTCGCCTTTCTGAAGGAAGTCGAAGCTCTATGGGCAAGAGGATTGGCAAAGGGGGGATCCCTCGAAAACACCATCGTCCTCTCGGACCGCGACATCATAAACCAATCGGGCCTCAGGCATCATGATGAGTTCGTGCGACACAAAGTCCTGGACCTCCTTGGAGACATTGCCCTCCTTGGGGTGCCGTTCATCGGGCATTTGACAGCACGGCGGAGCGGCCATGCGCTCCATACGAAGCTGGTAGAACAGATCTTGGCTCAACCAGACAAATGGGTCCTCCTGAACACCCAGAAAGAGGTTGGACAGGAGGTATCACGGTTGAATCCTGATACCCTCAAACCGACCACGACACTCGCCGCATACTCATCCCCCGCCTTCTAAGGCGCAACCATCTCACACCTCTGTTTCTCAAACGCCATCACTACAGGTGGGGTGAATCGTGAGCTAGGTGGAGGCAGGCGATCTCGCACCACGAGACAGCCGTGTCCTTCCTTAAAAGCGAGCACAAAAAAAACGCCGAGAGCGAGTGGCCTCGCCCCCGGCGTTTGTTGCAGGCGGGAGTGGTTACTTCTTCTTCTTGGTCTTCGCTGCCTTCTTCTTCGTTGCCAATGCACTCACCTCCCTTCCTCTAGAGCAAACTCAGGATAGTCACACAGCTTCGGTCAGAGATTCGGCTAATGCTTCGAAGGTATTCGGGCCAACCTTTCTGAAGCGCTTGTCACGCTTGAGTGATGTTGCAACAGATGTCAGTGGTGTCTTCCCTTTGATCTGGAGCCCCCCTTCCAGGAGGTGCTGGAGCAGCTCCTTGGCATGCATGGGCCGGTTCGCCTCCCTGAGTATCTGGTAGGCTGCTTCCGGGACACTTTTCCCAACGTATTTGCTCTTACCAAGTAGGATTTCTCTGGACTGATCGGTGACATCCATGACGGGAAGGGGACGAGCCCCTTTCTCATCAGTGATGATTTGGCTAGACAGGCTGGCAAGTTTGGCTTTGTCGGCCTCGACGCGATAGAGCGTTTCTGCCAGCTCCAAGTATTTCTTGATAGTCGCAATTTCCTCATCGAGACGTTTACGTTTTTTTTCGAGCTCCTGAAAGCGGTTCTTATACGCGCTGATCCGTTGTTCGAGGCCGACAATGATGTCCTTGAGTTCTTCCACAAGCATCACTCCTTGAGTGCATGCTTGCTTTGTAGCAAAGCTTGTATTTTATGTCAACAAAAAAATTTCGCTTTTTTTCTGTATATAATGCTCGTGATACGTACTCATGTTTAGCCTGTAGGTGCAAACAACTCATTTAGGCTTGCTGCCAAGGTATGTGCACTCCAAAGAGCTTCGCCCCACACCTACCCGTCATCTGACCTCACTCAGAAAACTTGTTCAACTTATTGGAGAACATGACCTTTTTCATAACAAAGCAAGCTTATCAGGAATTGACAAAATGTCCATGCTTACCCCTTCAATCTCGGCCACCCGACCGTGGAGATGGGCCATTAGACCTCACATCGTTCAGAAGACATTGACAAATAATGAGTAAGGAGTCGTTGTCGTTCAGTCGGTTGCACCGAGAACACAGGTGGATGCCTCCTATCTGAACACCATGGTGTTTCTAAGGTGCATGGCCCAGATCCACCTTCATGATCTCCGTACCCCGAACTCGCTTACTCCCAACCTGCAGGCCATGGGCTAAAATAGGGTAACCCTGTGGGCACCTGTCCCTGCCTTCGCTTCTTCAAAGGCTTTAAACGAACCAGAGGATTATGTTAGAGTGCCAATATATGGGCACTCGAGAAGACACAACCTTTGTTCTCGAAACCGTCACGGTCCTGTCGGGCTCGCAGAGCTCTAAACAGTTCGCCGATCTTCTCACCTCGCAACTTTCCAAACGACTCAGGTTTGATGTATCAGGCCTCTACCTGTACAACGAGGCCGCCGACGTCCTCACCCCAGTTTCCGGTGTTCTTGCGGACCCCAGTCAGGTGGGGTACCAAATGAGTCAACTTCCGGCTAAGGGAACGATCAAACAGGCTGCTGCCAAAACGGGACGAACATTGTTGTGTGACGACCTCCTCTCGTCTCACTGGACAGAAGCTCATATTCTTCACTCATTCTCTCCCGTGGAATCTATCCTGGTCGCACCGCTGAGGGTGGGAGCGGAAAAAGGAGAGAACACCCAACATCGAACCATCGCCGTTCTCTTTACCACTACCCATGCTCGTGCCGCTTTTTCCGAACAGGATCGTTTGCTTCTAGAGAGGGTCGCCCGCCACATCGCTCCAGTGCTTGATCGCGTACTGGCTGTCGAAGAGCGGGATGCACTTCGTGCCATCAGTAGTCGAATGGTCCTGGGGAGGGTCACGATCGAAAATGTCATTCCGACCATCAAGGATATTCTCCAGCAAGTCATTCCCCACGACATGACCTGCCTGGTGCGATTCACAACTGACCGGAAGGCTCCATGGTTTCAGATTCTGCACGAAGACGGGAACCACGTCGACTTGGAAGCCTTGCGGCAGTTCCCCGTCGAGCACATGGCTCCTGTGGAGATGCAACGAACGGGTCGACCGGTCCTCATCACCGGCCATCATCAGAAACCATTTCCGGAGATGGCCTACTTTGAATCGATTGGGATTTTCTCGGCCATGCTGTGCCCTCTCTATTTGGGTGGGCAGCTGTACGGCTTCTTAGCCGTAGGGAGCCGACGGCGCAACGCGTTTTCTGAGCACCATGTGGGCCTAGCCGAGCAAGTCAGCCACCAGTTATCGCAAGCCATATCCAACATCAAGGCCTTTGAGGAAATTCGCATGCTCAAGGACCAGTTGGAGAGAGAGAACATCTACCTCAGAGAGGAAGTCAGCCCGCCCCTCGACCTCAAGGAGCTCGTCGGGAAAAGCTCAGTCTTACAACAGACCCTGAAAGCCGTAGAACGGGTTGCACCAACGGATTCCTCCGTCCTCATCACCGGAGAAACGGGGACGGGCAAGGAACTCATCGCCCAGGCCATCCACCGACTCTCCCCACGCAGGGACAAACCCCTCATCAAGGTGAATTGCGCGGCATTAACGCCCACCCTCATCGAATCCGAGCTATTCGGCCACGAGAAAGGCGCCTTCACGGGCGCAGTGAACCGCAAAATCGGGCGCTTCGAGCTGGCAGATGGTGGCACGATCTTTCTCGACGAAGTGGGGGAGATCCCGTTCGATCTTCAAGCAAAATTGTTGAGGGTCTTGGACAACCAGGAAATAGAACGCATCGGTCGCACCAGAAGCATCGTCCTGAATGTCCGAGTGATCGCCGCCACGAATCAGGATCTCGAACAGGCGGTGAGCATGGGGCGGTTTCGTTCCGATTTGTATTATCGCCTCAAAGTGTTCCCGATTCGAATCCCACCCCTACGTGAACGGCGCGAAGACATCCCCTCACTGGTCCGCCACTTCGCCAAAAAATATGCGGCACAATACCGAAAGCCCCTCGCCACCGTCCACGCTGACACGATGGTAGCCTTGGCTGGCTATTCGTGGCCGGGAAACGTGCGAGAGCTGCAGCACGTGATTGAGCGCGCGATCATTCTGAGTCGGAGTTCTGTCCTGATGATTGAGGAATTGGAGCCGCAAATCTCTCACCCTCATCCAGGTCCATCGACAACTCCGATAGAATCTCTCGCCGAGACGGAGCGGGCACATATTCTTGACGTTCTTAACCGCGCCAATTGGGTCTTGGCCGGTCCACATGGCGCGGCTGCTCGCCTGGGCATGCGACGCTCCACCCTGCAACACCGAATGAAGAAATTGGGCATCAGAAGACCCCTTCCCACCACACAATAGGTCTCTGCCCACATCTCGGCATCACTGCCAACCCTTCGGCATCGTTTTCGCTCCTCATTTCCCCGCCAGACTACTCCCCCAAAAATCCTCTTCATAGTTTTCAATGACTTTACGGTGGTATGACCCAAAGGACCACCCCGGCATCATCTGTGCTGTACCAGTATGTTCGTGGATCAAAACTCAATTCCGTTGACACCCCAGGCGATCACGGATGCCGTTCAGAAGTTTCTGGATGGTCGTCTGGCTCAAGTTGTACCCTCGGAAGACTGGTCATGGTGCGAGGCCCGGTTTTCCTGGTGTGGAGATTTATTTGACTTCTTAGTTGAGGGCCTAGAGGACCACACGAGGTCCTTAGGATTTCGGTTTGAGGACCCCTTTCCTGGCCCGATCCGCCTATGGGATGAGGATCAGCAGGCGGAT
>JBFJQA010000087.1:0-12102 GCA_041616875.1 Nitrospiraceae bacterium | reverse complement strand
CTGGCCAGTCATCGGCTGGTTTACGGATCTCAACGCCATGACCCTTGAGGACCTCCAACGCTACTATGACACCTATTATTCACCCAACAATGCGACACTCATTGTGGTGGGTGATGTGAAGGGGCAAGAGATTTTGCCAGCCATCCAACGTCACTTCGAGCCCATTCCCCGAGGACCGGATCCGCCCAAGGTCATGGCGAGAGAGTCCGAACAACAAGGGGAGCGGCGCATTGTCGTAAAACGTGATGCGCAACTTCCCTTTGTGATGATTGGGTATCCGGCCCCAAATTATGCCCACGACGACGCCTACGCCTTGGCTATTCTCGAATCAATCTTGTCCGAAGGAAAAAGCTCGCGACTGTATCGGAGCTTGGTGTATGAACAAAAGGTCGCGTTGGCGGTGGGATCAGGCTATAGCCTCCTCACGGCAGATCCGGACCTCTTTTATTTTTACACCGTCGTGAAGCCTGGGCAAAAGCCTCGCGATGTCGAACAATCGGTGTACCGGGAGATCGAGCGGCTTCAAACAAAGCCGCCTACCGAGCAGGAGCTTCAACGAGCCAAGAACCAGGTTGAGGCCTCTCATGTCTTTGGACAGGATTCAAATTTTCGACAGGCGATGTTGCTCGGACAAGCCGAGAGCGTGGGAGCCGGCTGGCAATACTTGGACCAGTTCCTAGAACGCATCCGGAAGGTGACCCCCGGAGACATTCAGCGCGTCGCCCGACGCTATCTGGTCGAAGATCGACGCACGGTAGGGATCCTGATTCCGCAAAAGCCGGAACGCGGCGCACGCGGCAGGAAAGATTCGCCCGCGGAAAAAGGTTAATACGTCCAGACTATGGTCACAAGAAGGACAGGACATTCTGAACGCCCTGGGCCAAAATCGCCTCGGCATCGGCCCACATTCACCCCTGCGTCGGATCGGTTCCCATCCTGGCTCTCTTTCGTGCCGCTCCAGGCCGCCGCTGTCTGTGTTCTGATCTATCTCCTCGTCGGAGCCCCGGCCCGTGCTGCAGACATTCATCCCGTTCGATATGTGACGTCAAACGGGGTCACTGTACTCATTCTCGAGCAACCTGCCTTACCGATCATCCAAGTCCATGGCTTGATCAAAGCCGGGGGAGCCCAGGACCCTCAAAGCAAGGCCGGCCTCGCCAACCTGGTTTCGGCACTGTTGGATGAAGGCACCAAGACACGGTCCGCCGAGCAAATCGCGCAAGCAATCGACTTTGTCGGCGGCTCCTTGTCCTCCGATGTCACGAGAGATTTCACGACCGTCTCCCTCAGAGTCCTGAAAAAGGACCTCGACCTGGGATTTGACCTTTTGGCCGATATCATCCTCAATCCTCGCTTCGACAAGAAGGAATTCACGAGGGTGCGGAATCTGATCCTTGGAGGCATCCAGAGCGAAGACGAGAACCCAGAGTTGGTGGCTGGTAAAGCATTCGACCGATTGGTGTTTGGCAAGCACCCTTACCAATGGCCCGTTAACGGGACCAAGGACAGTCTCCCCAACATCACGCAGAGTGATGTGAAGAAGTTCTATTTGAATGAATACCTACCCAACCAGACAGTGTTCGCGATTGTCGGGGACATAACGGTTCAGCAAGTCAAATCGCACATCGACAAACATTTCAGCGCGTGGAGGCGAGGCCAGTCCTCCCCGCGAAATTATGGCACTCCGGTAAGGATTGGGAGCCCTACTATTAAGTTGATTGATAAAGAGTTGACTCAATCGACCATCATCCTAGGCCATCTTGGGATTCGGCGGTCCGATCCAGATTACTATGCGGTGTCGGTCATGAACTACATCCTCGGCTCAGGGGGATTTTCTTCGAGATTGATGGATTCCATACGTGATAAGCAGGGGCTCGCCTATGGCGTTTATAGCGATTTCGACGCTAGGCTCATGCCAGGTCCGTTCATGGTGAGCCTTCAGACAAAGACGGGAACAACGAATCAGGCCATTACAGGAGTTCTCAGAGAGATACGGGTTATCCGGGAGCACGAAGTGTCCGACCAGGAGCTGGCCGACGCGAAATCCTACCTTATAGGAAGTTTCCCCCTTCGCCTAGACACGACGAGTAAGCTCGCGAGGGTCTTGACCCTCGTGGAATTCTATGGCCTCGGCCTCGAGTATTTCACGGAATATCCCAAGCTCATCGAACAGGTCACGAAAGCAGACATCCTCCGAGTTGCTAAGCAATACCTCCACCCTGAACGCTATGTTTTGGTCGTCGTTGGAGACCAAGCGAAGGCCAAGGTGAACCAACAGGTGAAGAGTGAGTGAAGGGAGGGCAAAGGGCCGCGATGATCTCCTCGCGATCACCAGAGAGACCCCTCCTTTCGACACGATCAATCAGAGGGCCATGCTCGCCCAAAAGCTGGAACGGGTGCGGAGCCTTTTCAAGGAGATGGGTACCGTCTTGGTGGCCTTCTCAGGTGGGACTGACAGTTCACTGGTTTTTAGAATCGCCCATGACACCCTAGGAAGTAAGGCCCTGGCCGTGACGGCGATCTCCCCCACTTTTCCCGCGGTAGAACTGGATGTCACGCGTCGGGTCGCCTCGGAAATCGGGGGACGTCACGTGATCATGAACACGGATCAACTGTCTCTTCCGGACTTTGTGCGGAATGATGCCGCCCGGTGCTACCATTGCAAGGCAGACCTGTATCAGGCGTTGCGCGGGATATGTCAGGAGCAGGGAATTGGCACCATAGTCGATGGGACGAACCTTGACGACTTGAGCGACGACCGTCCCGGCATCACTGCCGCGAATGAATGGGGGGTGAGGAGCCCTTTGGTCGAGGCAGAATTGTCGAAGCAAGACATTCGCAGTCTTGCAAAAGAGCTGGGGCTGCCAAACTGGGACAAACCAGCCGCAGCCTGCCTGTCTTCCCGAATTCCCAGGGGAACCCCTATTACCTTGGAGAAACTGCAGCGGGTGGAGCAAGCAGAGGCGATTCTGTTTCAAGAAGGTCTGCTCCACGTCAGGGTGCGCGATCATGGCGACGTGGCCCGCGTTGAGTTGGACCCTAAAGATTTCGCTCAGCTGCTTGAGGGCAACCTACGACGGAAAGTGGTGACGAGCATCAAAAAGCTGGGATTTCTCTTCGTGACGCTGGATCTAGAAGGGTACCGAGCAGGCAGCACCAATCAAAGCGGCAGTGGTAGCTCTTGATTCAAAACAGGGGAAGGAGGACCGTAGCCCGCGTCACTTAGCGAGTCACTGCTTTATAGGCGTTCGCGACAGATTGTAACGCCTGATCTGCCAGCCGCTTATGGTCCGCATCATTTAGGCTTCTCTCTAAGACCTTCTCTGCTACCTGAAGGGCAAGATCGGATGTGTGAGAACGAATCTCTTGGATCGCTCGCCGGCGCTCCTGCTCGATTTCTCTCGCAGCATCTGTTTTGATACGTTCCGCGTCAGCCTGGAGCCGTTGCTCATTCTCTTCAAGAGTCCGCTGCGCTCGCTCTTTGGCCTGACTCAAGATCACTTCAGCTTCTTTGGCAGCCGCGGTCAATTTGGCCTCATACTCCTTGAGCTTCCGCTCAGATTCCACACGACTGCGTTCCGCTTGATCGAGGCTTTCCTTAATTTTCCGTTCCCGCGTCTCCAAGGCTTCCAGGATATGGGGAAAGGCGAACTTGTAGAGCAGCCAAAGGAGGACACCAAACGAAACAACCTCCCAAAAAAGGAGCGAGGAGAAAAAGTGTGTCTCAAATTGTGGCATGATTTTCCACCCAGAACGTTACGAGTGGGGCGCGGAGAAACAGGAACCACACGATGGTGGTCCTCATTCACCCTTTACCCTACACCAGATTTCTGTTCAGCTTATTTTCGAAGGCCCATAATGATGAAGGCGATCACGAGCCCGTAAAGCGCAATGGCCTCGACGAGGGCAAAGCCAATCCACATATACTTCCCGACTCGCCCTTCGGCCTCAGGTTGACGGGCCACAGCTTCGATCATCTTGCCGAAGATGTATCCGATGCCTACTCCCGCCCCGGCAAAGCCGGCTGCGGCCAACCCCATACCCAACAAAGCTGCAGCTGCGGATTCCATCGTCTATTCTTCCTCCCTTGCTTCATCTGTAGGTTTAATGCGCGTGTTCCTCGTGCCCATGTAGATGTAGGGCATCTCCGAGGTAGACACAGGTCAAAATCGTAAAAATATAGGCCTGAATAAACGCAATGCCGACTTCCAAGGCATTCATGGCAATCGTAAAAGCAAAAGGCAGCCACCCGATAAGAAGTCCACCCGTTATGGCCAATCCGAATAATACCCCAAGAATCACGTGGCCTGCCGTCATATTGGCAAACAAACGCACTGCCAGCGAAATTGGCCTCGCCAATTGGCTGATCAACTCGATGGGAACCATGAGGGGGAGCAGCCAGCCTGGAGTACCTGGAGGAACGAGAATACCGAAGAATTTCATCCCGTGCTTCATAATACCAACCACCACACTCATCGCATAGACAAACAAGGCGAAGAGCCCGGTGACGACAATCTGGCTCGTGACTGTATAGGAACCTGGAATCAACCCCAACAAGTTGCAGAATAGAATAAACACGAACAATGTAGCGATAAAGGGAAAGAACCGCATTCCATCCTTCCCCATCGTATCCAAGATCATGCCACGTACAAAATCCACGAAAATTTCTGCCAAGCTTTGAAGTTTGGTTGGCACAAGCTTTTTCGATGCACCAGCCATGATGAAGAGGGCAGCAACGATCGCCACGACCACCCACATCATGATCACAGCCTTGTTCAGGGAAATGTCGAGCCCAAACAAGGACCAACTACCAAACGGGTGCAATTCGAAGGGATGGAGTGGATTGTCCAAGATAAGATCCTTTTGCCCCGGAGGAAAACTGTGCTTACTGAGACCACCGCTGCGCGGCGCGGTAGGCGTTGAGGACTCCCGTGATCATCCCGAGGATTAATCCGATTACCAGCCCCCAAGGCCCTGAGGCAAACAGGTAGGTATCTGCCAACCAGCCAAGTCCTCCACCGACGATCAAGGCCGCGAGTACTTCCGTTCCGATCCTGACCGCCTGCCCCAAACCGGCATAGAATGGGTCACTCGAAGAGGGCATCTTATGTCAACACACGTCGGCTTCGGCTGGCCAGAGGGCGCCTGCGCACACAGGCGCGCCATTCAAACAAAATTTCTGGGGGATTGTCAAGCATCATGCACGATCCCAATGAACCAGGATTCCAAGAACGACGTGACCGCCTTGCTGGCCGGTCTTGAAACGAATATGGTACAACCCTCCAGACTTCATGGCAGGACCCGGGTCACAACCTGGAACTCAGAACAGAATCAATAGGAACGCATGATCCGCCCCTCGCGCGCCAGATTTTTTCTCGAACGCCATCCCCAGCCCTTGACGCTATCCCTTCCCCTGCCTCAGGTGCCCCCCATTGAGCTGTACCAGCGCATCTCGGCTCCCCGCACCTCCTCCTTCTTACTTGAAAGCGCCAAGGGACCAAGCCAGACCGCGCGCTATTCATATCTTGGGAACGATCCTTATCTGATTTTCGCCGGAAGGCACAACCGCTACGAAACACGTGCAGGAGAGAGGGTCCTCGTTCAGGAAGGAGACCCCTTTGAAGCATTGGCTGCTCTGCTCCGCCGTGGTCGAATGCCAAGACCGGATGGCGTACCGCCGTTTTTCGGCGGAGCCGTTGGGTATTTCAGTTATGACCTCATACGCGGCTTTGAAACCCTCCCGCACCAGACGGTGGATGATCTCCAATTACCCGACCTCCTGTTCCTTTTCGTCGACCTTCTGGCGGCCTGCGACCACCTGACTCACACGCTTCATCTCATTTTTGCTCCTCCCTTGGAGAGAATGCTCGGGGAGACACGCGAGAAGCTCTACCGCGAAGGATGCGATCGGCTGGCTGCCTTCGAGGCCCAACTCTCCTCAGCACCCATACCATTGACCCGGATCCCAGCCGATCTGCATGTCGCGTTGAACCCGGAACAGCCGAGGGCCGAGTATATGGAGAAGGTTCTCCAGTGCCAAGAGTTCATCTGCTCGGGAGATATCTATCAGATCAACCTGTCTCATCGCTTCGCCATTGACTGTGGCGAAGACTCCGCACCGGGAAGCGCCGTGCGACGTGCAAGACCACGAGAACTGGCCAAGCCACTGTACGAATCGCTGTGTCAGGTCAACCCGGCTCCTTTTGCCGGAATTCTCGAATCGGATGATCTGTGTCTGGTGAGTGCATCACCCGAACGACTGGTTCGGCTCCAAGAACGCCAGGTTGACACCCGGCCCATCGCTGGAACCAGGCCGCGAGGTGGAACCCTGTCAGAGGATCGGAAACTCGTTGAAGACTTGCTCACCAACCACAAAGAGCGAGCCGAACATATCATGCTGGTGGATCTCGAGCGAAACGACTTGGGCCGTGTCTGCCGATATGGCTCAGTTCGGATAGACGAGTTTATGAACGTTGAGCGCTATTCACACGTCAGCCACATCGTGTCCAATATCCAGGGAACCTTGCGCGACGACCTCGACGGGTTTGATTTAATTCGAGCCGTCTTTCCTGGGGGAACCGTGACGGGCGTACCAAAAATCCGATGCATGGAAATCCTCGAACAGTTGGAACCCGTCCGTCGCGGACCGTATACCGGATCGCTCGGCTATCTGAGTTGGAACGGAGATCTTGACTTCAATATCATTATTCGAACCTTGGTGTTAAGCAAAACGGGAGGATATCTTCAGGTCGGGGCTGGGATCGTTGCCGATTCGAATCCCGCTCGTGAATACGAGGAAACGCTACACAAGGCAGAGGCTTTTTTTCAGGCCTTAAGAAGATCTTGAGCACATCGTATCAGGACGATCATCGATGAACCGAAACATGTGGGTCTATCTGAACGGCAGCTTCGTTTCACATGAGGAAGCACGGATCTCCGTCTTCGACCATGGATTCTTATACGGAGATGGCATCTATGAGACTCTCCGGGCCTATGCAGGACGGCCCTTCATGCTGAAGCATCACGTGGCGAGACTCTATCGTTCAGGTGCAATGATCGGATTGAGGATTCCCCTCCCTGAGGAAGACTGGCCGGGCTTGATCGTTGAAGCATTGACCCGCAACGGACTTCGATCAGAGAAGCCCCAACAAGACCGCGAGTTGGGCGATGCCTATCTCCGTATCACGATTTCCCGGGGGACTGGTGACATTGGGCTCGATCCTGACCTTTGTCCTTCTCCCACTGTGCTCATCATGGCCAAACCCCTGATCCCCTACCCAAGACACTTGTTTGAAGAAGGGGTGCGCGTGTCCATTGTATCGGTGCGACGGAACCTGAGCACGGCCCTGCCCCCCCAGATTAAATCGCTCAATTTCTTGAACAACATTCTGGCAAAACGGGAAGCAACCAAAGGGGGATTCTTCGACGGCCTGATGTTAAATGCGGAGGGCGCTCTGGCGGAATGCACCGCGAGCAATGTCTTTTTCGTCCGAGAGGGGCGACTCTACACGCCATCTTTAGCCTGCGGAATCCTTGATGGAATTACCAGAGGTATCGTGCTTCAGTTGAGCCGTGAGGCTGGCCTGATAGCTGAGGAAGGGGCCTATTCCGGTGACGCCCTTCTCCGCGCTGAGGAATGTTTTCTCACGAATACCTCTATGGAAATTATGCCGGTCACCCACGTCAACGACTCCACGATCGGCTCGGGACATCCGGGGCCCATCACCATCACACTTCGTGAACGCTTCCACGCCAATTTGTCCCGGTTTTTGACCTGAGCCTATTCAGCCCAAGCTCTCCCTTCCCGAACACGCGATCCGGAACAGGTCCCTTCCCTCTTGGGGATTCCTGGAACGCCATTTCTTTGACAACCTAGGGGGCCAATGATAGCTTTGCTATTATGTGGATCCTGGTAGCGGCTGTAAGCTTCCTTGTTCTGTTTGCGGGGCAGCCACCTGCGGGGGCAGAGCTGTACCAATTTATCGACCGCGACGGAACGGCCCATCTTACCAATGTCCCCACTGATCCCAGATACAAACGGATCGATCTCGAGTCGGGCAAGATCAGGCCTCGACTGTCTCAGCGTAAGTTGAACCAAACCATTGCGCGCTACTCACGCAAGCACGGGATTCATCCCGCCCTGCTGCGTGCAGTCATCAAGGCTGAATCCGATTTCAACCCCTCGGCGGTGTCAAAGGCCGGTGCCCTGGGCCTCATGCAGTTAATGCCGGAAACCGCGATGTCCCTTCAGGTACGAGACCCCTTTGATCCAGAGCAGAATATCCGCGGCGGCGCCACATACTTACGGCGCCTCCTGGACCGGTTTCAGGGAAACCTCCCTCTGGCCCT
Source organism: Nitrospiraceae bacterium (assembly GCA_041616875.1). Taxonomy (GTDB): domain Bacteria; phylum Nitrospirota; class Nitrospiria; order Nitrospirales; family Nitrospiraceae; genus JBFJQA01. The sequence goes on along the minus strand of JBFJQA010000087.1, from coordinate 3,753 downwards.
GGCTGCCTATAATGCCGGAGAAAGCGTCGTCAATCGGTATATGGCCTTACCCCCTATCCGAGAAACGCGACACTACGTTGCCAAAGTCCTGCGGTATTATCGAAATTATTTGGTCCGCGACTCCTCTGCGACGGTGTCCAGACCCTTTTTTAAGCAGACACTTCGCCCTGCCGCAACGTTCCCCGACAAGCCTCAGGATTAAGCACACCTGACCCGTTGCACACGGCTATGGTGTTTCCGGGCCGACACGGTCCCTGGGCCCTGATCGGTGCCTTTCCGGTCCGGATAGTCGGCTCGATAATGAGCCCCCACGCTGTTTTCTCTCCACAATGCTGCTTCCGCGATGCACCTCGCTATCTGCACCATGTTCTTGACTTCCAAGTCACGCCTGAGCTTGAAGGGGCGGTCAACCACGCGTCCCCATCGGGACAAATTGGCGAGAGCGCCCACAAGCGACTCCCCCGTTCGCACCAAACCCACCTTCCCCCACATGATCTTACGCAAGGAGCTTCGAAGCTTCTCCGCATCCTCCAACCGACCAAGCCGTCGCCCCTCCAAGTCTTGGGCCGAGGGCATGGATGGAACAGAGGGGGCTCGGCCTGCGAATGCCTCGGCGGCAAGCGCTGCCCGCCCCCCAAACACGAGCCCTTCTAAGAGGGAATTGCTGGCCAGTCGATTCGCTCCGTGCACCCCACTGCAGGCGACCTCCCCGGCCGCGAAGAGCCCAGGAATGCTCGTTGCTCCGGTCACATCGGTCCATACTCCACCCATGAAGTAATGTGCACTTGGCGACACCGGAACCCACTCTTCGGTAATGTCGATGTCATACCGCAGACAGGTGGCATATATGGTTGGGAATCGAGTCTTGATAAACGAAGCACCGAGATGGGTCATGTCCAGATACACGTGCCGAGATCGTGTCGCCGCGATCTCCGCCCAAATCGCCCTGGCCGCGATATCGCGTGGGGCAAGGTCGCCCTTAGGATGAAAGCGATGCATGAACAACTCACCCTTGATATTGCGTAACCGCCCCCCCTCCCCGCGAATGGCCTCGGTCATGAGGAACGGCGGACTGGAGGCGAGATACAGCGACGTTGGATGAAATTGCACGAACTCCATGTCCTGAAGAACCGCCCCCGCGCGCCAGGCCATCGCCATACCGTCGCCAGTTGCCTGGACCGGGTTGGTGGTTCGAGCATAGACCTGACCGCCCCCCCCGGTCGCCAGGAGCACGGCTGAGGCCGGGACCACGATACGCCGTTGAGTAACTTCGTCTAGAACGAGTACGCCTCGGCAGACCCCATTCACCACCACAAGATCCACCGTAAAGTGATGGTCGAGCCATTGGATGCGTTTTCGTTGACGGGCCTGAGTCATAAGTACCCTGACCATTTCGTTTCCAGTTGCATCCCCCCGCGCGCGGAGAATCCGACTCCGACTATGCGCCGCCTCCTTCGTAAAGGCATACCGGCCGCCAATCTTGTCGAATCTGGCACCCCAGGCGATGAGTTCCTGGATCCGATCTGGACCCTCTTCTACCAACACTCGGACGGCTTCTGCTCTGCAGAGACCATGGCCGGCTTTGAGCGTATCAGTTCGATGGATGGTGACGTCATCCTCCTCGCTTAAGGCAACAGCAACCCCCCCTTGAGCATAAATGGAACTACTCTCCAACGGGTTCCCCTTGGTGAGAATAAGTACCTGCCCATGTCGACTTAGCTCAAGGGCGGCGCGCAATCCTGCGACTCCACTCCCAATCACCAAGAACTCGGCTTCTGGCTGCTTTGTCGTGCTCAAGGGAATTGGATGTGTGCCCGTCAGGGTGCGAGGGCTGGACGTGATACGGAGGTGGGTTGACGACCGGCCATGCCAAAGGGGAGATCCCCCTCCACGTCTTGAAGAAGAATGGACCGAGTTCCGACCCACCGGAGCATTCCATGGCCTCGCTCGCGACTCCAAGCGTCGGCTGGTTTGCGTTTCCACTTGCCCAGCCAGTGGATAAAGACATCAATTGTTTGTCCGTCGATCATGATCCGATCGACCGACAGATCCAATTCGATCTCTTGGAATGTTTCAAAATCCGTCCTAATTGCCTCTTCGAGACTCCTGATTCGGTCCACCGGCAGCATTAACCTTTGTATAGAGGAAAGATCCCTCTGTACGTACCCCTCCCTCAGCGTCTCGATAGACTGGTCGATTTTCTTGAACCGTGCGTGATCTTCGGGATAGCGCGGCTCGTCCGAAGAACACCCCATGCCCTGGAACAACATCCACCCGAAACACAGAAGGAGGAGCCATCGACTGGTGTGAGCGAATAAGGTCATACGGCAGTATAGGGACCGCCTTGAGGAACCGTCAAGGAGCCAAAACAATCAGCATGGGCCCCTCACCATGACGATCTCTTTCTTGACAGGTTTCACGCGTCTGTGATACCAAACCGCGGCTCCCTGGAGAGGTTCTTCTGACGTAGTATGAAACCTCTTGATGCTTGCTTTTGAAGGAATAAGCTTATAGACTCACCCGCGAGGAGATTCCTATGGCCAGTGTGCTGAAGAAACGACGAAAGAAAATGCGCAAACACAAATACAAGAAGCTCCGCCGTCGCCAAAAATTCTTACGCAGAAAGAGCTGAGCATACAGAGAGGGGGCACGGTAGGTGGACGTGTCAGAAGGGAAAAAGATACGAATTCGGGTTCGAACGGTGAACTCCAGCTATATCGGGGACTTCCTGATTCCACCGATGCGGAACAGAGTCTCAGACGCAATCAACGAGGAGCAGCGCCTCTTCATAAGCCTCACGGACGTCTTAATTGACGATAAAGACCGAGCAGAATTTGTCGCCATCAACAAGAACCTGATCGAATCTATCGTTCAGGTGTAGGCCCTTCCGTTTCAGGCTTCCCCGCCCCATCTCTACGGTTGAGTAACTCGTCCTCTCTCCACTCAGAATTTGCATACTGGCCAACACGGTCACCATCATGTCCTACTACTCCAAGCTTCTCCCCTTCCTCAGACCCTACTGGACATGGATGGCCATCGCCATCCTGCTGGTTGCCACTGTTGCCGCCGTCAACTTGACCCTGTTGCGCTTGGCGGGCTTCCTCTGGGATCTCATCACCGTTCAACGCGATTCCGCAAAAATGACCTCGACGATCGGCCTCTTTCTCCTCCTTGTGGCGGCCCAAGGCGTGTTCTCCATGGGACACAGTTACCTCACCGCCTGGATCTCCCAGCACATCATGGCGGATTTCAGGCGGCACTTGTTCGCCCACTTGCAGAAACTCTCATTGAGCTTTTTCGCGAAGAAGCGAACCGGGGAGATCCTTTCCAGGCTCATGAACGATGTCGGAGTCATTCAAACTACCATGACGGAGACCCCCATCGATTCGGCAAAACAGCTTGTAACCTTCGTGGGCGGAGTCGGGTTTCTGTTGGTGATGAACTGGCGCCTGTGCCTGCTGATCCTCGTGCTTCTTCCGCTTTTGGTGATCGTGGCCAGGCTCTTTGGAAAAAAGTTGAAGACGCTCTCCACTGCCATGCAAGACCAAGCTGCCACAGTCACCACATTGATTGAGGAGGTGTTCTCCGGTATCCGGATCGTGAAATCTTTTGTCCAAACCCGACGCGAAGATCGTCGGTTTACCGCTCAGATCGACAAGGCCCTCGCCATCACCTTGCGCCGGGCGGCAATTCTTGCCGTGTTCGTCCCGACGATTACCCTCTTGACCTTCGCAGCTGCCGCCGCCGTCCTCT
>JBFJQA010000086.1:0-12122 GCA_041616875.1 Nitrospiraceae bacterium | reverse complement strand
TCCCCTGCTCCCGGAGGCCGCACTTCATAAGGTGCTCCCTCGACGGCCGCAATAGGAATGCCCCCCTGCAAGCCCTCCTTGGGGAGGGGCAATAAAAAAGCCACCTCAGAAGGTGGCTTTTTTGTTTCTGCAGACCCGGTCTTCGACCAGTTCGATGGTTTGGAGGGGGACCAGTCGACTCTAGCCTCCAAGGGCCTCCTGAACCGCCTGACCGATCTCGGCAGGGTTACGGACGACCCTCACACCCGAGGCCTCGAGAGCAGCCATCTTCTCGGAGGCGGTTCCCTTGCCGCCCGTAATAATGGCGCCCGCATGGCCCATCCGACGACCGGGTGGGGCCGTGATCCCGGCGATAAAACTCACCACCGGCTTTCGAATGTTCTGCTTAATGAACTCTGCGGCCTTTTCCTCGGCATCTCCTCCAATTTCCCCGATCATCACCACTGCTTCGGTTTCTGAATCTTTTTCAAACATGGAGAGCAGGTCGATATACCCTGTCCCGATAATGGGATCCCCTCCGATTCCAATGCAGGTTGTCTCACCCAGCCCAAGTTGCGTCAACTGATTGACGGCTTCATAGGTGAGGGTCCCGCTTCTTGAGATCACGCCTACCCTTCCTTTTTTGTGAATGAATCCAGGCATAATGCCGATCTTGCACTCATCGGCCGTAATGATTCCTGGGCAGTTGGGGCCGATCAAGCGGACATTTCGCCCACGGAGGGCGCGGTTGGCTTTGACCATGTCATTGACTGGAATTCCTTCTGTGATGCAGATAATGAGCCTGATCCCAGAATCAGCAGCTTCAAGAATGGCGTCTGCCGCGAAAGGCGGAGGGACAAAAATCAATGACGTGTCACACTGCGTGTTCTTCACCGCCTCGCGGACCGTGTTGAATACCGGGATTCCCTCCACTTCCTGCCCAGCTTTGCCCGGCGTGACACCGGCCACCACCTGTGTCCCGTACGCTTTACACTGAGTCGCATGAAACGATCCCTCTTTCCCAGTAATCCCCTGCACCACCACGCGCGTGGATTTATCGACTAAGATGCTCATAATTAATTCCTCGTACTATTTTCATAAAATTTCCTTCATTTCTACTTTAGTCCTAGACCTATATGCTACCCAATCGCTCTCAACATACCCGCCAACTATCAACAGAAGAGTCCCGGTAAACGTTCCGGTTCGTCCATTGATTTCTCTCTGAACGTTACCTGCTAGTTTGCTAGCACTAGCATTGAAATGTCCGTCCGCAACGTAAGTAATTAGCACCTTTATTTTGCTTACATCGTTACAGAGTTTCTCAATCTCAGCGTTTAGAGGCTTTGGGCTATTCTCATGTTCGATTAATACTGCACTTCGTTTACCCTTCATCCATCTCTGGTCGGCTCTTTTTCTAAGTGTAACAGGGCTTCCAGTTTGCCCTCACTCTGATAACCCCTTCCGGCCTCCAACAGAAGGCGAAGAGCAGCTCTCGCTTCAAATCTCAAATCTGCAAAGCTGTAGTGATTCACATAGGAACAATCGTAAATTTCGTCATAGCGAGCTGAATGGGCAAGAATTTTGCGCCCTTGCTCTTCTTAAGCTTCTGGCGTCTGAGGCTCAACAATCATCATTGCCCCCGCTCAAATATCTTGACGGATCAGACAAACCTGCTAGGGTCGGCAATGCCCGGTGGAGTACTTCTCTGTTCCCTTCACTCCTTCAAGGCGACCCGCGCTAGGCCCCGTGCTGCCAGGGAGCAACATCACCGAAGAAGCGGGGTACCCATCGAGGCTCTGCCGAGAAGGAAAGCGGAAACTGACCGAGTCTGCGAGGGAATTTCCGAAGGTTTCCGCTCGGCAGAGCCCGAAAGGGTCACTTCGGAAGGTGCGGAAGCCACCGGCAGTATGGGGCCAACTTACGCTGTCGCCGCCTTCGCCCGCTTCTTTGCGGTCATGGCCACGATCTTTTGGGCGGCCTCCCAGAGGTCTGTGGCCACATCAACCTTAAGGCCGGAGTCCAGCAGCAGTTTTCGTCCCTCCTCCGCATTCGTGCCCTGGAGCCGTACGACCACTGGCAGTTTGATGCCCACTTCCCTTGCTGCATCGATCACGCCATGGGCAATCCGTTCACATCGGACAATTCCCCCAAAAATGTTGATGAAGACCCCTTTGACGTTTTTGTCCTTAAGCAGGATCCGAAAACCGGCTGCAACGGTCTCCTTTGTCGCTCCGCCCCCAACATCCAAGAAATTCGCCGGTTCGCTTCCAGCAAGCTTAATCACATCCATGGTCGCCATCGCCAGCCCTGCTCCATTCACCATGCACCCGATATTTCCATCGAGTTTGACATAGTTCAGGTTATTGTTCGTTGCTTCGATTTCCAGAGGTTCTTCTTCATGAAGATCGCGAAATGCTTGAACATCTTGGTGCTTGAAGAGGCCGTTGTCATCAAAGGATATCTTTCCATCGAGGGCGATCAATCGCTTTTCCTGAGTGATGACCAGTGGGTTGATCTCCACCATGGCCGCGTTTTTTTCCATGAACAGCCGATAGAGGTTTCCCGCCAATCCCACAAAGGGGTTGAGGAGGGTCGGCTCTATTGAGGGGAGGCCAAGGGCAAAGGCAAGATTGCGCCCGTTGTGGCCGAGAAAGCCGACGGCGGGATCAATCTGTTCCCTGATGATTTTCTCCGGGCTATGAGCGGCCACTTCCTCAATCTCCATTCCACCTTCCGTACTGGCGATGAATACCGGGTTTCCGGAATCACGATCGACCACCAAGCTCACATACAACTCCTTAGCAATACCGGCCCCCTCCTCGATTAGCAACCGGCGCACCTTTCGACCTTTCGGACCAGTCTGGTGGGTTACTAATTTCTTTCCTAGGAGTTCCTTGGCTATTGCCGGCACCTCACTAGCATTCTTGGTGAGCTTGACCCCGCCGGCCTTCCCTCTCCCACCTGCGTGGATCTGAGCCTTGACGACGTAGACCGGGCTATTCAGGGTCGCGGCCCACTTCTCAGCTGCGCGCGGCGTTCTGATTTCCTTCCCTCGTGGCACCGAAATGCCGAATTGGGAGAATAATTGCTTGGCCTGGAACTCATGTATATTCATCTGCCACCTTTGACTCTGGAAAATTCTTTACTTTTGAGGTTGCTGGAAAACATTTGAGCTCCTGACGAACGAGCTCCGAGACGTGAGGCTAGAGGTACGTAGCCAGGAAGGCGGAGGAATAGGCTACACGATCTATAGTCCGTTGCCTTCGCCTCTAATCATGTTTTGCGTAGTCAGGAAGCAGCATGGGTGAAGTGACGCCACCCGAGACCCCATGCTTCGACGCTTCGTCACGAAATCGTTCTAAATGTACAAGTGTCAGTTTGCCTTGCGACAGAGTTTGAGCCCGTTTGGCTGCCGTCATCCCGGCTTTTTTACCAAACACCATCAAATCGAGAAGCGAATTACCCATGAGTCGGTTTCTGCCGTGAAGCCCACCGGAGGTTTCGCCAGACACAAACAAGTTACGAACCCCTGATTCACTATTCACGTCGATCTTGACCCCTCCGTTCTGGTAGTGCAGGGTTGGGTAGATGAGGACCGGGTCCTCGGCGATGTCGAGCTTATATCTCTGGTACTGACGCACCATCGCGGGAAAATGTTTCTCCAGAGTTCCCCGCCCCTGTTCAACGTCCAGCAAGGGCGTGTCCAACCAAACACCCACCCGTCCCGTCATGGTTCGGATCCCCCGGCCCTCCTCACATTCCCTAATGATCGAGGAAGACACGACGTCCCGGGTATCTAGTTCGTTCACGAACCGCTCGCCCTTGGCGTTCACGAGATGTCCACCTTCCGACCGTATGCCCTCCGTCACGAGGGCCCCTACCAACTGCTCGGGATAGACAGCCCCGGTAGGGTGGTATTGGAAGGTATCGATCTGCAGGAGTTTGGCTCCCATCCGGTAGGCCATGGCGAGACCGTCTCCCGTTGCGCCATAGTGGTTGCTGGTCGGAAATCCCTGAATATGTAAACGCCCGATTCCTCCGGTCGCTAAAATAACCGCCTTGGCAGCCACGACAAGAAACCGTTTATTGTCAAGATCTCGCAAAACTGCTCCCGTGCAGGCTCCCTCCCCATCGCTTAGCAATTCAACCGCTGCGGAAAATTCCAGCAGCTGAATGTGTTGGTTCAACACTTCATCCTTAAGAACCCGCATTATTTCTAACCCGGTGTAATCAGAGCAGGTCAGCAAGCGAGGCTTCGAGCTCCCTCCGCCTTTTTTCACGTGCAGGTTGCCTTCCGCATCGCGATCGAAGAGAACCCCAAGCTCGAGCAACCACTTTGCAATACCGGGCCCTTCTTCCACCATGAGCTTGAGGAGCTGGTGGTCATTTTCCATGTGGCCACCCTTCAAGGTGTCCAGGAAGTGCTGAATAGGGGAATCTTCTTTTGTCACGGCGACCTGCATCCCACCCTGCGCCATAACTGAATTGGAGTCTGCAAGCCGAAGCTTTGTGGCGAGTAGGACCTTGGCCCCCGCTCCATGAGCGTGAAGGGCTGCAGCACACCCTGCGCCGCCACCCCCAACGACTAACACGTCCACTGAGTGAGCTGGAGTGAGATCAAGGTCCTTGGGAACGTGGCTCTCGCCCTCGAGGAGCGCAGCCAGTTCCCTGACGGTCATTTCTCCGGCATTCGGGCCAAATTTGATAGGGCGGTAGGCGCTCTCCCGATAATCGGGATGAAACTTTTTGATCAGGTGGTCTCGGTCGGTTGGAGAATGCTTGGGGATGGATTGTTTTCGCCTTTCGTCTCGTGTCTTATGAACAATTTGTTGGAGTTGATGGATGTCCATACCAATCGTCTCCGGTCGAACGCCAGAAAACAATCGAAACAGATGGCTTTTCGACTTTCGACGTTCGGTCGCTTATTTCAATTCGGCACAGGCCTGGGTTAACTCCTGGTCATTCATGTGGAGAACGCGTTCCCATTCGGAGTCATATCGTCCATCTTCAATTTCCTTAATTCGGTGGTACAGTCGCTCAGGCTTCTCGGAGAAATGGACACCCTGGGCTCGGCTGGCATACAGCGCGACCAAATTGGGGGCAATGTCGGCAATGCAAACGGGCGCGCAAAGACCGCACATCACGCAGTCCATGAACATTTCGGACACGGCCTTGAAATCCCCAAAGACCGCCCGCCAGACCCCTTCGCGCACGTCAATACCTTGCGGGCAAGCCTCCGTGCAGGCATTGCAGTTTCGACAGAGGGGCGCTTCTGGATACAAGTTGAAGAGATCCTGTTTTGGGTCCTGCAGCCCAGAAATCTGGTAGGTCGCCTTACGGGCTGGAAAAGGCGGGGCCATAGAGAACGACATTCCATCTTCAACGGCCGTCTGGCAGGCCAAACAGGTTTTGACCTTCGGATCGTCTTTTGTGCGGTAGTAAGTCGCGCAGGCTCCACAGAATCCACCCAGGCACCCAACCCCACGGATAGCCTCCTGGCCCGTATACCAAAGCGCCTTGATCATGGTGATACCCTCGGGAACCTGATAGGTCTTTCCGGCAATCTCCACCGTGACCATTTTCGGCCGGAGCACTTCCTCCTGATCAATGAGGTTTTCTTTATTCAAATTGTCGCTTGCCATATCCGTACCTTGGGGATACTTCCATTCTCTTGGAGGGGCCCCTCACCACAGACCATCACAGGTCATTGATGAATTGCGTCCCAAGTTCAGAAGCCTTGATGGCTCTTACATCAGTCCAGCCTTCTTTTATCATCAGGAAAGCAACCTCGACGGGCGACTCTTAGTTTAATGCATTCAAGGCCGATCCCGCCTTAAACCACTTGATCTGCTGCTCCGTCATACTATGGTTCGCTTTGATCTTAAGGTCCTTTCCACCCTTTTTATGAATCGTGATGTCGATCGCCTTTCCAGGAGCCACGGCACTCAATCCATGAACCGAAACACGATCTTCTTGTTCAATGAGGTCATAGTCACTGGGATTAGCAAACGTCATCGGGAGAATGCCCTGCTTCTTCAAATTGGTCTCGTGAATTCGTGCAAAACTTTTCGTGAGCACGGCCAATACGCCAAGAAACCTGGGCGACATCGCTGCATGTTCCCGGCTACTCCCCTCACCATAATTTTCATCGCCTACCACCAACGATCCGATATTCTTGGATTTATAATCACGGGCTATGTGGGCAATGTTCAGCCCAGACTCTCCGGTGATGACGTTGGTTCCCTTACCGGCCTCACCAGAGAAGGCATTCGTAGCGCCCAGAAACATGTTGTCGCTAATCTTATCGAGATGCCCGCGAAACTTCAGCCACGGGCCAGCGGGCGAGATATGATCCGTCGTGGTCTTCCCTTTAGTCTTCATCAACAGCGGAAGCTTCTCGAAATCCTTCCCGTTCCAGCGTGGAAACGCTTGCAGTAACTGCAGCCGTTCACTCGTAGGGGGAATGTCGACGATGATAGACTCCCCACTCTCGGCTGGCTGGACCAGACCCTCCTCCCCCTTGGCAAAACCCTTGGCTGGCAGTTCATCAGACTGGGGAGGGTCAAATTTCAGTTCCGTACCATCGCTCGCCTTCAGGGAGCCCCGCACAGGATCAAACGTGAGGTCCCCCGCGAATGCATAGGCGGTCACCACTTCCGGGCTGGCGAGAAACGACAGCGTGTCGCTAATCCCGTCATTCCGCCCCGGGAAGTTTCGGTTGAAGGAACTCACAATGGAGTCCGCTTTTCCTTTTACAGCATCCGCGCGCTTCCATTGACCGATACATGGCCCACAGGCATTGGCCAGCACGGTGCCCCCCATTTCCTCAAAGGTCTGCATGAACCCTTCCCGCTTCATGGTATGGAAAATCCGTTCAGATCCAGGTGTGACCAAGAAAGGCGTTCTGGCCTTCAGCCCCGCCTTCAGACCCTGGCGGGCGATGTGCGCGGCACGCCCGATATCTTCATACGAGGAATTGGTGCAGCTGCCGATTAAGGCCGCCTTGAGTTGAATCGGAAATCCTTTTTCTTTCGCCTCGGCTGCCATCTTTGAGATGGGCCTAGCCAAATCTGGGGTATGAGGACCGACCACGTGTGGCTCAAGCGTGGAAAGATCAATTTCCACCACTTGGTCGAAAAATCTCTCGGGTGACTCCAGCACCTCCGCATCTGCAACCAAATTGCCACGATTGGCTTCCGCCAATTGAGCGATCTCCGCACGCTCGGTGAGATTCAAATACTCCACCATCTTTCTGTCGAACGGGAAGATGGAAGTGGTGGCGCCCAGCTCAGCCCCCATGTTGGTAATGGTCCCCTTCCCCGTTGCGCTGATGCTTTCGGCACCCGGACCGAAGTATTCGAGAATTTTGTTGGTGCCACCCTTCACGGTGAGTAGGCCACAAATGTATAAAATCACATCCTTGGGAGAAGCCCAGCCGCTTAGCTTCCCGGTCAACCGCACCCCAATGAGCTTGGGATGCAACACCTCCCAGGGTAGCCCGGCCATGACTTCACCGGCATCGGCACCACCGACCCCAATGGCCAGCATCCCGAGCCCGCCGCCGTTTGGAGTGTGCGAGTCCGTCCCAATGATCAATCCCCCCGGGAACGCATAGTTTTCCAGGACAACCTGATGGATGATCCCCGCCCCTGGTTTCCAGAACCCAATCCCGTACTTTTTTGCCGCGGAGGCCAAGAAATTATAGACCTCTTTGTTTTCTTCCGTGGCCCGCAAGAGATCTTTTTCCGATCCGATTTCAGCACGAATCAGATGGTCGCAATGAATTGTGCTAGGAACCGCCACCGTCTTTTTGTTGGCTTGCATGAACTGAAGCATGGCCATCTGCGCCGTGGCGTCCTGCATGGCCACGCGATCGGGCCGGAGGGCCAGCATGGCTTTTCCTCGATCCCAGACCTGGCTGTCGAAATCGTCGACGTGGGACACGAGGATTTTCTCAGTGAGAGTCAGGGGACGACCAAACTTCTTGCGCGCCTTCTCAACGCGACCAGACATCGCGCCATACACTTTCTTAACGAGTTCGAGTGACATGACGTTCTCCCTAAGAGTTAGCTTCAACGCACGCTATTTCAACGGAGGAACTTCTCTCCGCTTCGGAGCGGCATAATTCACCAAGTAATCAAAGAGTCGAATCAGTCGGCTTCCTTGTCGTTTCTGGTCCGTCCAATGACCAATCAACCCGATCGTTCGGGCCAAAATGAAAAAGCCGTTCAGACTATCAACCGGGAAACCGATATCGACGAGCACCGCTGCCATGGTCCCGTCCACATTCAGAATGAGATTCTCTTTTTTGGCCGAGGTGACTTTTTCCACGGACAGCGCAAAATCCAGATGCGGGGTAGGCATATTCAGGCTTTTCACGTAAGAAACCAATTCCTTGACTCGTTTGTCTGGGTTTCTCAGGCTCTTGACTCGGTGACCGATGCCGGGAACGGGCCCCACGTTCTTTTTCATGTAAGCCAAAAAGTCTTCAACGTTCATCTTGTTATCAACCGCGTATTTGAAATACCGGCCCGCATCAGTCACAGCGCCTCCAAACCGTGGCCCGATCATGATTAAACCCGCAGCTACGGCTTGAGACATACCGATCCCCGCGCAGGCTGCCACAATCGTCCCCAACGCTCCGCTCACACAGGGGCCGTGATCGGCTGACAACATGAGGATTCGCTTGATAATTTCGGCTTCTTGCTTGGAGATTAAACGTTTGTCCCACAACAACCCCATCACATGGGGGATCTCATATCCCTTATTGATCAACTCAGAGGCAGGATAGCCATCGTAACAAGGCTCATCGCCTCGATCGTCGCTGATCGTCGTCTTGATCAGCGGGGCCACCATGACCTCACCAGATTTCATCCCCTCCTCGACGGACTTGGGGAGTTTTGGAACGTCTTCCGGGCTCAGGTCGGGTACCGGAAGGATCTGACCGCTCTTGACCAAGTCATTATAGGTTGACTTAATCGCAGGCCCAAGCGCCCCAAAGGTATCCGGAACAATGGCGCCAGCCTTCTTGAAAGCGTCTGCCTTCGCCCTTGCGGAACCTTCGCCCTTCAAGCCTTCTTTCGCGCCCGCGTGGCCGAACTTCATCCCTTTCGGGAGGCTCTCCTGACAGAATCCTGACACCACAGCCAGCAATTTAATTCGGCGTTTCTTGGCCCCAAACCATTCAGCCGCCCGCTCCTCCAGATCTCCACCCATCTCGCCTACGATGACCACAGCCTTCGTCTGAGGATCTTGCTCGAATTTCTCCAAATAGGTCACATAGTCCGTGCCAGGATAGGCATCACCCCCAATGCCGATGGCCGTCGTGATCCCGTCTGCAAATTGAGAGCAGATCCAGATAATCTCGTTGGACAGACCTCCGGACTTGGTGATCACACCGAAGGAACCCTCCCGGTAGAGTTTACAGGCCACGAGGTTGTCAAAGGCCCCCCCGATGACACCGAGCCGGCATTGACCTGCTGACAGCACGCCGATAGATGAAGGCCCGTTAAAGGTTTTCCCTAGTTTGATTGCATGACGGGCCAGCAACTTGGCATCTCTCTCAGGAACGCCCTCAGTGATCATCGAGACCGCCTGGATTTTTGGATCGGACAAGGCCTCCATTCCAGCGGCGCAGGCTCGGTCGGCCCCGATGTACACCAGGCTTGAGTTAACTTGTGGGTGGCTGGCGGTTGCGTCGGCCACACTCTTATAGATCGGAATGGTGATGAGCCCGCTGCCATACACCACTTCGTTGGTCTTCCCGGCATCCGGCGGGTACACAAAGGCGTCCACATACATGGGCCGCTTAATCATATAGCAGAATTCTGCCATACGGCGCGCGGCGTTTAACCCTGCGGCCCCTCCCTGGATGACCACCCTCGTGTCCTTATTGGCCAAGATACTCATCTGGAATTTCTCCTCGCTGCATGCCTTCCCAGTGAATTAAGATTATTTTTGCTGAAGAGCCATATCCACAATATCCGTGAGCGGGGTCCGGCGATCGTAGACGTGGATGTCAAATCCTTCTTCGCGAAGCGCCCGCATAGCTTCCAGTCCTTCTTTTTCACGCGGGCCACCGCGTCGAACCCAGATCTTGACGTCCTTGAGCTTTCCCTCCGCCTTCGCTTTCCGAAAGCCGGCAATGATGCCGCCGAAGGTCTTTTTCACATCGGTAAAGTTCGCAATAGCACCGCCGACGATAATATTCCGGATGCCTGGGAGGGAGCAGACTTTCTCCGTCAAGACTTCGACCGCCCAATCGGCAGGGTCGCCAGAGTATTCAGCGTAATTCGCGAGCTTTCCGCCCCGAGCCACCACCGCGTCGGAGTAATACACGCTTGCGCCGCCCCCGGCAGGCAACATCGCAGTATCTCCCCCGGGAATCTCGATGAATTTCACGGACCCCTTGATTTTGGAATCTACCGCCATGACGTCCAGCTCGTCCTTCGAGTACGCCCGCCCGAACTCGGCGGCAAAGGGAAAGGTCCAGTCGGGGTGGCGGAATTTGGCATCGGCGTCCAACAAGGTGACGGCATCCAGAGCCACCAATTCACCGTCCCCTTCACGCGCCACAACGGGGTTTACTTCCAGATATTGGGCATCTTCGTTGTCGAAACAGGAGAAGAGTTGTTTTGCGAAGTCGGCGACTCTCTTGGCCATGGGATCCGAGAACCCCGCTTCCTTCACAAGCTGGGCAAGCGCATTGGGAGGAGGAATCTCGCCAACCTCGACGGGGAGTTTTTTGACCCGGTCCCAATTCGACTCCACTTCGATCCCCCCACACTTGGCAACCAAGATTTCCGCCCCTTCCCGAGTGGATTTCACCGCCATGTAGTACTCATCCTTGTGGGGAATCATTTCAGATACAATGACCTGAGATATCTTGATGTTCCCAACTTCACGGCCCAGCATCTCCTTCAGGGCCGCCTTTGTTCCAGCCAGATCTAATCCAACCTTTACTAGACCGAGTTTGAACCTCGACCCCAATGCCTCGTGTGCCTTTGCCACCAGCTTTGATGTCCTCAGCCAATCGTTCGCATCTGCCAGTTTGGAGAATTCCTCTAGAGATGAGACCACAACATAATTGGGGGTCATGATCCCCCACTTTTTCATGAGACCCATGCCCGGTCCTTCCAGTACCTTGGCCATATGCGTATCTCCCAACCTACGGATTTGTGACCTGAAAACGCGCAAGCTTAGCCGAAAGAATCTCCTATCTCAATCGTCCGAATGGCCTAATTTCTCAGCACAAAAGTCCTACCTTGATCGACCAATTCTTTCACACACCTCAATAGGGAGATGTTTCGCAACTATTTGTTTTTCTTACTATAAAGATGATGGAATTAAAATGCAATGCCGGCTCTACCCTCAGGAGACAACGGAGAGAGGAGCTGGTGGGGAGGTACGCCGCTAGGAAGAAGGATGCCAGGGCTGCGAAACAGTCTTCATGAATAACGTCACAGGACGTACACGCCGGCACTGGCCATCTGCCAGTCATCCTGGTCAGACCATATCATGAAACGTCCCGGAGCCCCGCCGAACCACTACGGCCATCAGCCGTTCAAACAACATTTTCCCAAGCTCAGCTTTGAAATCCCTCACCGGCGCGATCGATCTTGCCTTTGCTCGATGTTGTCAGCCGCAGCTCGGCTCCACAGAGGCCATCACGCTATTTAATTTAAGCTGTCCAAAATCTTGTTAAATGTGGCACTGGGACGCATGGCGGCCTTCACCTTCTGCAGATTTGGGTGATAATACCCACCGATATCGATGGGCTTTCCTTTCGCGGCATTCAGCTCTTGCAGAATCACATCGACTTGTGCCTGAAGTTCTTGCGCAATAGGTGTAAACTGTTTCTTGAGATCCTTGTCGTCATTTTGTGCGGCCAGCTCTTGCGCCCAGTACAGCGCTTCGTACACATGGCTTCCTGCATTATCCAGCTGACCGAGCTCACGTCCTGGAGATTTTCTGTTTTGCATGAGCTTCCCGGTGGCCCGGTCAAGCGTATCCGCTAGGACCTGAGCTTTCTTATTTCCCGTTGTTTGACCCAAATGGGCCAATGACTCAGCAAGCGCTAGGAATTCGCCGAGCGAATCCCATCGTAGGTGCCCTTCTTTCACAAATTGCTGAACATGCTTGGG
>JBFJQA010000085.1:0-12180 GCA_041616875.1 Nitrospiraceae bacterium | reverse complement strand
GAACGTCCAAAACTAGCCACTGTAGGCTACCATACCACATGAAATTCCGTAGCAGTGGGCTTATCCGATACGCAATTGGTTGGGGCAGCTCGCAGATACTTTGCGCCGCACCAATGTTCAACCTACTGAAAAAACTGTGAAAAAATTTTGTTGACACCGAGAGGCACAGGTAATTAGTATATGACCCGTTGGTCAATGCAGAAGATCCAGTCATTATTGCACAGCAAGTCGTTTCAGACCATCAATCAATCATGAGCGGCGGACTTTAAAGCAGGAAATTCTGCGCAGGTAATTTTGGAGGTTTCTCATGTTGTTCCCCGAGAATCAGAGCGACCGAGAAAATGTTTCCAGAAAACCCAGCAAAGGGAGCCAGCAGGACTTGCCGACCGACAAAAGCGACGCAGGCCTCAAACAACATTCGCGAGCAAAGAAAATGCTCCTTGCCTTCACAAAAGATCATCGGGGTAAGGCTGTAGAGGTGGATGGCGAAAGGGAAACGATGAGGCTGCTTGGGCCCGACGGCCAAGAGCTAGGGCTCGCTGAATCCATTGACATTATTGGTCGCATCCTTGCCTCCGTCCATGAGAGAGACGGGGAACCTCTCCAAGGGGGGGCTGAATCGACGGTCAAGCGCATCAAGGTAGGTTACCGAACGTATAGGGGCGACCAGAACGAGGCGACATGCCGTGGGGTTCGGCCTACAGGGCTATTCATCGAAACCCCTCATATGCTCCCGGTAGGAACCCTTCTGGACATTGACATCTTCCCAACGAATGCACAGCAAGAACCCTGCTTTGCCAAGGGGAGGGTCGCCTGGGTGTGCCCGAATGCCGATCAATTCTCGAGGTCACCTGGGATGGGCGTTGAATTCACAGAAACGCTGGAGTCGTTTACAACTCACTTGCGTTAACAAACACTGGATTAAGAATGCCGGCGTTGCTATGGGGCGCCGCCTGTCTCGAAGGAGATGCCGTGGGCTCTCCAAGGCTCGTGTGCGGTTGATGACCAGATTTTGACGTGAAAGCACGGTTGACTTGCCCGCTTCATCAGGCCTAGGATATTTCACCCTCCTGAGAGACTCTCCTAGATTCATTAGGGAAACATACTGGTCGATCCTCAGTGAGAGAACGATGGGAAGACCCTTGCTGGAGCCCTTCACATCCGAAAGAAAGATTCTGCTTACCACACTCTGTCAGGAGAAACATGAAGTTATTGTGGATGCTTGCAAACTGGTAGAAGGCCATTGACCCTTGGGTTTCCTGATTGTGAGTGCCAGTCGGTTTCACAGCGGGTATAACTCTTCTTTCGAATTGGAGGTACTAACATGCAAGACATGTTCAATAACCTCACAACCCAGTTGACCTCGATGTTTGGCTCGTACATTCCGAATCTCGTTGGGGCGGTGGCCATCCTGTTAATCGGGTGGATTATTGCGCTCGTAGCGGCCGCCCTCGTACGCGGAGCTCTTCACCGTACCGGGATGGACGCTCGACTGGCGGGATGGGTCAGCCCAGGCGAGGCTCCCAAAGGCGAGGATGTGCGAAAATGGGTATCCTCTGGCGTATTCTATTTCATTATGCTGTTTGTTCTGTTGGGGATGTTTCAGACCCTCCAACTCACGCAGGTCACCGAGCCGATCAACCGTTTCCTTACCAAAGTCTTTGAATATGTTCCTCGACTGGTCAGCGCGGGAGTGCTCCTCGGCATCGCCTGGGTCCTGGCGACGGTCCTCAGGGTTGTCATCATGAAAGCCTTGAATGCTGCACAGTTTGATCGGCGTCTGGGAGGTCAGGCCGACCTCGGACTGGAAGGACAGGCGCCATTAGCCAATTCCATCGGAGACGTCGTCTACTGGTTTATCCTGCTCCTGTTCCTTCCGGGCATCCTCGGGGCGTTAGCGTTGGAAGGATTGCTCGCGCCTGTCAGCAACATGATGGATACATTCTTGGGGTTCCTGCCCAACCTAGCTGCCGCCGCTGTCATACTCCTCATCGGGTGGCTTCTTGCCAGAATCGTTCAACGGATCGTCTCGAGCCTTCTGGCCGCCGCCGGGGCAGATCAGTTGAGCGAACGGGTGGGACTGACCCAGGTCCTTGGCACCCAAACTCTGTCTGGTGCCGTCGGGTTGATCGTCTATGTGCTGATTCTCATCCCAGTCTTAATCGGTACGTTGAACGCACTGGCCCTCGATTCAATTACCGAGCCGGCCAGTAACATGCTCGGCCTAATTTTAGGTAAGATCCCCAATATCGTGGGAGCCGCACTGGTACTCGTGTTGGCCTACATCGTAGGCCGGGTGTTGGCAACCATCGTGACCAACCTTCTTGCCGGCATCGGCTTTAACGCCATTCTGACGCGAATTGGCTTGACCCCGGAAATCACGACTGGAGTGAAGGCCCCGGCCAGCGTCGTGGGAACCTTGATCCTGGTAATCATCATGTTATTTGCTTCCATGGAAGCATCTGAACAGCTTGGATTTGTCTTGCTCGCGGATCTTATTGCTGAACTCACCTTTTTTGCGGGTCATCTTCTCTTGGGGCTGGTCATTTTTGCAATTGGCTTGTATCTCGCGAACCTCGCCTCACAGGCAATTCGGACGAGCCAGGCAGCACAGGCGGGACTTGTTGCCAAAGTGGCGTATATCGCCATTCTGGTGTTAGCGACTGCCATGGCGCTCCGTGAAATGGGACTAGCAGAGGAGATCGTCAACTTAGCCTTCGGTCTTATCCTCGGAGCTCTTGCCGTGGCTTTTGCCATAGCCCTTGGGCTGGGTGGACGCGACATTGCCGCAAGCGAACTCAAGAAATGGATGGATTCTTTCAAATCGAAGCCAACGCAAGAATAAGTGTCAGTGACGGCGCTCTCAACTCGCTGGGTGCGAGGCAGGGGCGCCACACTTTTCAGAGAACACCGAGCCCGGGCGGAAGATCGCGCTCTGCGTCTAGCCCTCGCTAGCGAGTAGACAGAGCGGTTTCACGATCACCATATTTGGAGGCGGCGTGTATGCCAACAGTTCGAGTGTCCCAGGAAGCAAAGCCACGAAAAAAAGGTCCAGCCGCGGGCCAGCCCTCAGCGACAGGAGAAGAAGGCAGGAAAAGAGTCGTCATCGAAGGGGTCAGGCCGGAAATCGATGCCGGTCGTTACCCCATAAAACGAGTGATCGGTGAGCCAGTCGTCGTGGAGGCTGATATCTTTGCGGACGGCCACGACTCCCTCTCAGGTCGCCTCCTGTTTCGCAGGGAGCAGGATACGGCATGGAACGAGGTGCCCTTGGAGTTCCTGAACAACGATCGGTGGCGAGCATCGTTCGTGGTGACGGACATCGGACGCTATCGATATTCCCTCACCGCTTGGGTCGATCACTTTACGTCCTGGCACAGAGATCTCGTTAAACGCCTCGACGCAGGACAGGATGTAGCCATCGATCTTCTCATCGGAGCGGATTTGATCGAGGAAGCAAGCCAACGTGCAAAAGGGGAGGATGCAAAAACCCTCGAGACACTGGCAAACACCTTGCGTTCCGACAAGAAAAAGACATCCGAAAAAGTCCTCATTGTCCAGGAAGAACGGTTGCCGAGCCTTATGGACAAATATCCAGACAGGCAACGGGCAACGACCTACGACAAGGAATTAGTCGTCGTCGTGGATCGGGAACAAGCCCAATTCAGCGCCTGGTATGAGATGTTTCCCCGTTCCTGTTCAAGGAAACCAGGCCAACATGGCACCTTCAAGGATTGCGAAGCCCGCCTTCCGTATATCGCGGGAATGGGTTTTGATGTCCTCTACTTTCCGCCAATCCATCCGATCGGCCAAGCCTACAGAAAAGGCAAGAACAACAATCCCAACGGGGGACCAGACGAGGTGGGCAGCCCCTGGGGGATCGGTTCTAAGGAAGGAGGGCACAAGGCGATTCATCCACAACTGGGCACCTTGGCTGATTTCAAGCGATTGGTGTCAAAAGCCAGAGAGCATGGATTGGAGATCGCGCTGGATGTCGCCTTTCAATGCTCGCCAGACCATCCCTACGTCGAAGACCATATCGAGTGGTTCCGGAAACGACCAGACGGTACTGTGCAGTACGCCGAAAACCCACCAAAGAAATATCAGGACATCTATCCTATTGAATTTGAAAATGACAATTGGCAAGGGCTGTGGGACGAGCTTACCAGCGTGGTGCAGTACTGGATCGACCAGGGAGTCCGCATTTTTCGCGTCGATAATCCCCACACCAAACCGTTTCGATTCTGGGAATTTCTCATCTCCAAAGTGAAGACCGCTCACCCCGAGGTGATCTTTCTGTCCGAAGCGTTTACACGGCCCAAGGTGATGTACAAGTTGGCCAAGCTGGGGTTTACCCAATCGTATACCTACTTTGCCTGGCGTCACACCAAGACAGATTTTACCGAGTACCTGACAGAACTGACCCAAACCGAAGTGGCCGAATATTTTCGACCGAATTTCTGGCCCAATACTCCGGACATTCTCATCGAACATCTTCAAACTGGTGGGCGCCCCGCGTTCATGATTCGGGTGATCCTGGCGTCCACCCTTGCCGCCAATTACGGGATCTATGGTCCTGCCTTTGAGCTTCAGGAGCATCTCCCCTACGAGCCCGGCAGTGAGGAATACTTGAATTCTGAAAAATATGAGGTCAAACACTGGGATATTGACAACCCGAAGAGCCTCAAAGATCTCATCACCAAAGTGAATCGTATCCGTCGGGAGAACCCAGCCCTTCAAACGAATACGGGGCTTCGATTCCACCCTGTCGAGAATGATCAACTCCTTTGTTACTCCAAACAGACCCAGGATCGGTCTAACATTATCCTGGTCATTGCGAACCTGGACCGCCACTATAAGCAATCCGGCTGGGTACAGCTTGACCTGGAGTCATTTGGTCTGGATGCGGATCATCCCTACCAAGTCCACGATTTGCTGACAGACGACTCCTTTCTGTGGCGTGGACCAAGAAATTATATCGAACTCAACCTAGAGCCCTATCCGGCACACATCTTCAAGATAAAGCGGAAAATCCGGACGGAACAGGACTTCGACAAGTTCGCCTAACGCGCGGCTTGAAAGTAAGGAGGCGTGAGGAGCAGCGTGACAATGTCGTTTGCGACAGGTGAATGGACCCAGGTCCTTCGTTCGGCAGTCAGAGCTGACCTGGAACGTCTCCTCCTGGACACCCTACAGACCAAACGCTGGTTTGGAGGAAAGGCCCGCGTAGTCAGTTCAGCCAACATTGAGGAGGCCGTGAGGATTCCCTACGCCTCGATGGAGGCCCAACTCCTTTTTGTCAGAGTCGAGTTTGCTGAAGGGAATCCGGAAACCTATCTCCTTCCCATCGCGTTTGCGCACGGCGATACAGCGTCTCGGATCCGAAATGAGTTCCCTCATGCCGTCATCGCCAATGTCCTCGTCGAGGACCAGGGGCAACAGACCGAGAGCCTTCTGTACGACACCCTGTGGGATCAGGACTTTTCCCAATCCCTCCTCGAGGGGATCGCCAGAGGGCAGACGTACCAAGGGTTGCGAGGGACCCTGGGGGGATCTCGAACAAAGGCCTTTTCAGCATTGGTCGGAAAGGGTCCAACTCCGACTCCCTCTGTCATGAAGGCGGAGCAGAGCAATACCTCTGTGGCATATGGTGAGCGGGTCATCCTGAAACTGTACAGGCGGCTGGGAGAAGGGATCAATCCCGATCTGGAAATCGGTCAGACACTCACAAACATAGATTTTCCCCATGTACCGCCCGTCGCTGGAGCACTGCAGTATGAGCCCCAAGAGGGACAGCCGGTCACAGTGGCTATCCTGCAAGGTTTCGTACGGAACCAGGGGGACGCCTGGCGATATACGCTGCGAGCGCTCGATGAATATTATGACAATCTACAGGCCAAGAATTCCTGGGTAGCTGAAAGCAGTGGGGGTTCGACCTCGCTGCTAGACTTGTCCTACAGAAATACTCCGGCAATGGTGTCAAACCTCATTGGGGGGTATTTGGATTCCGCTAAGAAACTGGGGCGGCGCACAGCGGAACTTCACCTCGCGCTTTCTCGCAACCAGGAGGATCCAGCATTCGCCCCGGAAACCATTTCTCCGGACTACTTGCAGTCGCGCCACGGGTCCATGTGTCGCATCACCACGCACACGCTCGCTTTACTGCGAGGCCGGGCGGCCATGCTCCCGGACAACGTTTGCCAAGAGGCAAACCTCGTGCTGGAGCAGGAAAGCAAAATTTTGCAACGCTTCGAGGCGTTCCGAGACTTGCAAACCACCGCGAAGAGAATCCGCTGCCACGGCGACTACCATCTAGGCCAAGTTTTGTGGACCGGTGGCGATTTCATGATCATTGACTTCGAGGGAGAGCCCGCCCGGCCCCTGAGTGAGCGACGGACGAAACATTCTGCCTTGCTGGACGTCGCCGGGATGCTGCGCTCGTTTCATTATGCGCCCTATGCCTCCCTATACAATCGTGTATCAGGCGCGAGGGACCTGGGACGTGACAAGGAGCACGTAACTGACTGGGCGGAGTCCTGGTATCGCTGGGTGGCCGCCAACTTTCTGAAAAGCTATGTCGCCGAGGTATCTGCATCGATTTGTTGGCCCCCCTCGTGGAAGGACGCCAAGGTCTTGTTGGACGCCCACCTGCTAGAAAAAGCGGTATACGAATTGGGCTACGAACTCAACAACCGACCGGACTGGGTCAGAATCCCCCTACAGGGAATGAGGCAGCTGCTGGAGTCCCCTACCTGACCCATGGCCGAACGATTCCCCTCTCAGCTCCACTCACTCGCACGTTTATACGACATCCAGACCTCGTATTTTGATGTGAAGGGCCAACGACGGCAGGCCACCTCAGAAGGGCTGCTTGGCTTGCTACGATCGCTCGGAGCTCCCGTCGAGAGGGTCCAAGATGTTCCGGCAGCAGTCAGAGAACGGCAACGGAGCCTGTGGCAACGAGCCGTGGACCCCGTCGCTGTCGCCTGGGAGGGGTCCTTAGGGTCACTCAGTGTTCGTCTTCCAGCGAAAATGGCAAGACGCGCTATCGAATGCCAGATACGGCTCGAAACTGGGGAGAGCATAAGGTGGGCGTGCAAGCCATCGGCTCTCAAAACGAAACGGAAGCAGGACATTGATGGCAGCACCTACATCGAGCACCACCTTGCGGTCCCCTTCAAAAAAACTGAAGGTCTGCCATTTGGCTACCACCGGCTATTTCTTGAGTTTGATCATCACCACAGCGAGACGCTCGTTATTTCGGCACCCAGACAGGCCTACTGTCGAGCGGCACCTGGCACAAGAAAATCCTGGGGCGTATTCCTTCCCCTCTATGCCATGCACAGTGCTCGAAGCTGGGGAGCGGGTGACTTTACCGATCTCCTGACCCTGACTGACTGGATACACGAGGTCGGAGGCGACGTCGTCGCAACTCTTCCTCTCTTAGCCGTATTCATCGACCACATGTACGATCCCAGTCCTTACGCACCCGTCAGTCGATTATTTTGGAATGAATTCTACGTCGATATTGCGGGACTCCCCGAAGCGCAGCGTTTTCATGACGTTAAGACGTTGCTCAGCTCACCTGAGCTGGGCAACGAGATTGCCGGACTTCGGTCCTCCTCCTGGGTAGAGTACCGACGATTGATGGCCCTGAAGAAAAGGGTTCTGACGGAGATCGCTCGCAAGTTTGTGAGGGAGCCATCAGATCGGCGCGAGGCCTTTCGGCGCTATCTCCAGGAACATCCGGATCTCAACGATTACGCCGAATTCCGAGCCGTCACCGAGCGTCAAAAGACTCCCTGGCCAAATTGGCCGGAAAGACTGAGAGAGGGTCGGCTTGTAGAAGAGGACTACGACCGGGACACCCTGGCCTATTATTTGTATTCTCAGTGGGTCGCCGAGGAACAACTCCATGCCCTGGCAGAACGGTCACGCCGAACCGGTCAGGGTTTGTATCTTGACCTACCCTTGGGGGTCCACACCGGGGGATATGATGTGTGGCGCGAGCGAAGATCATTTGTCACAGAGGCGTCCGGAGGAGCCCCCCCAGATGCCGTCTTTACCAAGGGGCAAGACTGGGGGTTCGCGCCCTTGCACCCAGAGGGCGTGCGGCAGGAAGAATACCGGTACGTCATTGCCTATTTGCGGCATCACATGAGAGACGCGGGGATCCTTCGGATCGACCATGTCATGGGGTTGCACCGGCTGTACATGATCCCGAAGGGGCTCGAGCCAAGTCAGGGGGCCTACGCTCGGTATCGGTCCCAGGAACTCTATGCCATTCTCAGTCTGGAATCGCACCGCCATCGCACCTGGTTGGTGGGAGAGAACCTTGGCACAGTCCCTTCGCAGATTAATGCCGCCTTAGCGCGACACCGTATCCATAAGATGTATGTCGTGCAATACGAGTTGGCAACCGAGAGCCACCCGGTTCTTCGGGCAGTCCCCAGGGATTCGATCGCCAGCCTGAACACACACGACATGCCGACGTTTGCGGCCTATTGGAAAGGTCTGGACATCGAGGATCGGTGTGAAATGGGCCTCCTGGACCACAGCGGGGCAGACGCAGAACGGAACAGCCGGCACGCTCTCCAAAGGACACTGGGAAAGTTCTTACACAAGAAGGGTGCTCTCCCAACAGACTCACCCGACGTGACTCAGCTCCTTCACGGGTGCCTCGACGTTCTCGGGGCCAGTCAGGCACCCCTCGTCCTCGTCAACCTCGAAGATTTGTGGCTAGAGCCAGAGCCCCAAAACGTGCCAGATTCAAAAGACCAGCGCCCCAATTGGACCAGGAAAACGCGGTATGGGTTCGAAGAGATGTGCGAACGGCCTGAGGTCGTCGGCCCACTTCGAACTCTGAACCAGCTGAGGCAAGGAAATGCGTCAGGCTTAACCTCACGGTACACTAAGCAAAGGAAGATCAAAGAGGAATAGCATGACAGCACCATTGATCACGGTCCTACTCGCAACTCCCCAGAGAATACCCCTTGGAGACTCACGCCATGAACTGGACTGACTGGGCAACAACCCTCGAACAATCCGTAATCACAAGCGCCTCGACCTTCATTGCCTTTTTACCGAAGCTTCTCGGAGCCCTCATTCTCGTGCTACTGGGATATGGAATTGGCAAGATCGTGAGTTTTGCTACCAATCGGGTGTTGGGAATGATGGGTCTGAATCGATTCCTCGCTCGAACGGCCCTTCAAGCGGTCTTGGAACGATCGGCCACCAAAAAGACGGTAACGGAATTGGTTGGGCTCGCCCTGTTCTGGGTTATTTTTCTCCTGTTCCTGATTTCCGCGACGGAGACCCTCGGACTCTCGACTCTCTCCCTCGCGCTGACTGGATTGGCCTACTACCTCCCGAGGGTCGGGGTCGCGCTCCTGATTATCGTCTTGGGCTTACTGGCGGCCAACTTTATCCGCGAACTCATTCACCTCGCGTGCACAAAAGCCGGGATTGCCCAGGGCCTAATTTTGGCCCAGGCGTTCTACGTGGCGGCAATACTGCTCATAGTGGTTACGGCGATCAACCAGTTAGGTGTCGACACCACCCTCCTGAACAGCACGCTCATCATCTTGGTGGCCGGCATTATTTCAGGTTCAGCGTTGTCCTTCGGTCTGGGCGCAAGAACCGCGGTCGCGAACTTGATCGCCGCACACTACTTGCAGCCAGTTCTTCGGGTGGGGCAAAAAGTCCGAGCAGGACAAGTCCAGGGGGAGGTCGTCGCCATCACGCCCATCGCCATTATCCTCGACACTGCGGAAGGGCGTGTGGTGATCCCGGCATCTCATTTCATCGAGAACGTCCCCATTATCACATCACCAGAGAGCTGACATGCAATCTGACCATCGGCTCACCCAGGCCTACATTCACGCCCACCCCGTTGAAGCGGCTCGCCGGATAGAAACACTACCCGCCGAGCAAGCGGCGGCTCTGCTTATCCCTCTTGCAACGCCGGAGATCTCTGCCGTGACTGAACACCTCCTTCCGGCACCTGGCGCGGCCCTCCTTGAACACTTGCCGCGGGATGTCGCCGCTGAGGTGATCACCACCTTGTCCTCCTCTTCGACGATCACGATCCTACGGCATTGCGATCAGGAGCTACGGGTGGATCTACTGAACCGTTTGGGAAACACTGTCGGTGCAAGCCTCCGCCGAGCCTTGACCTATCCCAACGGGACGGCTGGGAGCTTGGCCGATCCCCGCGTGTTGACCCTTCCACCGGACATCACAGTAGGCGAAGCCTTGGCCCGAATAGCAGGGGATCAACGAAATACGACCTATTACCTCTACGTGCTCGAACGGGACAACACCCTCACAGGTGTGGTCACAATGAAACAATTGGTAGTGGGAAAATCTCACCAGCTGGTAGGGACAATCATGAACAGACGGGTAGTCACGCTGTCTGCGGGTACTAGCACAGAAGAGTTGCTGAAGCATCCACACTGGCGACAGTTCCACACCATGCCGGTTCTTGATCGTGCGGGAATTTTCTTAGGAGTTCTCCGCTACCGCACAGTCCGCAAAGTAGAGGAGGAGGCGTTTCCCTCCGCGGTCCCAGGGTCACTATCCCAGGCCCTGATTTCATTGTGGGAATTGTACGCCCTGGCTGGAATTCGAGTCATGACGGATGTTGCCGGTGCGCTCACAGCCCAACCGGCGGAGACCACCGGACACACTCCTCAAGACAAATAAAGGAATTGATCATGGCCACACCCAATATACTGCACGAGGCGTTTTTCACGGACTACCCGGAAGAGGCCGCGAGGGTCATCGAAGCATTTTCTGTGAGCGAGATTGTGGGCTTGCTTCAATCCACCGATAGTCGGAACATCGCAATCCTTCTTTCCTACATGAATCCAGCACTGGCCGCGGAGGTCTTGGCGGCAATGCCCGAAGGCTTGGGGTCACAAACGGTTTCGCAACTCTCTCCCTCGATGGCGGCATCCTTGTTGTCTCGATTGGACGAGGAACCTCGATCGGTCCTTCTGCGTTCCCTTCCAAAAGTCATCGCTGACGAAATCCACACATTTATGCACTACCCTGCGGAGTCGGTTGGGTCCTTAATGGATCCTCGCGTCTTAGCCTTGCCCGAGGACCTTACCGTCGAAGAGGCGATTGGCCAGATTCGGCTTCGAGCGCAGAAAGACATCCATGATCTCTACATCATCGATCGGAGCCAGACCCTCACGGGTTTTCTATCCCTGAGGGATCTGCTCCTGTGTTCGCCCGGGGAACGGCTTCAGGCCGTGATGCGTCGCGATGTGCCCACGATTCACCCTTTAGAGAATCGGGAACAGCTCATCGAACTGTTCGAGGAACGGAAGCTGTTCTCAATCCCCGTCACAGACCTGGACGGACACCTTCTGGGAATCATTCGGAACCGGGTCATTTTCAAGGCGAGTCAAGAGGAAGCCACGGCAGATATCCAAACAATGGTGGGGGCGAGTAAAGACGAGCGCGCCCTCTCACCCCCCTCGTTCTCCGTTCGAAAGCGGCTTCCCTGGTTACAGATCAACCTCCTGACAGCTTTTCTTGCCGCATTTGTGGTTGGAATGTTCGAAGGTACCATCGCGAAATTCACCGCTCTGGCCGTCCTGCTGCCAGTGGTTGCCGGCCAATCCGGAAACACCGGCGCGCAATCCCTCGCCGTGGTGATGCGGGGATTGGCTCTTCGAGATATTCGTCCTGCTCAGTGGCTGCGGATCAGTGGGAAAGAAGTCTCTGTCGCCTTCATAAACGGGATTGCGGTGGCTATCACAACCTGCCTTGCCGTGTACATATGGAGCTCCTCCTGGGGACTCACGATGGTCATCGGCATTTCTATGGTCATGTCCATGTCTATTGCCGGCCTGTCCGGAGCACTGATTCCAATTGGTCTGCAGACGTTGAAACAAGATCCCGCCCAATCCTCCTCGATCATTCTCACCACCGTCACGGATGTCGTCGGCTTCTTGAGTTTTCTAGGCCTGGCCACAGTGTTTTCGAGTTTTCTGACCTAACTGAGTAGAATGTTAAACGACCACCGAACCCAGAAGTTCATATCGATTCCCTAGAAGGCGATTCCAGTGGATTGGGTAGGTGACCCACAGGCTTGGATAGCTCTCGCGACGTTGACCGCCCTTGAAATTGTTCTGGGCATCGACAACATCGTGTTCATCGCGATCCTTG
>JBFJQA010000084.1:0-12370 GCA_041616875.1 Nitrospiraceae bacterium | reverse complement strand
GTCGTCTACGGGTTAGGCAAGCCTGCTACATTACACCGATTACCTGATGCTCTGCAGTAATCGGGGCAACAGTATACATATTTGCTCTCTTGCTCCAGAACAAAATAGCTATACTGTCACCGCAATCACTGTTTTCTCCAAAGCAGACGCTCAATTCGAATTGGTCAACGACGACCTACGGCCAGCTCCGGCCATTCGGGTATATCGAAAATCTGATCTTTGAAGGGCTGCTGCACTTCCATTCCGGCCGTTCCTGGATAATAGGATTTCCGTGCTCGAGCAACCGGCTAACGAACGTGGTCGCCTTGGTATATAGTCGCTCTCCTTGGACCTCGGAGTAATGATCGTTGCTGATGAAAACCCTATTCTTCGGCGCGGGGCTTGTGGGATCTGTCTATGCACACCTGCTTCACCAGGCAGGCGGTGATGTGACTGTCCTTGCCCGCGGTGAGCGGTATGACTGGCTCAAAGAAAATGGCCTGGTCCTCCTAAACGGACTTACCGGCCAACAGGACTCGTCGCGAGTCAAAGTCGTGAACCAATTGAAGGCGGATGACGAATACGACCTGGTGGTCGTTGCTATCAGAAAGAACAAGCTTCTGCCTGTCTTCGAGATTCTCGCGTCGAGCCCAGGCGTCAAGAACGTCCTGTTCATGGGCAATAACGCTCTCGGCTTCAATGAATATGTGAAGCACCTACCGGTCGAGAAATTGCTGATGGGCTTCCCCGGTGCAGGCGGGGGAATTCGTGAGCAGATCGTCCATTTTGTCGATAGAGAAAAGCCAAACGGAAAGCGGCGGCCCATTACCATTGGCGAAATCGATGGCCAGAACAAAGAGAGAACGTTGGCAGTCAAATGTCTCTTTGAATCTGCTGGAGTCCCAGTAGTTCTGACCACGGAAATCGACGGATGGCTCAAATATCATGCCGCACTGGTCAGTCCGCTTGTCGGCGCGCTGTACAAACACGACAGTGACAACTATCAGGCGGCGAAGGACAAGGAGACGCTTCGCGCATTGGTCCGGGCGGCCAAAGAGGGATTCCGCGTGCTCAAGGCGCTCGGATACAGCAAAAGGCAGCCCTTCGAGCTCAACTTGATCTACTGGCTACCGGAGGTCATGAGCATGAGGGGGGTGAGGGCGTTGCTAGAAAGCAAATTTGCTGAGGTAGCCTTTGCCATGCATGCGAAGGCAGCTCGAGACGAGATGGAAGATCTAGCGCGCGAGTTTCAACAGCTGACTGCGATGACGTCAGTTGACACACCAAACATAGACACCTTGAGAGGCTTCATTGTCTGAGGGGGCAAACCCGAGCCAGTCGTCACGGCAGCCAAATCTCGTAGGTCCGTCTTTTGATGAGTGAGACGTTGGGGTGCTGATATGCCATCGTTTCAGCCTAGCTTCGTGAATACATGGGGATCGATCGCCGCGGCGCTGAGCATACCGCCCCACAGGGCCCCGGCTATGCCGGGAGTTAGCACATCCTGGCCGGTCAGGAACAGTCCGGGTACAGGCGTGTGGGGGCTAAGCGCGTCTGACAACATCCGGCGCGGCGTCGTCTCTAGGCCATAGAAACCGGCATTCTCGTGGGCGGTGAAAGCCGCTGTCGCAAGCGGGGTACCAAGTTCACGGTAAACGACCAGCGGGGCCAGCGCTGGGAACTTCTCCGTGAAGTACGCCATCAATTTGGTCTCGATGTCATGCTTGAAATCGGCCCATTCGGTTGGGTGCTCCTCGGCACCACCTGCCGCGAAATCCTCCACGGTCGACCAATCGGCGAAAACCATGAACTCGCCAGTGTGGCGGCTGGACGGACCGGGATCGTGTGTCTCATCTTTCAAAGAGGGAAATGATACGAACATCATCGGAATCGGACCGTCGAGGTCCGACCAAATGCCATCGTTCGTATCCCAGCTCTCGTAAAACCAGTGGTTTGAGCGCGTTGCACCGCGTCGCGCGATGTCCCCCTCAAAACCGATGAATATCTCGAAGTGGCAGATCGATGGCTTCAAGGCGGCTATCTCGGCAGCCCACTCCTGCTCACGAATTTCCGCCGGAAGCAGGCGTTTTACCGTTTCGCCTGCCCCGATCCCCGAGACGATGACTGGCGATTTGATTTCCTCTCCGGATCTCGTACGAACACCGATGGCTTTTCCGTTTTCAATCAAGATCGTGCTAACCGGCGTAGCGGCGCGTGCACTGCCACCCGCCGATTCGATCACCGGGACTAAGCCCTTGGCAATGGCAGCGGCACCGCCAACCGGATAGCCGGCCCCGTCGAGATAATGACTCATGATAGTCGCGTGGATACCGAAGCTTGCATTCTTTGGTGCCCCACCAAAGGTGCCCCACTGTGCTGACAAGACAGCCGCGAGCTTCGGGTCGCTCACGTATTCGGCGACAACTTCGCCGGTAGTGCGACCACACCATCGCCGGATTTTCTTTTTGTTCCACCAGCGATGTGCGGAACGGAACGGTTCAGGCATCGATCGCTCGGCCGTAACCATACGCACGGCCTCCTCCCCTGACTGCAGTGCTTCGAAATAGGCGTCGATTTCAGCAGTGTGGTTGGGAAATCGATCTTTAAGTTCCATCATGAACGCTTCGGCCGGGCGTCCGACCGGAATCTTGAACCCATCCGGGAAATGGATCGTGTCATAGACGGTGCCAACCGAGCGGAACTCGATTGTCCCGCCACTGAGCCAGTCAAGCATTTTTCCGCCCGGCTGATCATGGCGAAACGTACCGCAGTAGTGAACGCCAACGTCCCAAGTGAATCCTTCCCGAGAAAAAGTGTGAGTCAACCCACCAATTGTACTTGCTTGCTCAAGAAGCAGGACCTTATGGTTCATTCGAGAGAGCGCAGTCGCGGTCGTCATGCCGCCCATGCCGGACCCGATCACTATAACGTCGTACTCGGTGGTGGGGGATTGAGATGTCATTCCAGTGTCGCCTCGGGGCGGTGTTGCATCGTGTAGCGCATCATGACCATTTCGCTCGGGCCAAATATTCCCTCATCATGTCCATCGAGCACAAACCGGTGCTCGTGATGTAGGTGCCGGCGAGCGAGATGCTGGCGGCGATGATGAAACGCCCAACAGTCCACGACCTGAGTACCGTGGATGTTGACGTATCTTGAGCGACTCGTGTTTGGCAAGTCGGCGGCCACTCTACTGAGTTGTTGTTCGGTCACTGGCGGGGCCTCCTTGCATAACAAACGCAAGTACCAAGCGTACTACATCGAATCCATTTTGCGTAGGCAATGCCCGCATTGGGCACACCTTGCGGGCATGCCGTGGATGGTCCGCGACCAGCGGCTTTGGGTCGTTTCCAGCCATTCTCCGTCCCTGCGGTTTCATAGATATTTGTTTCTGAGTCATCTAGGTTCAGAATCTACTGCTTTTGGCAACTCTCTTCCAACTGCGATCGGTTAACGCCGATTTCCAAGAAAACTCAGGATCGCCTGCGCCGCATTGGTGGCACCATCGATCCGATCCTGGATCTGTTTCAGACGGAGCATGTTTTCCTTAAAGCTGGATTCGGTGACAAGTTTTTCTAGGGCCCGGCTTAGCCGCCGTCGGCTCAGGCTCTGCTTCCACAGCATGACGCCAGCTCCCTGGCGCTGGACCAAGGAGATGTTGCCCGCCTGCTCCAGGTGCATGGGCACCCCCACCAGCGGCGTGCCAGCATGGATCGCCGTCTGCACCGTTCCTGCCCCCCCATGCGTGATTGCGATATCGGCCAGCGGGTTCACAAGGTGGGCTGGGAAATGCGGGACCACCAGAACCCGATCCGACCTGTCCCGTGAACTCTCATCCAGGATGGTCGTCGCGCCAATCACGGCTCGGAGATCGAGATCGCCTACGATGTCAATGATAGCGCTGAGCACCTCCGGGGTGGTTGAAGTTCCCATGCTGCAGTACACCTTCGTCTTCGAAGTTTCGAAATGCTGGCGAACGCGCTTGGGGACGTCACCTGGGATCCTGGCGAAGCAGGGTCCCCCATAGCGATACGTTGGCGGTCGGCGAAAAAACTCGGGGTGACGCGGTTGATAGTGCACGAGATCTTCCGGTGGGACGCCCAAGATCTCCGGCGCATCCATTACCAAGGTCAGGTCCCCTGCCATCATGTCCAGCAGACTCTTGTACTGCGGCAAGCCCAGGTCTGCGGCAAGCTGGTTGAACGGGCCGATCCATATCTGCAGCCGGGGCACTAACCAAGTGAGAATCCGGTTCATCGGTAGGTAGCGCAGGAGGTTCACCCCGGGGAATTTCAACGAGGGCGCGAACGCGGTCATCCCTCGGTCAAAGAACGGGGCGGTGAATGGGCCAGGCTGCTGGACGATGATGGGGATGTCAACGAGCTGGACCGACAGATAGGAAGGAAGATTCCACCCAATTAGCACCGCGTCGGCCCGAGCCTCTCGGAACGCATCGGCTTCCGGGGGCACATATTCTTTCAGCTCTTCGAATGTAAAAAAACTGCCGCGCGGATCGCGCTCGCCTCGATTGAATGCTTTGAACTCTTCCGCTCGCTCGGCTGTCATTTGCGGTTCGACAGGGACGACCTCGAAGCCTTCTCCCCGAGCGACCCACTCATACATCCCCCCATGGCTGAAGAACTGCACCTCGTGTCCGAGGTTGCGCAGAACCTTGCCGATCTCGACGAGGCGTGATGCCTCTGAGAGATAGTAAAAGTGGGGAAAGCAGATAATCTTCATGGGTCGTGAAACTGGCTCCTCTGCATCAGAGACGGCACCGGTCCTATCTCATTCGTTGGGAATAACAGGGGTGCGGGAACCGATAAAGATAGAAGGAGCCATTGAGCCGTCCAGAGAAGGCTACAGGTGTACTCAAAAGGTATTCTTTTTGAACCCCGACAACCATGCGGGAAATCCCTTGGAAAATCAACCGGCCGAGACTGCCCAGGCACGCAGGGTTTTGACCCAGCAGGAATGACGCTCTCGAGGGACCTGACCGGGTGGGCTACACGGCATCCGCCACGGAGTGGATTTTACGGAACCTGTTATAAGCCGGTTTCTTGGGGGTTTTTCAGGGCGAGTTTGAGCAATATTAGGGCAAAAAACACGAGTTTTCAGCGAAGAAATGGCCAAGATACTCCCGATTCGTTGAGCCAAAGCCTGACGCGAGAAGGCAGGCGACCAGGTACAGTGAAGCAGGACCGTAGGCCTGAGTCCCTGGAGTTCTCTTGCCGTTCAAAGTGTAGGGTCACAGCCCTGCATCGAAATGGAAGACAACCAGGTTGCTACTTCAATGCCCTAGGCGTCCTTGTTTCGAGGTCCAGGAAGAAATGATTTCGCCGCCTGGCCCGATTTGATACCCATCATGAGGCAAGTCGTCGGCTCTCGGTCCGCGCAGTTGTCGAGGTTAACACTCCTCGTTGGCGCACCACTACGGCTTACAAATTTGGGAAACGCTCTAAGCGGCTGAAGCATCAATTTATTCTTGCGAGCACGTCGGCCGTCGACCTAGTAGATCTCTTGTGGCCTTTCGCCACATACACGACAGATCGCGCTGTGGCGGAAATCCGGAATGGTGCTGGCCAAGTTTTGGCAAGCTACATACAAGCCTTTGTAATTTCGTGATCTGAGGTATATCCTCGCGTGGATAGAGCTATATGGCATTCATCTTGCTCATAACCCCCGTGTGCGCAGTAGCACTGGAATATAGGGGAGCTTCCCTACGTGAGCTCCCAGGAGTAGAGTTCAAGCTATCATGTCCGCTCAACCCAGACCCACCCAACTCTTAGCCTCTACCCTCATCGTGGCACTCGTCCTCTGCCACATTGTGGGGGCTTTCTGTGTAATGGTCCCGCACAGTGTAGCCGGAGAACCGAGCATCCAAGTCTCGCCGATCGATCAAATGGTGGCGGGAGAGGGGACCTGCTCGGATCTCGTGACTTCTTCGGCTAGGAGCTTGCCCATTGAAGAATCTGCGGCTCTTGCGTCCACAGGGAGCTATTCCTGTGCCGTCGCTCCTATGACCATCGCTTCTGAGAACTCTGAGAGTCCTCTCAAGAGATCTGATCTTCCGCTATACACATTCCTCCGCGTTTTCCGCATCTGATACCCGCTACCTCTTCGACTTTTCCAATGTGAGCGCTTGTTCACGTGCGCGTGGTCTAAGCCGAAGGTCCCTTAACAGAGAGGTACACCATGCCCAGGTTTCATTGTCTCGGCGCAGCGTTGCTGGCCGCCCCCTGCTTCGCCGCTGCCCTATTCGGGGTGTCGAGGGCGGAGACCGCACATGAGCCGAGGCTGTCATTACCCACCCTCATCGAGCAACTGACGCAGCAGAACCCGGAGATCAAGGCATTTCGCGAACGGTGGGACGCCGCCAAGGCTGTCGTGCCTCAAGTGAAAACGCTTCCCGATCCGAGGCTTGAGCTCGGGTATCAGCAGATGCCGATGGTGGAACCGCTCGAGGGTCCTATGTACGGGCTTCGCCAAGATATCCCATTCCCTGGCAAACTGAGCCTTCGTGGCGAAGTGGCCGCCCGACAGGCCGACCGCGCAGAGCACCTTTACTACGCCACACGGCTCCGACTGATCGCACGGTTGACGCAGGAGTACTGGGACCTCCACTTCGTGCATAAGAGTATCGAGATTGTGGCAAAGAACAAGCTCCTCTTGAAGCACTTTGAGAAAACAGCAAACGCTCGGTACAGCGTCGGGCGAGCGGCGCAGCAGGACGTGTTTCGCGGACAGGTGGAGGTGTCGCGCGTCCTCGACAGGCTTGCGGTGCTCGAGCAAGAAAAAGAGAGTCTGCACGCGGCCATCAATCGTCTGTTGAACCAATCTCCCACCGGCCCTCTTGGCACTCCGGAAGAGATTCGGATCACGCCAATTCCCTTGGACCTGCAGGAGCTGGCACGGCGGTCTGAGAATTTCTCACCGATTCTGTTGGCTTCGGCAAAAGGCGTGGCCCGAGAGGAAGAGGCACTCTCCCTCGCCCGTCGCGAGTACTTCCCTGATTTCAATGTGCGCGCTCGGGGTCTTCGTAATAATCGCATCGAGGAGAACGGCTACCAGGTGATGATCGGGATCGAGATTCCACTATTTTTTCAGACGAAGCAGCGGGAAGGTGTCAACCAGGCGGCGGCAG
Source organism: Nitrospiraceae bacterium (assembly GCA_041616875.1). Lineage (GTDB taxonomy): Bacteria > Nitrospirota > Nitrospiria > Nitrospirales > Nitrospiraceae > JBFJQA01. The sequence goes on along the minus strand of JBFJQA010000084.1, from coordinate 5,247 downwards.
ACTTGGCACGGTCGCGGCAGGAACTCACCGCGGCCCGACAAACTGTTCTATTTGAGGTGAAAGACGCCTACGAACGGGCTCACCGTGCAAAGCGACTTATGAGTATTGTGGGAGACGCCATCATTCCCCAAGCCACACTTGCTCTCCGATCCGCCCAGGCGGGCTACGCCGTCGGGAAGGTGGACTTTCTCACACTCTTGAACAATCTCCTCACCCTGCAAGAAAACGAATTGGAACTGCATGGCGAGATGGTCGCGCACGAAAAAGCGGTAGCGAGACTTGAAGAACTCACCGGTGGCCCACTGACCAGGGAGCGGGGGAAGTAGGAGGGAGATTCCATGGTACGTCGGGCTGTCTACATCATTATCGGGCTAACTCTCCTTGGAGGGCTGGCTGCAGCGTTCTGGGTGCTCAGCCGAGAGCCTGCTCCGTCTCCAGCCGGTCCTCCGCATGAAGGAATGATCGACATGCCCGGCATGGAAATAGGACGGGAAAAACCGTCTTCCGAGGAAGAGGCGCCTCCTGCGGCACCAGCACCTATGCCGGCAGTGAAACCCAACATGGTGACGATCGCGCCCGAGCGGCTGCAAACCATTGGGGTACGGTTTGAAGAGGCGGCACGTCATCCACTGCAAAAGGAGATCCGTACGGTCGGTCGAGTCGAGGTCGATGAACGCCGCCTCGCGCGGGTGAACATCAAGTTCGAGGGATGGATTGAAAAGCTCTTGGTGAGCGCAATCGGAGACCATGTCAAAAAGGGACAAATCCTTTTCACCATCTACAGTCCCGACCTGGTGGCCACGCAAGAGGAATATTTGTTGGCCCTGCAAGGGATTCGTGAACTCGGCAAAAGCGAATTCCCAGAAGTATCAGGAGGGGCCAAAGACCTACTCGAAGCCACCAGGCGCAGATTCCAGCTGTGGGATATCACCGAAGATCACATCCGGGATCTTGAACGAACCGGTAAGGTGTTGCGAACGTTGCCGATGCATTCCCCCATCACCGGGACCGTACTCAAGATGGAAGCACGAGCAGGCACCTACGTGACACCCGGTACCGAGCTCTACATGATCGCGGATCTCTCACACGTGTGGATTACGGCTGATATCTATGAGTATGAACTGCCAATAATTAAACTCGGACAGAATGCCACAGTGACCCTCTCCTATGATCCCAAAACGGCCCTCAAAGGTTCCCTCGGGTTTATCTATCCGACACTGGATCCCGAAACTCGCACCGCGAAAGTCCGCTTCGAGGTCGATAACCCCGGCGAGAGGCTGAAACCAAGTATGTATGCCAACGTGGAACTGAAGATTCCGTTGGGCACCCGACTGGCCATTCAGCGAGATGCGATTCTGGAATCGGGAGAGCGGCAGGTGATCTTCATCCATCACGGCGGCGGCAAACTCGAATGGCGAACCGTGAAGCTGGGCGTCCAGGCCGGCGACTGGGTGGAGGTGCTGGAGGGACTGAAGAAAGGGGATCACATCGTCACGTCGGCAAACTTCTTGATTGATTCCGAGAGCCAGTTGAAGGCAGCCGTCGGCGGCATGGCTGGCATGAAACATTAGGGAGACCCGTGGTTGCGCGCATTATTGAATTCAGCGCCCGGAACCGGTTCATCGTCTTTTTGCTGATCTTCGGGTTCGCCTCGGTGGGCTTGTGGGCGATGAACAACACGCCCGTGGACGCGGTGCCGGATCTCTCCGACACCCAGGTGATCGTCTTCACCAAATGGCCGGGACGCTCACCGGACCTGGTCGAGGACCAGATTACCTATCCCATTGTCACCGCCCTCCTCTCCGCCCCGAAGGTCACGGCCGTGCGTGGCTTGTCGGACTTTGGTTTCTCCTATGTCTATGTCCTCTTTAAAGACGGGACGGATATCTATTGGGCGCGGAGTCGGGTGCTGGAATACATGAACCAGCTGGCTGGTCGGCTCCCAGAAGAGGTAACCCCCCAGCTTGGGCCCGATGCCACTGCCGTAGGCTGGGTCTTCGAATATGCCCTGATCGATGAAACCGGGCAACATGATCTGGCTTCGCTCCGGTCCTTTCAGGATTGGTATCTTCGCTACTGGTTGCTCAGTGTGGAGGGCGTGGCTGAAGTAGCGAGCGTCGGGGGCTTTGTCCGTCAATACCAGGTGAACCTCGATCCCACCAAGGTCCTGGCCTACAAGCTCTCCTTACCCGACATCATCGAAACGATCCGCATGAGCAATAACGATGTGGGCGGGCGAGTCGTGGAGTACTCCGGAGTGGAGTACATGATCCGGGGACGCGGCTATATCCAGTCCGTGGCGGACATCGAACAGATCGCGGTGGGCGTCAACCCGCACGGAACCCCCATCCTCCTACGCGAGGTGGCCACCGTTCGATTGGGCCCTGACATGCGACGTGGATTGGTGGAACTGGACGGCCAGGGAGAAGTGGTGGGCGCGGTGGTGATCATGCGCTTCGGTGAGAACGCATTAAAGGTGATTGACCGCATCAAAGCCAAGCTCAAAGAATTGGAACCCTCCATGCCGCCGGGGGTGAAAGTCGTGACCACCTATGATCGAAGCGGTCTCATACGCGAATCCTTTGCGACCGCGACCGAGAACCTCATTGAAGAGCTGATCGTGGTCAGCGTGCTCATCATTGGATTTCTATTGCACCTTCGATCGGCGCTGCTCCCGATTCTCACCCTCCCCCTGGCAGTGCTTCTCGCGTTTATTCCTATGTACCTTATGGGGATCGGGATGAACATCATGTCCATTGGCGGCATCATCGTCGCGATCGGGGACATGGTCGATGCCGCGATCGTGATGGTGGATAACGCGCATAAACGGTTGGAGGAGTGGGAACGTGGAGGGCGGATTGGAGAGCGTACGCAAGTGCTCATTGATTCGGCCAAGGAAGTCGGGCCGGCCATTTTTGCCTCGCTGCTGGTGATCGCCATCGCATTCATGCCCGTGTTTACCTTGGAGGGGCAGGAAGGCCGTCTCTTCAAGCCACTGGCCTTCACGAAGAATTTGGCCATTGCCATGAGCGCCATTCTGGCCATCACGCTCATCCCGGCCTTGTTGGAATTTCTCATCCGCGGCCGGATCATCCCTGAGCAACGGCACCCTGTGAGCCTCGGTTTGCAAAAGCTGTACGCGCCGTTTCTCCATCTTGCACTGCGGTACCGGTGGGTGGTTGTGGCGCTGGCGATTGGACTGACCCTGACCATTGTCCCCGCCTTTCAACGCATGGGATCCGAATTCATGCCACCTTTGTATGAAGGGACAATTCTCTACATGCCCACCACCCTCCCTGGAATCTCCGTGACACAGGCCTCAATGCTCTTACAGCAAATGGATCAGAAGCTGAAAGCTTTTCCCGAAGTGGAACAGGTGTTTGGTAAGGCGGGCCGTGCAGATACGTCCACCGATCCGGCTCCGTTCAGCATGGTGGAGGCCGTGGTCAATCTTAAACCCAAAAACCAGTGGCGGTCTGGGGTCACCTACGAAAGCTTGGTCGAGGAGATGGACAAGGCTCTCCAGTTTCCAGGGGTCACCAATGCTTGGACGATGCCGATTAAAGCCCGCCTCGACATGCTGACCACCGGTGTTCGGACACCAGTCGGTATCAAGATCTTCGGATCTGACCTCAAGCAGATTGAGCAGATCGGCAAACATCTGGAAATGGTCCTCCAGAATGTGCCGGGGACAAGGAGCGTATATGCGGAACGGGTCTTCGGCGGATACTTCCTGGATTTTGACATCAACCGCGAGGAAATTGCGCGGTATGGCCTCACGGTGATGGATATCGGACGGGTGATCGAGTCAGCCATCGGGGGAAAGAACATTGCCACGACGATCGAGGGGCGCGAGCGGTATCCAATTAACGTCCGGTACTTGCGTGAGCTCAGAGATGACCCCGAAAAGCTACGCCGCGTCCTGGTCGAGACACCGACCGGTGCCCAGGTGCCGCTCGCCCAATTGGCGACCCTTCGGTTTGTCAGTGGTCCGGCGATGATCCGAGATGAAGACGGCATGCTGTCCGGCTATGTCTACGTGGACATGGCCGGCCGGGATGTTGGGAGTTATGTCGAGGATCTCAAGAAGGTGGTGCAAGAAAAGGTTGAGCTTCCACAGGGGTATACCCTCGCCTGGTCCGGCCAGTATGAGTTTATGGAACGAGTCCGGCAAAGGCTGACAATTTTCGTACCCTTGACCATAGCCATTATCTTCGTCCTGTTCTACTTTGCGTTCCGGTCCGTCGCCGAAACATTGATGGTGATGCTGGGTGTCCCGCTTTCGCTGGTCGGCGCGCTCTGGTACCTGGTCCTCCTTGGCTACAACATGAGCATCGCGGTGTGGGTGGGCATCATCGCGCTGGCCGGTGTGGCGGCAGAGACCAGCGCCGTCATGCTGATTTATCTGGACCAAGCCTGTAAGCGGCGGAAAGAAGCGGGCACGCTACGAACCCTTGAGGAGCTCATTGACGCCGTCCATCTGGGCGCCGTTGAGCGCATTCGGCCCATGGCCATGGCCGGGCTCGCGAACATTATGGGGCTCATTCCGGTCATGTGGGCCACCGGCACCGGAGCCGATGTGATGAAACGGCTCGCAGCACCCATGGTTGGAGGGGTGGCGTCGGCGATGCTCTTAACACTGTTCGTGATTCCCGCCACTTATACCATCTGGCGCTGGCATACAGAGACTAAGGACCTAATTCGCCAGCGGGATAACGCCGGAGCTTGATTGATCGCAGCCTCTATAAATAGAGGCATGGGGTTCCAGAAGCGAGGCCGGCTTTCCAGAGGTGAGCAAATGGCTATCTCAAAACAAGAGGTTCATGGGATTTACCAACGGCACGCGAAGCGCTACGACTTCGCGCTACAACTGTATCGGCTGACAGGGTTGCGCCTCGAAGCCTACCGTTTGCACGCCGTCGAACTCTTGCGTCTGAAACGCGGAGATTGCGTGGTCGATCTCGCGTGTGGGACGGGGTTGAGCTTTCCGCTCATTATGGACCGCATCGGACCGGAAGGGCGATTGATTGGTGTCGATCTCAGTTCTGGGATGCTTGAACGTGCAGGAGAAAGGGTTCGACGCTCTGGGTGGAACAATGTGGAGTTAGTCGAGTCAGACATGGTGGCATATCAGTTTCCGGAACGAGTCAACGCAGTCCTGTCGGTTGGTGCGTTGGGTTATGTGCCTGAGTCTGATCGCGTGATCGAAAAAGCTAGGAAAGCTCTTGTTCCTGGTGGCCGGCTGGT
>JBFJQA010000083.1:0-12420 GCA_041616875.1 Nitrospiraceae bacterium | reverse complement strand
GGGAGCACGGCATCGAGAAGCTTGGGCTGGTCCTTATTGTAGTCGGGCGGAAAGAGATTGAAGCGTCGCCACAGCTCATACCACAACGGTACGCGGTTGAGAAGCACCCATCCCATGACCTGGGTGCCTTGCCTTACGCGACTCTGGTTTGGCCAGGGTCGGTCCCCCTGGTCAGGAGTTACCCAGAAGCGGAAGTTCCCGTTGCCATCATCCACCTGGTCGACAACCTTGATTTCTCCACCAAAGGTGCCCGCCATGAGCTCGGGCCAGGCCGGAAGCGGAATAGCGGGTGTGCCCTCGAAGAGCAGACGAACCTTCCGCCCCTCACTAAGTAAGGGCGCGTCTATCCCCTTGGCCCAGAGCTCCACGGCATGGTCCTGGCTCCGCGGGCTGACGCGTACCAACCTGTCCCCGGGCTTGACCAGTTCTCCAGCCCCCACCTGCGCCATGTGCACGACCGTCCCGTCGATCGGCGCCACAACCCGACTGGCGCGCCTCCGCTGCTCCGCGTTTGACCGCCTTAATTCCACGGTGGCCAGTTCGTCAGCCGCTCGCGCCGCTTCTCCCAGGGCGGCGGCACGAGCAGCCTTCGAATCTAGGAGGCGCTGAGCCACTTCGGCATTGATCTGGTCACGTCCGAAGCTGAGGGCACGTTTGGCTTGCTTCGCCTGTTCGAGCGCGGCTTGGGTGGCCTCGAGATCCGCACGACTCGCGATCGAACTCTGAATCGCCACTTCTAATTCGCGCTGGGACACAAGACCCTCCTCGGCGAGCTGTCTATGGCGGTCAAGGTTCAGTTCAGCCGTCTCGAAGGCGATTCTCGCAGCTATGATTCGTTGCTCGGCTGCTCGAATCTTGTTCTCCGCTTCCAGGACACGTGCTTCCGCCGATGGTACTGCTGCCTTCAGGAGTTTCTCCATCTCCCCAATTCTGTTCGCTAATTGCTGGGCACGTTCCAATGCCGCGTTCCGGGTCTGCGCGATGGCATCCTTGGATTGCCGAAGTAAATTGAGCAGCTCAGGCGCCATGAAACTCGGGTCCACGTCCTCAAGCTCCACGATGATCTCGCCCTTCTTGACCACCTCACCCTCGAGCACGTGCCACCGCTTGATCCGCCCGGTGATCTGGGAGTGAATGTCCTGTGGGCGATCGAAGGGTGAATACGCCGAAAGCCGGCCGCTCGCTGTGATCGTTTGCGTCCAGGGGATGAAGGCGATCGATACCATAAACAGGGTAAACAGGGACATGGCGACGCGTCCCGCCATACGCAGCCGCCAAGGAATCTCCACCGCAGCCCAGGACCGAGGCCGCTCTCTGAAAGGCGCACCCTCGGCCTCTTCCCCATTCCACAACATCTGCGCCGCCCGTTCGCGTGGAACAGGCAGAGAACTTTGCGAAGGTCTGTTCGTTGGGAGATTCATAAGACGTTACGCACCGCCTGCGCAGGCATCGCTTTGCGCTCCGTGCGGGGGAGAGCCGGCTACCGGCTTAGGCTCGCTCCTCTAAAGCGGAGTCATTAGACATGCTTCGAGTAAGTTCAACCTCGCTAGTATCTGACCTCATTAGCCTTTTGTGACGAGGCCGGCCGAGTCGCCTCCGATCGGGGGTGGGCCGGACGTTCACCTAAGTTCACGACCTTATGCAGCTAGGCCCTGCCCGGCCAGACTTATCGTCTGGGACGCGACGAGACGTGGCAGGTCGAGTGGGGCTTCTTATCCAAAGCAGCGATGTCTTGTTGAAAACGAGATGCCTCCCGCCGCGTCTCTCTAGCTCTTGAGCGAGGTGCAGGTGACGACGCAGAGTCCATACGTCCGTGCCCCGCAGTGCCCAAGCCTGGAGATTATAATGCAATCGTGTCAGCAGGTGCCAGGGCGCTGTTAGCCAGCAAACGTCTTATTACGCGAGGACAAACACGTAGCCTAGATGAATCAGCAACCAGCATATTAACTGAGGAGCGGTCCCGGGAGGGAAATGGAGCAGAATAGGTATGTCAGCGAAAAAGGTTGCCTCTTGCCCGGTCGTCGATGCGTACAGGGACGTCCCCGGTAATGTCTAGCGGAAGACGTTGCAATCTCGCCTCAGTATCGCCTGGTCTATGTTGGCTCTTACGTGAAGGTGGACTCCAAGTCGCGGTCGAGCGTGAGAACGATCACCCTTTCGCCGATTCTCGCATCGATGTCGGTGAACAAGGCGGTGGGTCCGGCCCCGGTGATTTCGAGGATTTGTTGGCAGAGCTGGTCTCTCCCTTGGGAAATCAGATTTTGCCGCATTTGTTTGACCATGTTGATGCCTTCTTCGCTCTTGGCCAATTGACGTTCAGCTTGTGTCAGGACTCCTTTCAAGCGAATCAAAATGATGTCACGAATGATGAAAGCTCGGACATCAGTGGGCCCGCGTCCCATAAATTCCTGCTCAAACTTGATGATGGCATTTCTGATCGCGGCCTCCGCCTCGCCTCTTTTGGATCCGTTTTTCATAAAGGTAAACTTTTGACTGATTTGCCCAGCCAATGGATCTATGGATTCATCAACAATCTGATCTCAGGAAAATCACTCAATTATCTTGAGGAACAAACGGAGACCCTGATATAAGTTATTGTTGAACTGAGGTCAAGAGCAGAATGGGTAGTTCTCCTACTTTCTGGAAAGAGAGGCAGACATCCTGGTTTTGACCTTAGACCGAATACGCATTTGTCGCATAGCGAGCTGCTTCTGTCTGGATCAAGGCGAGCTATAGAGCAAGCCAACCGAAGCCACCTCCTTTGAAGTATTTGAAAAGGAGAGAGCTTGGGGTTGGCTTTTTCGTTCCAGTGAAACATTCCTGGTTTCTGACAAGAGTTCTGCTTGGAATCACTCAAGTTCAAGCGGTCAATTGGACCAGACAAAGAAGGGAGATCGTTTGAATGAGCTCGATTGAGGCAGATATCGTCTCGATATCTCCCAACGATAGGAACCGGCTGCTAGCGATTGTCGAGGAGGCCTGTCGGCCGATTGGGCCGTATTGGCCCATGAAAACCTTCGCCTACTACAATCCTTTGAGGGATCTCGAACATTTGCCTTTCTCAGATGCGGTCGGGGAAGCCCAGCATCTGCTGGGAGCCAAGGGGTTTCTGCCTCTTGAAGAGTATCGCCAGTTATTCCATCAAGGTCGAATCACCCAGAGCGCGCTGGAGCAGGCTCTTCGTCGCGTGGGACCTTCACTTCCTACTCGTACAACCATTCAGGTTGGCGAGCGTATTCTGCATGTCGGGGAGGTCTGGCAGGTTCATCTCATGTATGGAATTGAAGAATTGAATCCTGTCCTCTTCACTTGGACCCTCGAGTTGGAGGGGGGGACGAGGCAATTTCGCGTCGATCTTCCTGAGAACTCCAGGAAACGCATTATTGAACGAACGATTCGTGAATGCGAGCAATGCCGGCATGATCCGGAAGGTGCCTACCTGAACAATATCTGGAAAAGGTCATTGTCTGCTTTCGACCTGGTTGACCCCGTGTCGGGGGGCTTCTTTCACAACACCGCTGATCCGGGAGGCGACTCCGGTCTCCGTCACCCTTCCTCTCATTCCCGCCCCGTGGATGTGCCCGCTAGCCGAACGTTAAGTGATTGGCTGGACACTTTGACCCACGGTACTCTGGTCGATTCCATCAATGACCAAATGATTAAATGGATTGCCGCATTTGTTGACGAAGGGATGGCCGGATGGAGCATGCCTTCGCGGGAAAAAGGATTTTACGGGGCATGGCGAACGCTCGTTCAAGACGATCACGCAAGTACCCTGCTCGGCATTCGTCGCGTTCGCGAAAAGGTTAGCCAGCTTCCAGAAGAACCCGAAGACGCCTTGCTCACGCATCTTCAGACGCTGGCAATCCCCGTTGAGCGTTGGCGAGAGTACCTTTCCCGGCATCTGGCCCAATTGCCGGGCTGGGCCGGGTTCGTTCGATGGCGAGGGAACAATCCAGGCTATCCGGCGCAGCAACACTATCCGTTGGATGCCGTCCAATACCTTGCCGTCAGGCTGTTTTACGAATCCGAATTGGCGAACGTTCTTTGCCAACGGGAATGGGGGATCGAGGGGACGTTACCGGCTCTTAGAGATTATTGGAGCGAACACCTGGAGCATTATCAGGCCATGATCTCTCCCCCTTCACACCTTACTGACCCCAATACTGAGGGCGTCTGTCATAAAGCATGGCGGCTCCTTCACCTGGCCCAGTTCCTGGAGTTGACGTCCCTCGATCTAGCTGAATTGACTGAAGTGGACATGGCCACGTTACTTGACTGGGTGGATCAGTTTCCCACGGACGTTCATGGGCCGGTCTGGCTCGAAGCCTATGAGGAAGTCTACCGGCAGCACTTACTGAAGAAGATCCTTGGACATCAAAGGGCTGCCCCGATTGGTGATGGGCGGCCTCGAGCTCAAGGGATCTTTTGTATCGATGCCCGGTCGGAGCCGTTTCGGCGTCATTGGGAAGCCCAAGGGCCCTACGAAACATTCGGCTATGCCGGGTTTTTTGGAGTGCCAATGAGTCATGTGGCCTTTGATAGTCACGACCATCTGGCGTTGTGCCCAATATTGTTGACCCCAAACGCGGAAGTGGTCGAAGTTCCGAGAGCTGCACAGGATGACAGGATGAGAGAATATCTCTCCGGGACACGCTGGCATCAACTCGGTCAACATCTATTCCACGATCTCAAACAAAATCCGGTCGCGTCCTTTATACTCATTGAGGTCTTGGGAATGTTTTTTAGCATCGGGTTGATAGGAAAAACTCTGTTTCGGGCTTCCTACGCTACCCTCAGAAATTGTGTCCACTACTGGCTCGGGGGTCGTATTCTTACGGATATCCCCGTTGACCGGTCAGCTGAGAGGAAGGAAGCAACAGAAAGTCCTGCCCAGCTCATTCAAGGCTTTACCCTTCAAGAGCAAGCTGCCTTTGTGGAAGGAGGGCTGCGTATAATCGGGCTCACGAAGAACTTTGGCCGATTCGTACTCGTATGCGGGCATGGGAGCCAATCGGACAATAATCCCTATTTTGCGGCGCTGGACTGTGGGGCGTGTGGAGGAAGTCATGGTGATCCCAACGCTCGCGTATTTGCAGGCATGGCAAATAAGCCCGAAGTGCGGCGAATTCTCAAGGATCACGGCCTGGATATCCCAGAGGACACCTGGTTTCTTCCGGCCAAACATAACACGACCACAGATCGAGTCACGTTCTATGATCTTGTCAATGTTCCATCCAGTCACAGGTCGGATTTAGAGGTGTTGGAGAAGGACCTTGAGGACGCTGGCACCCAGCAGGCGCTTGAACGCTGTGATCGAATTCCTGGTGCTCCGACAGAAGTCTCTCCCCGTGAGGCTTTCGCCCATGTGCGGAAACGAAGCATGGATTGGGCTAATCCCCGTCCTGAGTGGGGACTGTCCGGCAATGCCGCCTTCTTCATTGGAAGGCGGGCCATCACCAAGGGTCTGAATTTGGGAGGAAGAGTCTTTTTGCATTCCTACGATCCGGAGTCAGATCCAGAGGGTGAGCTTCTCGAGAAAATAATGATGGCGCCGTTGATCGTTGGGGAACTTATTAGTTTGACCTATTACTTTTCTGCAGTTGATCCTTGGGGCTATGGGAGCGGAAGCAAAGTTATTCACAACGTCACGGGCGGTGTTGGCGTGATGTTAGGAAGCCAAAGCGACCTTCAAAAAGGCCTTCCTCTCCAATCGGTGAACGATGGCGCACGACATTATCACGAGCCCATACGCCTATTAGCCATCATCGAGGCACCGCCGGATCGGATAACAGGCATCGTGCAGAAACACCCGCTTCTCCAGCACTTGTTCCAAAACCAGTGGATGAATTTGACAGCATTCGATCCGGCCTCCAGAATATTTTCACGTTACCTCCCGGATGCAACTTGGAAACCACTTGCTATCGATAGGTAGTAGGATTCCCTGGGGGCATGAGAGAAGTATTGAATCTGAACTGGTATAGCATTCCTCATCGAATGACTCTCAGGCTTTGTCCGAATGGTTTTGGCTAGGGCTTTCGGCCCCACCTGAAGGGTCATGTGGTCCCAAATCGGATGGTCATAAGACGCGTTTATCATGTTCAGCCTCGGCCCGGGCTTGTGCACGGAAGAGGGTGCTTGGTACAAGGGCAGAGACGTGCCTGTTGTAAAAAAGATGAACCCCCTCTTGCTAAGGGTCAGAGATCGAATTGGGAGAGTGGGAGCATCCAATTTAGCAAAACATCCTTTGAAATGGCCGTAGGGTCTCTAGTTTTCTCGGCGCCGACTAGGCTAGAGACAGTACAAGCCAACCGGGTTTTTGGAATGCTTCATTCGAAAACCCATGGTTGGCTTTTTTTTCATCTTCTTTAGCTGAATGACGTCAGATCCCTGGTTTACAGGTTGAGGGAGGTTGGGAGCGATGAAGTCTGTTTTCCCAAAGCAGTTTGCAGCGAACACGATTGCCCTTTTCGGACTCTGGCTCGTGTTATCCGGACGCTACAATGCTCTCCATGTGGTCCTCGGATTCCTGGGTTCCTGTGGAGTGGCGTGGCTGAACACCGGGTATCCGCATTCGCCCTTTCACCAGTTCCCTTGGGGCCGTCTGCTGCTATACATCCCTTGGCTCCTTGTGCGGATTGTCCAAAGTAGTCTGCACCTCACGAAACTCATTCTGAGTCCGGGGTTACCCATTAACCCGAAGCTCATTTCCTATAGATCTCACCTTACTCATCAGGCTGCGATCGTTTTACTCGGGAATTCCGTCACCCTGACGCCAGGTACCATTACGGTTGAAGTCAACGGCAGCCACTTTATGGTCCATGTAATTGATGAGGCCTCGGGGAATGATCTTGTCAGTGGCCTGATGGAGCGAAAAATTGCCGGGGTCTTTCAGAAAGGTAGTGGCCACAAATCACCGCCTTTTTCATGGTTGTCCTGATGATACTTTCCGCTTTAATTCTTGTGTACTTGTACCGGGTCATTCAGGGGCCAACGGTATTTGATCGAGTATTGGGGTTGAACGGGATTTCGACCAAAGCCATCATTCTGGTGGTGGTCATAGGGACGGTCTATGACCGAGTTGGAATGTTTGTAGATATCTCCACGGGGTACGCCCTCCTGAACTTGGTTGGGGCGTTTGCAATCGCCAAATTTCTTGAGCAACGAGGCAGGGTCTAAATGGTCGTCATTGCCATTGCTTTGATTCTGACGGGGCTATTCTTTCTTGTAGTCGGCGCGATTGGCATGCTGCGCCTGCCTGAGGTGTTTTCACGATGCCATGCGGTCTCTCTGACCGATTCACTGGGCGCATTTTGCGTCCTTGTGGGGCTTTCGCTTTACCAAGGATTCGGGAGCAATATGTTCAAGATCTTGATCGTTCTACTCCTTCTATTTCTCCTGAATCCTGTCATTGCGCACGCAACTCTTCGAGCGGCCTATCGGACTGGTATAAAACCTTTGGCTGAAGAAGACCAATGACATTTTCCGTCAATATTGCCCTGTTGTTACTGTTGGTCCTCACTGCAGCCAGCGCGACATTCTTGGTGAAGGAGTTGATGAGCTCCGTATTCATCCTAGGGTCGTATAGTTTCTTCTTGGCCTTGGTCTGGGCTTGGCTGGGCGCGGTGGATGTGGCGTTTGTCGAAGCTGTGATCGGAGCTGGATTGGCGACTGTGTTGTTCCTCGTCACTTTGTTTGATACGGCCCCAAGAGATAGCCGTCTCCGGCGTCCCCCCCCTCCCCTAGCTGGAGTACTTGGACTGCCCTTGTTGGGACTTCTTCTGTTATTCGCAGCCAATGATCTTCCTCTTTTGGGAGACCCAGCATCCCCCGCTAATGTTCATGTTTCTCCGGTGTACTTGCAGCAGAGTTATGTGGACACCTTGACTCCGAACGTGGTTGCGTCGGTGCTCATGGACTATCGCGCGTTTGATACCTTGATTGAAACCGTGGTGATTTTCACGGCTGGCATTGCGTGCGCCTTGCTATTACGGGAGGTCGAGTAATGAAACGGGTACACGACAGCATTATTGTTCAGACCATGAGTCGTGTCCTCATTCCCATCGCCCAATTGTTTGCCTTGTATGTATTATTCTTCGGGCAATATGGACCAGGGGGAGGATTTGTTGCCGGGGTGATCTGGACGACGAGTATGATCCTGACATTCCTGGTCTTTGGGCTGAAGTCTCCTCAGGGGCGTCTCATTGAAAAGGTGCTGCATGGTGACGGAATAGGATTGATTATTTTTGTGGGCGTCGGTGGCTTATGCCTCATTGGAGGAGGCGAATTTCTCAACTACGCCAATCTGGAGATTCCGGGGTTGGAAGCCCCATCACGGCGGTATCTTGGGATTCTTCTGACGCAAATCGGCGTGGCGATCGATGTGGCCGTGACGGGGATTTCGATTGTGCTCAGTTTGGCCTACCACGAAACGGAGCGGGAATATCATGTTTGAGATGATTGAAGGCTGGCTGCAGCGACCTAATTATATTGCGTTTGTGCTGCTGTTTCTCTGGGGCATCTACATCATGGTGACCCGCTACAATTTGGTAAAAAAATTGATTGGGATGTATCTCATGCAGACGAGTGTGATCTTTTTCCTTGTGACGACCAGTGCCAAGCGAGATGCCACTGTGCCCATTCTGATGTCAACGACAGAGGCCATTCAACCTGAAATGTATACCAACCCTCTTCCTCACGTGCTGACCTTGACTGCGATTGTCGTGGGTGTTGCCACTCTTGGTGTGTCCTTGGCCTTGGCCGATGCCATCTATAAGAAATATGGCAGCTTGGACGAGGAAGAAATTCTTAAAAGGTTGGAATGAGTCGACACCTTCCCGGCATCCTCTTCATTTTGCCCCTCGGTTTGGGTATCTGCATGCCGATAATCGGCCTAAAGCACCGGGACTGGTGCCGACCGTTGGCTCTTGCCGTGCTAGCGGGAATGGCCGTCTTATCTCTCCTGAATCTGATCGGTGTTCTTCAGACCGGTTCGATTCACTATGCCTTTGGAGGATGGGCCGCCCCCGTCGGGATTGAGTGGGTGGCTGATGGATTGGCGAGCGTGATGGTCATGGCTGTCAGTCTTGTGGCTCTTGTTTGCGTCATTTTCATCAGTTCGGTGTTGTTCCCGAATCTTGGGAGCCGGGTTGTCCCGTTTTATTCCCTTGTATTGTTGTTGGTGGCCAGTCTGGCTGGGATCATCTTTGCTGGTGACCTCTTCAATCTTTTTGTATTCCTGGAAGTGTCCGCGTTGTGTGCCTATGCCTTGGTAGGCTTGGCGGGCGGGAAGGCCTTGGTTGCTGGTTTTCGATATTTGATTCTAGGCACCTTCGGAGCTTCCTTGTACCTCCTGGGAGTAGGTTACTTTTATGCGGAGACGGGCACGCTCAACATGGCGGACTTGGCTGACCGGGTTCCGCCCCTGGTCACCGAGAAGGCCATCGCGATTGGGGTGTTGTTCATGTTTATCGGCCTGGGTATCAAGATGGCCTTGGTGCCGCTGCACGGATGGTTGCCGGATGCGTATACCTATGCCCCTGACAGGGTCTCCCCCATGTTGGCCTCGCTCGTGACCAAGGTGGCGCTGTATGGATGGATTCGCATTATGTTTTGGGTATTGGGGGCCAGTGCCGTGGTGTACCAAATCCCCGTCCTCTTACTGGTAGGGATTCTAGGAGCCATTGCGGCCTTGGTCGGGGCGTTTCTGGCTCTGACCCAGGAAGAAATTAAACGTATGTTTGCGTATGGAGGCCTGTCGCATATTGGGTTGGTTTTGGTGGGGATTAGCATTGGGAATCAAACCGGATTTGCCGGTGGTGTGTTTTATCTCTTGACTGATGCGGTGATGCAGGCTGGGTTGTTTTTCTGGGCGGGCGCCCTCATCCACTTGTACGGGGCTCGGACGCTTGCGGACCTCGGGCGGTTGCGTGATGCGCCGGGATGGATGTCGGCGGTCCTCGTGGTCATCGCCATGTCGATGATTGGCATTCCTCCAACGGGAGGGTTTTTCGGGAAGTGGTACATTATTCTTGGTGCCCTCGAAGCACAGAATTACTTTGCCATTGGAGCCGTCCTGGTTGCCACACTGTTGACCCTGGCCTATTTCGCAAGATTATTTGAGCGCTTGTTTCGTGAACGTGCCAGCCCTCAGGCATCCACTATACGTGAAATCCCCTTGGGGATACGCATAAGTCTCGGTACGGCCTCGGTGGCTATCATCCTTTTGGGCTTGTTGAGCGATCAGGCCATCGGATTGCTCATCAGGAACGCGGTTCCATCAGGGCTGTAAATGGATTCGTATTGGAGTGGATGCCTGACATGTCATTCCTCATCCTGATCCCCCTCCTGCCTTTAATGGCCGTTCTGACCCTTCTCCTCGGAAAGCCCTGGATGGGAGAGCAAGGCCATAAAATCGGCATTCCGGCAATGGCTGTTTCGTTTCTACTTTCTCTCGTTGCCTTCGCTCATGTCGAATCCCAGGGAGCGTTTTCCATTCCCCTCTATCGACTTATCCATTCGGGTGACCTCGTTGTCGATTTGGCACTCTATGTGGATCAACTTACCGTGCTACTGCTCTTATTGGTGACGGGGATTAGCAGTGTGGTGCATGTGTACGCATCACGCTACATGATCGGCGATCCTCGGTACAACCGATTCTTTGCAGTGATGGCCCTGTTTACCTTCTCCATGATCATGCTGGTGATGAGCAATAACCTGCTGATGCTGTATGTATTCTGGGAGGTCATGGGGATCTGTTCCTATCTATTGATTTCTCATTGGGGGGAACGAAAGTCCTCCGCCCAGGCCGCCACCAAAGCCTTTTTGGTCAATTCAGTCGCGGATGTGGGATTGGGCTTTGGCGTGATTCTGGCCTATTCCACTTTTGGAACCCTGGATATCCAAATGATCTTGGCGGAAGCCAAGACCATGGAAGGGACGACGATCAATCTACTGGGTTGGTTGGGCCTGGATCTTTCCATCCACGTCTTAACCCTCCTCACACTCTTTTTATTGGTGGGGGCCATGGGAAAATCCGCCCAGGTCCCGTTACACGTATGGCTCCCTTTTGCCATGGAAGCTCCGACGCCAGTTTCAGCTTTGATCCACGCCGCAACGATGGTCAATGCGGGCCCCTTTCTCCTGGTTCGAATGAGTCCACTGATCATCCTTTCTCCAGTGGCCATGGCGGTCATCGCCGTAATTGGGGCGATCACGGCACTCTATGCAGCTCTGGTATCCCTGACTCAGGTTGATGTCAAGCGCATACTCGCCTATTCCACTATAGGCCAAATCGGTTTTATGGTGCTGACCTGCGGTATAGGAGCCTTTGCGGTGTCCATTTTTCACATGCTGGCTCATGGATGTTTGAAAGGGTTCTTATTTCTCTCCACGGGAAATGCCCTTCGATCGGTTGAGTCGCATGCGCATGAATTATCAATTTCTCAACCGTATGCAGCCTCACGTAATTCTGTGTGGCCACTGGTGATAGGGTCCGTGCTATTGGCCGGCCTCCCGCCCGTCCTGATTTTTTCGGGGCCGTATGAGCAATTGTGGCTTGCTCAACATCTGGCATCCGCCCAGTGGACCTTTTGGATCATTGGATTTCTGACGGTGTTTTTCACGGCCATGTATGTGTTCCGAGTGGTTTTGGTGCTGTTTCACGAGGGTACTGTGGTTGGCCCCGAGGCCGGCACCGCGCGTAGGGTCATACGGCCTCAATTCTTTTCCCCCGTCCACCTGTTGGGGGTTCTAGTGGGAATCGGACTAGTCGGAAGCCTGTTACTGTTGTTGTGGCGCTGGTTCGTCGAATTTCTGTCCCCGGTTGTTGGACATCGCGTGGCTGTCGTTCCAACGGAATTCTCAACGGGGATAGGTCTTCAGCTTATCCTTGCGGTGGCGGTCGCTATCGGCGGGGTTATGGTTGGGTACCTTTCCCTCACGACATTTTCCGGATCTCGGTTTCGGCAGTCCGAATTGGGAAAACGATGGTACGTGCATTTTCTGAACAAACTCTATGTTGACGAAGTATATGATGCCTACGTGGTACGACCAACTCTTGGGTTTGCCCGATGGTTGTGGAGGGTGGTCGACCGGCAAGGGTTTGACGCACTCATCCTTGGAATCGCCGGTATGACGGTAAGGGTAGCCAAGTGGTTATGGCGGGTGGTGGACCTTGGAGGAATTGATGGCGTGGTGGTTGGTATGGGCCGAAACGGCGTACACTTAGCCGGTTGGCTGTGGCGGGTGGTGGATCTTCGGGGGGTTGATCAGGTGGTTGTCGGCATTGGGAAACAGAGCATTGGAGTCGCAAATTGGCTCTGGAAGATTATTGACATTAAAGTCCTGGACAAGAATGTGGATCGTTTAGGGGGGCAGGCGGAAGTTACAGCAGAGATGATGCGCGAACTGGAACCACGC
>JBFJQA010000082.1:0-12583 GCA_041616875.1 Nitrospiraceae bacterium | reverse complement strand
TGAACTTTGATCCACCCGTTGGTCGAGATCAGACGAGCGTCGCACTCCTGTTCGGATTTCGATTCGGGCCCTAGGAGGGACTGTCAGTTAATCGGAAAGGTCGGTGCCGCAGGGTAGGATGGTGCCTATTCAGGCTGGGCCTCCCCCTCCATTTCCTCGTCCATGACACCCAGTTCGTCCAGGAGTGTCGCGGCCGTTTCGCGCACTCGCGAATCCGGGTCTTGAAGCGCGTTCTTCAGAGTGCCGATTGCGTTCTCCTCCCCTCGATACGCCAAGAGATTGAGGGCCGTAGCCCGAAGCCTGGGGTTTCGATCTTTCAACGCAATCTGAGCAACGGGTTCCTGCGGAAGTGGAGCCAGTGTATCCTCGAGCAATTCCAACGCGAGCTGCCGGACTCCGGAATCTTTGTCCTGAAGGGCCCGGGTGAGAATGGGCACAATCTCATCATCTTCCCCCATACCCCTCAGTTCTTCCAAGGCCACGGCCCTATCTCCCGGATTGGGTGACTTGAAGGCTTGTCGCCTCAGGTCTTCGAAGGAGGGGGCCCGTTTTTGGGCCAGCTGCGTCCATTGATCACCCGAACCCGCTCCTGGTCTTGAGAACACGAGAATCTCACGGATTCCCTCGACCCTTCCTGGGCGCGAAACGACCTGTGGGGACATGTGGATGATGGCATACTCCTGTCCTTGGAGAATGCGCCTCAGTCCCTCTTCCAGAGGAAGGTCCTGAAACGTCGTGGCAATGGGTTTTTGTCCGACCGGTCCCTTGAAGGACACCGCGATCGGAATTTGCTGTGCCAGGGCAGCAAGCACATCTTGCAAGGCTACCTTATCGAGCTTGGCGCTCAGACGATCACCGCGGACCCGGATGTCCAGCCCAGGGGCAGGGGCAAAGGAAGGGTTGGCCTCCGCGCCTTCGGCGGCCGCTTCAACGGGAACCACCAGGCAGAATCCGAGAAGCGATGCCCTCATGAAGCTCAATCCAACAGCCATCACCTACTCGCTTGTTTGGGGTAGAAGAGTGCCGAGAAAAGTCCCAAGAATGGAAGGGCGGGAGGAGGGACTCCCCTCTCCCGCCACAATCCACAGGCTTGTGAGGCTACCACCAACGGCAACCCCAGTCTGAACAATTCGCTTACTGGAGGTTGCTCCCCTGAGCGCTACCCCGCACACACCACACATGGGCATCACCGGTACCATTCGAATTGCTCACCTTGCCAGTCTCGAGGTCGACCAGTGTTGGCTGGAACATTGCCGCGTAATCGAAAGTCGACGTCCAGTACTTGCCGGCGGGTAGTTCGAAGGGATGACCGGGAGCCAGTGCTACGCCTTCCTCGCCAGCCTCTTTCTCGTGAATCAAGCCCGCGAGTTCATTATAGCTCGGAAGTCGATATCCCTTCCGCCCACCAACCATTTTGTCGGCACAGGCGAAGCGTGCGCTAGCCCAGTCAGATAGTCCAGGTTCCGGCACTCTCTCCCATACAAGTTTCGTTTCCCGATCCAGTACCGCCTCTCGGTTATGTCGGCGCAGGACCCTGTAGCGCCACTTTCCGTTGTCATACTTCTTCACCCAGTGGTTCCCACCACTTTTCCACCACCGATACTTACCGGCATCAGCTGGCATGGCGAAAACTGCCAGGATCGCCAGCGAAAGCACGGCGCTGAGAATCTGCAGTTGACCTCTTCGTTGCATAACCACCCCTCCTGTTCAAGTTTGTTCCGAGCAGCCAAATCTCTTTGGCTCTAGGATTCAGCAAGAGGAGTGCCACTGTCGGGAATTCCATGCAATCGCCGAATAATTGCAATTGTCGCGGAGTTTTTCGTACCGAAACGTGCACGACGCCGTACCATGGCAGTCCGGGAGCGGAATTTTGCGCACCTGAACGACAAATCGCGTCCAGGCTCACACTCTGGCTCCCAGCCTAGGAGGAGGGCGTTCTAGAGAGACGTGGAATGTACCCAGTAGGGAAGGTGACAGACTTTCATAGCATTCGGCATCACGTACTGTATTCTTGACACACCTGCTGGTCTTTCCTTCCTAGCACGCTCGCAACCACATTGGCAACATGGCGCCCCTAAACTAGATTCCGTCTTTCCCGTATGGCAAGCCCTGGTTTCTTTTCATCACAATCTCTGAACCCACCTCCTCAGAGTTGATCGCACGATCCTCTGGCGGCTGCATACAAGTTCCTCTCAGAAGCGGGGACGGCTCAGCTGGCAGAAGTGCCTTGAGAGAATTGGATTTGCGACACCATCTCCAGATAACGTCAGAAAAACTTTTCGGAGCTGTTACTGCAGCGAAGACTTCAAGTTGGGGGGTAACTCGGAGGGGAGCAACAGCGTGAGAAAATGCTGGTCCGGCCTTTCAGAATGAACCATGGCACACACGGCACAGATCTGTGGAACCGAGTTGGGTGGGAAAGAAAGGAGAGCAGGGAACTGGCTGACAGGTACAACTGCAGGATAGCGGCTCAGATGGATGCGAAGCGCCATCAAGAGATCTCGGACTCGATCCTCATAGAGGTCCTCGGAAATCGTATCGGAGGCGGTGACACCAACATCCCATAGGCTTTTGCTCATCCCCACCCGCAGCGGAAGGCCCATGTCCTCAGCCTGGGCAGAAATGTCGATGAGCACCCCAGCTTCAACGGCTTCCTCCCGGGTGGCATACTTCGCAGCTTGATCATTGAGCACTGCGTATGACTTTGTGGCACTGATCAAAGCGGACTGATTATGATCCGCTTGAACTTGACCCTCTGTGGACAGACTGTTACCCGGGACAATCTTCTCCTCTGCTTCGCGTGAAAGGCTCTGGACTAAAGGGGCGGTCGATTGTGGAATGACTTCGATAAGGCGGTCATACACCTTCCGTGCAGCCGTTGACCACTGAGCATCCGGGCCAAGCCCACGGAATGCCGCCTCCGCAGCCTTTTTCTCATCATGGGTAAGTTCACGCTGACTCATACCCTTTATAATAAGGCCTTATTTTCTTCTGTCAAGACTACGTTTCATAATAGAATATGCACAACCTGTTGAATGAGAATTCCATTGCTTGTACCAACCCCGTGACGCGACTGGCGCCCCAGCTTTGACGGGCGTGGGTGGAGAGGGCGGGCCAGGCTGTGTGTGCTCCAGTGGGCCGGTGTGACACAAGAAGCGCACGTTCGACAAGGCATCTATGAAGGGAAATATAGGTGAAACAGATACCGTCCGCGGCAGCCCGTTGGAGATGAATGGTGCGCCCGGCAGGACTTGAACCTGCGACCTGCGGGTTCGAAGCCCGACGCTCTATCCAACTGAGCTACGGGCGCACTCGTCGAAAATTAACAACTTCTGTGGCGTGCGTCAAGCGACGATGTCTCCACTGTGCCCGGAATTGTCCCCGTCAACTTGGTGGCAGCCTCCCCATGGTGGCGCGATAGACTCAAGGCCCTTCCCCCCTAATGGTCGTACCCAGAAAAGACTCCCGACCCCTTAAATTGACCCCTTAAATTCTCCGAATCCATTTCCTTTGATCTGCCTCTCAAGTAAACAGGCTCCAAAAGAACCGGGGTCCGAAATGACGTGACCAGGGTAAATAGCCTGATCGAAGGATCGCTCGAAACCAGCGAGTCGTCTACGACCTTCCTGGTGTCCTACTAGCCGATGAAGGCCTTCGAGACGAAAACGGCGGCCAGCTCTCCAACGCACACTGTGCTCGCGTCAAAGGGTAGCGTAGGCCAATACATGCGAGGGCGGGCGGCGAAAATCCACCCGGCCCAGCCTCGGATGGTCTCCCCACAAGGAGGGACCTACTCAGGTTATAATAAGCACTAGGCGATCAACGCTGTGTTCTATTTCACCACCACAGTGTTTTTGGAAAAAGTCCCGCCACAAGAAGGAGTGTCGACGTGTTCATGAAGAGATATCTGCCATGTCACATGCCAAACGCTTTTGTCCAGCGAAGACATCAATACATCGCAATGGTCGTCGGTTTGTCGCTTGTTGCGATGTTGATAATCGTACCCTTAGCCTTCGCGAGTGGGCCAGAGTTCCTTTCGGAAGAGACGGCAGCCGAACGTGCGAAAGGTGCGTGGAAGAATGGTGCCATAAACGGTGCGCTGGATATCCTTGACCAAGGAATCCAAGACAATCCCGACTCGCTCACGCTACACAAATTACGGGGTGATGTACTCGCCACAACCCGTCGTTCCCGAGAAGCGATTGAGGCCTATGAGTCCGTCCTCTCCAGGAAGCCAACCGCCTTGGATGTCCGATGGGCAAAGTGGAGTGTGTTAGTTCGCTCGGGACAGGCGGACGAATCAATCGCCGAGTTGCAACGCATCGCAACGCTTGATGGCCAGAATCCTTTGATTCATTTGCGGGTGGCGCAAGAACTCCGAAAACTCGATCGCCTTGAGAAATCGCTAGAGTCGTATAAGCAGGCCGTGCAACTCGCTCCGGATCTGCTCAATTGGCGATTAGGACTGGCGCGGGCGTATTTTGATGTGCTGGACTACCAACACGCGCATGATGAACTGCAATACGTGTTGGAAAGGATGCCACCTGGTTCTCCGCTGGAGCTCCCTGTCAAGAATCTGCTCAGCGTCCTCTATGGATCCGGCAAGGATCGAGGCCGACGCTTTTCCCGCATTTTTACACCAGACACGACAGCGGAAGAGCTCAAGGAATGGGCCTACATTCGTGCAGACGCCTGGAGCCTCTTCACTCAGGGACGTTATGCGGAGGCCGAGCCGGTCTTGCGAAGACTCCTCGCGCTCAACCCCAGGGATCCCACAGCCACCCGTCAATTAGGGCTGACCTTAATGGAGCTTGGCCGGTGCGAGGAGGCGATTCCCTTTTTTCGACAGTTGGCCACCAGTGATGCAACTGACGAAGAATATGCTGACGCGATTTTTCGTGCAGGCCAATGTCTCGTGAAGTTGGAACGGTGGTCAGAAGCCTTGGCCCATTTTCAAGCACTCCATGAGGCGGCGGTGGCATTTGAAGAAACCAACAAGAATGTTCAACTCCCACCAGACACTCGCGTGTTAGACAAAGAGAAGCTGGCGCAGTGGATAGAGAAGGTTCGCCCCCACGTTCCCGAAGCGGACCGCATCCCGTCTAAAGCTCCTTCGGATTCGATACGCATTTCGGAGGAAGAACTACTTGCCATGTATGCGGAGATGGCCGCCCAGGTCCCTCCTCAGAGGGGGCTGGACGAGCGGGCGTCGCTCATGGGTAGAGACGCGGATTTCAGTTGGTTTCGATTTGTCATTCCGGCGAGCAACGTCATGCGGGACGATTTTCAGACCGGTGAGCATGAATTCATTCCAATTGACCCGGAAGCCAGCTTTCCCACCACACAGCGAGAGATCTACTTGGTGTTCCGACTGCTCACGGCCTCTTATGATGCGGTGCCTCTTACAGCGCAATGTTTTTTGGAAGCGTCCGAGATAACGACAGAGCCACGCGGCTTAGCGCAGGACCACGTCATCATGTCCATGAACGATCAGTCTGGCTATTTCATGGTCTCCCCTCCGGAAACTGGGTGGACATCTGGCCTTTATCGGTGTGGGTTGTTCGTGGGAGAGCAGACGTCAGCAGATACGCAAGTTGATGAGGTCAGGTTCCGTATCATTGAGGCATCCCTGTCATCGGTTCGCACGCAGAAAGAGTCTAAGCCTACCGATCACACATTGTGAGTGTCCCCCTGTGTACTGGAGATGAAGGGGAGATGAAAATGGCGCGAGAAGCTCAGACCCTCGCCAACCGAATCGGATGTGGGAACCATGGTCGTCTCTCAATTCGGCGAGCACTAAACCCAAATTCTTTCGCGGTCAGTGGAGGACCGTGCCCGTAACTGTGCCCGCGAGCAACCACACTCACCCTACCTCCACCCACCAACAGCCAACGAGGCAATAAGAAACCCCTGAAAACGGCGGCGAAATGTCCCGCCCCTCCAGGGGTTTTTCCTTCACCAGGGTTCGATGCCCGACGCTCTATCCAACCGAGCTACTGGCGAACACGCGTATTTCAACCACGGACGAAGAGTGGTGTCGAGCATCTTGACGGGGAACAAACAAAAAAAGGGGATCGTTGTGGTTCAACAATCCCCTTCTCTCTCTCAATGGCTAGCGCCCGCGTACCAGACCGGGTGACTACCAGCGATCACGGTCGCCGCCGCCTTGACCACCGGCTGATTGGCTATGGGCGCCTCCTCCGTATGGTCTCTTTTCTTGCGGCCTCGCCTCATTGACAACCAAGTTTCGTCCGCCCAGCTCGGTACCATTCAGCGCCTCAATAGCCTTCTGCGCCTCCTCCGAGGTGGCCATTTCCACAAAACCGAAACCCCTCGACTGCCCCGTGTATCGGTCGGTGATAACTTTGGCCGATTGGACAGTTCCATGCTGCGAAAACAATTCGCTCAACTGCTCTTCCGTGGTTGAATAGGGAAGGCTTCCCACATAAAGTTTATTACCCACGGTTCACCTCCTGACCTGCTATGACATTGTCTTGAGAAGAGGGAAAGGGGAAGAGAGGTGAAACCAAAAGGCCTACCAAGCTTCGCACCATTAGATCACGCACACTTTCCGACCAGCTTCCTCTCACAAGGCAACATCGATTCAGGGCCCTCCTCTACACGGCTCTCCATCACTCGGCCCCGTAGCGATGAATTGCCCTCCAAGGATAGCACGGCACCCTAACTAGATCAATATCCTCATCTTTTCCAGCGTGGTGAGAATATCCTCGGCTACCTGTTCAGGAGACCGCCGGTCGGTAGGGATCACGTGATCGGCTGCCTCTTCATATTTCGCCAGCCGCCCGCGTAGTACCTCCTCGATTTCTTCTACAAACGACTTGGTGCCCGTCAGAGACGGACGCTGGGTGTCGCCTCCGACTCGCGCGGCAATAACCGGCACGTCTGCGGTCAGCCAGAACAGGATTCCGTTCCTTTTCAAACACTCAACGTTTTCCTGCCGAAGAATCACCCCTCCGCCGGTATCGATGACCAGGCTATCCTTGTCCGCAAGATCTCGGCAAACTTGGGTCTCAAGATCTCGAAAAGAGTCCCAACCAGTCTGCTGAACAATTTCTGGGATGGTGAGCCGAGCCCGTTCGACGATGATCGTATCAGTGGACAGGAACTCTCGACCCAAGTGCTCCGCCAGGATGCGTCCGACCGTGCTCTTCCCCGTCCCCCGATATCCAATTAGGACGATGTTCATGCAAACCGAGACTCCAGTACGGACCTCATCACGTCAGTGGGGGCAGCTCGGCCCGTCCAGAGCTCGAACTGGGCGGCTGCCTGATTCAGAAACATTTCTAGACCTCGAATGGTTCGACAGCCTGCCACTCTCGCCTCACGAAGAAGCCTGGTTTCCAAGGGATTGTACACAATATCCATCACCGTGAGGTGTTGGTGGAACAGTTCTCGGGGCACGAGGGTCTCTTCAACCCTTGGGTGCATTCCCACTGGGGTGCAGTGGATCAGAATCTGTGCGTTCCCCACAGCCGCATGTAGATTGTCGTCATTCAGTAAACCCTCCGGGACTGACATCCCTGTCTTGACTTCAAGGTCCTTGGCAAGGCGTCTTCGTTCGTCATCCTCCACCCCCAGCATGGTAAGGCCGGCAATATCGGAATCAGAACTCAAGGCAAACGCAATTGCGCGGGCTGCGCCACCTGATCCCAGCAGCAGCACGTGCTTTCCCGTCAGTGACCCTCCACCTTCTTGCAAGGCTCGCAGCGCCCCAGAGGCGTCCGTGTTGTATCCGGTCAACTTATGGTCTTGGACCACAATGGTATTGACTGACCCGATCTTCTGCGCGGTCGCTTCCACCTCGTCCAGGAAGGGGAGCACGGCAACCTTATGCGGAATGGTCACGCTGAATCCACAGACGTTACCCAGCGCTCGAATACCTTGGATGGCCCCGGAAACATCTTCGACCGGAAAAGCGAGATAGACGAAGTCCAGCCCCAATTTCGCAAAGGCCGCGTTGTGGATGGCCGGGGACAAGGAATGCTCTACAGGGTTACCCAAGACCCCACACAGCTTGGTATGAGTAGTTATTTCCATGCTGTTGGTTCCAGATGAGGGTGAGAAAAGTTTGTCACTCCCGGGGAAGTACAACCGAGGGTATGTTCATCTCTGTTATTGACGTCCTCGGGCCACCCAGGGGTTTCACGCAAGGGGGGAGGATACTGACTCAACTCCCCACGCAATTCTTCACTGGACCGTCATGCCGCCGTCAATGGTATAGATTCCGCCCGTGATCCAACCCGCATCATCAGAAGCCAAGAATAAGACCAACTTGGCTACTTCCTCGGGGGTCCCCGGACGTCCCAACGGGTAGGCGGTCATGACCTGGGCTCTGCGCTCTTGGTCGTTGAGCAGGTCGGAAGCCATCGGCGTGTCAACGAGCCCGGGGCTCACCGCGTTGCAGCGGATGCCTTGTTTCGCGTAATCAATGGCGAGACATCGAGTCAGCGCATCCAGTCCGCCTTTCGATGCCCCATAGGCGGCAAGGAGGGGGATTCCCACTTGACCGGCGATTGAGGAAATATTGACGATCGCGCCCCCGCCCACCTTAAGCATTTCGGGTACTGCAGCACGAGTCATGCGAAACACTCCGGTCAAATTGACTTCCAAGACTCGATGCCAGGTCGCATCGTCTGTGTCGTGGAGGGGTTGTCCAAAGGCCCCAATACCGGCATTGTTCACGAGAATGTCGAGCTTGCCAAAGGCCTGGACGGCCTGCTTCACGGCCGACTGGGTCTGCGCCTCGTCCGTCACCGACCCAGCAACTCCCAATGCACGGCCCCCGTCGCGTTCGATGTCCCCCGCGACTCGCTCGAGCATTTCCTTCCTTCGACCCGTGATCACCACGGCGGAACCCGCTTTGGCAAAGACCTTGGCTATCGCCTCACCGATCCCAGCTCCTCCCCCCGTAATGAGGGCCACCTTCCCATCTAACCGCATCATCGTCATCCTTCTCTCTCTCTGCTTTCAGAGAGGGTTGTCGTCTCATCCGTTTGCTCACTCGGACTCTGATCGCTGTCCTCTGTTTCTTCCTGGCTCGCTTGGGAATCCCTGCTCTGCGTCTGCCAGAAGCCGGCCTCTACCTTTCGAGCGACGGTAATGAATCCCGAATGGGCAACCATCCGGTGTTCCGGCCTCACGCTCCGCCCCTGAATGTTCCAGTTGCGTAACAGTGTTTCAAATGTCTGGATTTGGCCAAAGACTCCGGCCTGTTCCAAGGCCTCCACCGTCTGCATGACTTGGGGAATAGTAGGGACAAAGCTCAGATAGACCCCTCCGGACCGGAGAACCGGGACCACATGGGGGATCACACGCCAGGGTTCGGGAAGGTCGAGAACCAGTCGATCAAAGGGTTCTTGCCCTTCACCCAAAGCGATCCCTTGGTAGGCATCTCTCCGATAGAGGGTCAGTTGGGGAACTTCTCCCATATATCGCTGAATGTTCTTCATGGCGGTGCGTGCGAAGTCTTCCCGAGTTTCATAGGTCACGACTACCCCCCGAGGACCCACAGCACGAAGCAGGGCCATCGTTAAGGCCCCTGAGCCCGTCCCTGCTTCGAACACTCTGGCGCCAGGGTAGACATCACCCCAGATCGTAATCATGGCCAGATCCTTGGGGTAAATGACCTGAGCGCCTCGAGGCATTTTCAACACGTAGTCCCCCAAGGTTGGAAGAAGAGCCATCATCCGCCCTCCGCGTGACAGGGTCACAATGATTCCGTCTTGTTTGCCGATCATGTCCTCATGCGGAATGGTCTCCCCACTAAATTGGAACACTTCCCCAGCCTTGAGTGTCAGCGCGTAGTGCCGCCCCTTCCTATCAACCAAATGGATCCTTTCGCCATCTTGCAAGAGTCTCATTGGGGGTCCATTCTAGGAGAGTGCCCAAGCCTTTTCAACTGAGCCTTCGCTCCTGGTGTTTCTTGACAGGGTTCAATAAGGGGCCGTATGATCAATATGGGCTCTGTTCACTAAGTGTTTGCACTTCACGCCTCCGCAGAACTTACCAAGGGAGGAGGGATCTGTACGGGCATCTCTCGCGTATACAATTATAGGACGAGTCCTGTGAGGTGTTCTTCCGGCGTGGTTCCCTCGCGTTGCAGTTCCGTGTATTTCCTTCCCATAGCCTTCCTGGCGCTCCTCTGCACCTCGACTTTTGACGTTGCCCTTTCCCAGGCCGAAGCCCCAATAGTCGTCGCGACGTATGACGGCGTCATCAACCCAGTCACTGCCGAGTATTTTCATGACGCCCTCCTTTTCGCGGAGTCCAACAAGGCCCAAGCCCTCATCTTCCAATTGGACACCCCAGGTGGCCTCGATACCTCTATGCGACTGATCGTTAAGGACATTACGGGTTCACTCATTCCTGTCGTCGTCTATGTGTCGCCCCAAGGAGGCCGGGCGGCTTCTGCCGGTGTCTTTATTACGGTAGCAGCTCAGGTCGCCGCCATGGCTCCAGGAACCAATATTGGAGCCGCCCATCCTGTGGCCATGGGCGGAGCCGAGATGGACAAGACCATGAGCGAAAAGGTTGAGAATGACGCCGTGGCCTACATAAAGTCTATCGCCGAGCAGCGCGGTCGAAATGTGAAGTGGGTGGAAGACGCTGTTCGGAAAAGTGTGTCTGTGACCGAGAAGGAGGCGCTTGAGCTCAACATCATCGACCTCGTCGCGGAGGATCTAGAAAGTCTGCTGGCGAAATTGGACGGTCGACAGGTCACAATGGGAAGCCGCAAGGTCGACATCAAGACTCAGACTGCAGAAGTACGTGAATTCCCCATGGGCTGGCGGCTGGAGACCCTCAAGGCGCTCAGCGACCCGAACATTGCCTACGTCCTGATGACCATTGGCACGATCGGCATTATTGCCGAACTCTACAGTCCCGGCGCGATCCTCCCTGGAATTGTGGGCGCCATCAGTCTGATTTTGGCCTTTTATTCGTTCCAATCCCTCCCGATCAACTACGCGGGAGTCCTCCTGCTGCTATTAGGCATGGTGTTCTTCATCTTGGAAGCCACCGTGACCAGTTTTGGACTCTTGGCATTGGGTGGAGTCGTCTCCATGGTCTTAGGCTCGCTGATGTTGATGAAGACCGATGCCCCTTTCATGCAAATTTCCTTGTCTGTGATCATTCCAGTCGTCGTCTTGGCAGCGGCCTTTTCATTTTTCGTGGTGGGGATGGGCATCCGTGCCATCCGAGGTCGACCGGTAACCGGAAGCGAGGGCATGGTCGGCTTGATTGGCGTGGCGAAAACCCCCTTGGCCCCGGAAGGGAAAGTGGTCGTTCAGGGTGAGATCTGGGACGCCGTGAGCGAGACCCCACAGCAACCTGGCGATAAGGTGAAAGTCATCCGGATGGACGGGCTCACGCTCTATGTACAACCAACCTCCAGAAAGGGAGAAGCCTGACATGAACATGATGCTCGTCCTTTTGAGCCTTTTTGTCCTGTTAATCATTATGGGTTTCAAAGTTCTCCCTGAATATGAGCGTGGGGTGATTTTCCGATTTGGCCGACTCGCCCGTGGAGTGATCGGGGGAAACGGTCCCGGCGTCGTCATCATCATCCCGTTTGTTGACCGGCTGGTACGAGTCAGCCTGCGTACCGTCACGATGGATGTCCCCCCCCAGGACGTGATCACCAAGGACAACGTGACGGTGAAGGTGAATGCCGTCATTTACTTTCGCGTCGTGGATCAACAGCGGGCTATCGTGGCCGTGGAAGATTACCTGTATGCAACCTCGATGATGTCCCAGACCACCCTGCGTAGCGTGTTAGGACAAAGTCAGCTTGATGACCTGCTCGCGAAACGGGACGAAATTAATGCCGAGCTGCAGCGCATCATTGATCAGCAAACTGAACCATGGGGCATCAAGGTCACGGCTGTTGAGGTCAAGAATGTGGATCTCCCTCAGGAGATGCAGCGCGCCATTGCCAAGCAGGCCGAGGCCGAACGAGAGCGGCGATCCAAGGTCATCCACGCGGAAGGGGAGTTTCAGGCAGCCCAGCGACTCGCCGATGCGGCGAACGTGATGAGCCAGAATGCCATTGCCCTCCAACTTCGCTATCTGCAGACCTTGGTTCAGATAGCCGGAGAGCACAATTCAACCACGATCTTCCCGATTCCGATGGACATCCTGGCTCCCTTTCTCAAGAACCTCGGCGGCACTCAACAATAGGCAACCTCGGCCTGCGCTGCCCCTTCCCGGTCACTCCCTCATCGGAAGGGCTCTCAAGGCCTGCCAGATACCGCCCCGCCCCTCTCGAGGCTTTGCCCCTCACCTCCGCCTGCATGTTCGGGTATAAGGCCTGGATCTCTTCCTAATTATTCCCTTATGGGTTTATTCCCTTACGGGGGCTTGATTTTTGCTCAAAAAGCGTTACATCTGACCGTCTATCATGCGAACCGAGCTCAACGAAATTCAAAACGTAATTATTTCAAGTTGTTAGGGCCATGCGTAGAGCCAAACAGGCAGTGGGAAAACCAGCCTGACCTGCAGAGCAAACAGGCCAGGAAACCCATTGAATCCATTCACTGGTTTCGTCCTCTAATACGAATGAGGG
>JBFJQA010000081.1:0-12694 GCA_041616875.1 Nitrospiraceae bacterium | reverse complement strand
ATTTCTTGTTGACGGGATTCGGCCCCTCCTCTGCCTTGCATGAGCTGGAGATAATCGACAATGAGCAGGTCGAGCCCATATTCGGCCTTGAGACGACGGGCTTTTCCCCTCATCTGCTGCACAGTTAACTCGCCGGTATCGTCAATAAAAATCTTTGCCTGTTCGAGTCGGCCTGCGGCCTCGGCCAGTCGCCACCAATCTTCCTTCTGGAGCTTCCCTGTTCGAAGGGCATGGGAGTCCACATGCGCTTCGGAGCTCAGCATTCGCAGCACTAATTGGGCATTCGACATTTCCAAGCTGAAGATACCCACGGTCGCGCCGGCATGGATGGCGGAATGCAAGGCGAACCCAAGAACAAGGCTGGTCTTCCCCATACTGGGTCGTCCAGCAATGACCACCAAGTCCGAGGGCTGCAAGCCGGCAGTGAGGTCATCCAAGTCGTAGAACCCTGTCGGCACTCCCGTCACATGTTCCTTGCGCTTGGACAGACGATCAACCAGATCAAGGCTTTCCTTGATGATGTGATTCAGGGGAGTGAATGACCGACCGATCTTCCCTTGGGAAAGGCTGAACATGGACCGCTCGGCAAACTCTAGGAGGTCATCAACCGACGTGGTCCCGTCATACCCGCGGGTCACCAACTCCGTAGACGTGGAGATCAGCCCCCTCAACAAAGCCTTGTCCCGAACGATTTTGCAGTGGTAGCGGATGTTGGCCGCCGTCGGGACGACCTGTACCAACTCGGCCAGATACGCGGCCCCGCCCACCGCTTCCAACTCGCCTTTGCTCTTCAGACGC
Source organism: Nitrospiraceae bacterium (assembly GCA_041616875.1). Taxonomy (GTDB): domain Bacteria; phylum Nitrospirota; class Nitrospiria; order Nitrospirales; family Nitrospiraceae; genus JBFJQA01. The sequence continues at coordinate 11,896 of JBFJQA010000081.1, read as the reverse complement.
TCGGTCAGGGTGATGTGATCAATGACTTCCCCTTGCTCCGATAAATCCAACATGGCAACATAAATCTTGCGGTGGGCCGTTCGGTAGAAGTCCTCTTCTTTTAAGATCTCCATGGCTTTTGCCATGGCTTCATTCTCGAGGAGAATCCCGCCGAGCACGCATTGTTCCGCTTCGAGATTTTGGGGAGGAAGTTTCGGCTGGGTGAGATCGAGCGAAGGCATCGCCATCAGGTCACCTTGATCGACTGCCATGGGGGAGGGTCCGCCCCCAGGAGCAAAGATCCTTGATTTTCACCAGCCGCTGGGGAGTCACAGGGCCGGACCGCTTGCGTCGAGAGCCCCTGGTTGTTTCCACGGTCTCGCCCGTTCCTTGATCGCCGGTGTCCAGTCCCGTGAGCGGGTGCCCAACCACCACAGCCTCATCAGACGCGGCACCCGGCCCTCCAAGCACAACGACCGCGGACACCCCAAGTTGGCGTCCTTCTTCCACAGCGGAAGGAACCGTATGGGATCGATGAGCTCGCGCTTTCCCCTGGATGACCCGGAACCCGCCGCGCCGCAAAAGATGCGCGACCTGAAACAGTTGGCTGACCGTACGGTCCGAGGCTGAAACCAAAAATTCTGGATTGGGTTGAGAAATTTCCTCCTCTACTCGTTCCAACGCCTCAAAGAGACGATCGACATCGAGTGCGAAGCCGGTCGATGGGATTGCCTGCCCGAACCGCCCGATTAAATGGTTGTATCGTCCTCCTCCACCCAGCTCGTAGCCGACCCCCTGGGCAAAAACATCGAAGGCGATTCCGTCGTAATAATCGAACCCTCGGAACTCTCCGAGGTCGAGCACCAGGTGTTCCTGCATACCGGCCTTGACCAACAGACGATACACCTTGGTCAGGCGGGCCAGGGCCGCCTCCAATTCCCGATGCTGACCCGCCAGGACTCTTCCTCGTTCCAGGACCTCTTCCTGACCATACAAGCCCGGCGCCTCTAAGACCGCTCGCGCCTCCTTCTTCGAAACTTTCTCGGCTAAGAGGATCTCTTCAAGCCGGGGCAAATCCTTCCGCGCCGCGGCATGCTCCGCTCGCTTCCGGCCCTCTAAGGACATCCCCGTCCGAGCCAGAAGCCCCTTGAAGAACCCGACGTGCCCGAGAGAAATGTTGAACGCGGGCAACCCCAATTCTTTCAAGCATTCGACCATCAGGGCGATGATCTCGCCGTCAGTCCCGATATCATCAACCCCCACCAGCTCGGCCCCGACTTGAAATACTTCTCGATCGCGTCCCGCATGTTCAGGTTCATAGCGGAACACGGTGGTGCGATAGCACAGGCGGAGAGGAAACTTCCATCCCACCATACCCATCGCCACAATTCTGGCCACCTGTGCGGTGACATCAGGCCGGAGTAGAAGAATTCGTCCGGTGGTTCGATCAGGAAATTTATAGCAATTCTCGATGACCTCAGGTTCCAGGCCGGCGGCAAGCACGTCGAGATATTCAAAGGTGGGAGGAATGATTTCCTGGTAGCCCCAACGGTCTAAGGAGCTGAGGAGTGTCTCCTCCAACCGGCGAACACGTTGCGCCGTAAGGGGTAACCCGGTGGAGGTCCCGACTGGAACCAACGACCGTTCGTGCCTCTGGATAAAGGAGGGTGGGCTGCCTGGGGCCTTGGGTGAAGGGCGGGGCATAGCAACAACGGCCTGTGGGCGAGGTTAGAGCCCTCTAGAGAGATCGACCTGCCTGACGGAGAGAATGTTTTGCCCCTGTTTCATCGTGTCAATGACCCCGGCTGGCAGCGGTTGATCAAGACCGATGATCAGAAGGGCACGACCGCCCTGCTCCTCCCGAGAGCATTGCATCCGAGCGATATTGACGGCCAGATTCCCTAATGCCAACCCAACAGCGCCAATCACGCCCGGTTTATCCACGTTGAAAATTAGGAGCATATATCCCTCGGGCAACACCTCGACCTGAAAATTATCAATTTCGACGATGCGAGGGTCTTTCTTATGAAAGAGAGTGCCCGCTAGTTGGTGGGTCTTTTTCCCTGCCTCCACCCGGACCCGGATGACGCTGGTGAAATCCCCGGCCTCGCTACTCTTGACCTCTTTGACTTCGATCCCACGCTCCTTGGCAATGACCGGGGCGTTCACGAAATTGACCGCATCCTCTAGAATCGGAGTTAACAGCCCTTTGAGGACAGCAATCGTGAGGGGCGCGACGGTCAGGGAAGCCACCTCTCCGTGGTACTCCACCGTGACACGTTCCAGTGCACCTTCATAGAGTTGCGCCTGGAGCAGCCCGATTTTTTCGGCCAGCGCGATGTAGGGCTGCAGGCGGGGCAGTAATTCTGGTGGAACCGAGGGAATGTTGACCGCCCCGCGAGCGAGACCTTTCGTCACATAATCGATGATTTGCTCAGCGATGCCGACCGCGACATTTTCCTGTGCCTCAGTCGTGGAGGCCCCGATGTGCGGTGTGCAAATGAAATTGTCCAGTGCGAGCAAGGGGTTGTCCGGCTTGACCGGCTCATCCTGGAACACGTCGAAGGCTGCTGCAGCCACCCTTTTTGTTTTCAAGGCCTCCGCTAAATCCGGCTCATTGATGATACCCCCGCGGGCGCAGTTGACAATCATGACGCCGGGTTTCATTTTTTCAATAGCCGCAGTATCGATGAGGGATCGCGTCTCAGACGTGAGGGGCGTGTGGACCGAGATAATGTCGGCACGTCGGAACAGCTCCTCGAGGTCCACCACCTCAATCCCCATATCCTTAGCCCGGTCGGGGGCCAAGTAGGGATCGTACCCGATCACATTCATAGCCAAGCCTTGAGCCAACTTCGCCAGATACCCTCCGATCTGTCCAATCCCGACGATCCCGACGGTCTTGTTGTAGAGCTCCACTCCCATGAACCGTTCTTTTTCCCACTTGCCTGTTTTGAGAGAGGCCGTCGCTTGGGGGATCCGGCGTGTCATGGCACAGATCATCGACATGGTATGTTCAGCCGTGGTCACCGTGTTCCCCCCGGGGGTATTCATCACCACAATGCCGCGGCGTGTCGCCGCCGCGGTATCCACATTGTCCAACCCAGATCCGGCTCGGCCAATGACCTTGAGCTGTTCAGCGGCAGCAATGACCTCCGCAGTCACCTTGGTTCCGGAACGGACAATCAGGCCATCATAGGACTTTATTTCCTTGAGCAACTCCTCCTTGGGAAGCTTGGTCTTCACATCAACGGTGAACCCGGCCTTCTCCAAGAGGGCCACACCGTGTTTGGACAGACTATCACTCACTAAGATTTTCATCATGCACCCTTATCTCAAGAGCTCACAAACACGTGTGAACCTTGCCACGTTGAAACATCGCGAGGTTGGTCACTTCACGTGGATCAGGGGACCCTATCCCTGTCGCATTCACGGGGTTTCAGACTTTCTGACTTGCCAACCGTCCCACTGACATTACGCCATTAAAAGCTCTTGAGCCTTGGCCACACCCTTTCCGAATTGGATCGGATGTCCCAATCCCTTGAGTACCATTTCGATAGCAGCCAAGGCCATAATGACGTCAAAGCGGTCCAAATATCCCATGTGTGAAATACGGAAAATCTTCCCCTTGAGATGATCCTGCCCACCCGCAGCCGTGATCCCATACTGGACCCGCAGGTTCTTGTAGATGGCCTGCCCGTCGACCTGGCTGGGCGCCGAGATGGCCGTGAGCGCATCGCTGGGAGAATCCTTTGGGAAGAGGGAGAGACCGGCCGCTTTCACCCCTTCGCGCATCGCATGCGCCATCGTTGTTTGCCGCGCGAACACCGCCTCCAAGCCCTCGGCTTTGACCATTTTCAGCACTTCCTGGAGCCCCAAAATGAGGGACACGGCGGGCGTATAGGCCGTCTGATTCTTGACCTGGGAGTCCCGTTCTTTCTTGAAGTTGAAATAAAAGGCGCCGTTCTTAGCCTTATCGGCCAATCGCCAGGCCTTGTCGCTGACACTGACAAAGGCCAACCCTGGCGGCAACATGAACGCCTTCTGGGATCCGGCGACTACCACATCAAGCCCCCAGGCGTCAGTCTTCACATCAAACACGCCAAGAGCGGTAATGGCATCGACAACCAGAATCGTGTCCTCGTAGGCTTTCACGATCTCACCCAAGGCCTTGACATCATGAGCCACACCCGTTGAGGTCTCACTGGCCTGGACGTAGACGGCTTTAATGGAGGGATCCTGCTTCAAGGCATCCGCCACAGCCTGAGGATCGACAGCATGCCCCCACTCCACTTTCAGTTCCGTCACGAGGACACCGAAGGTTTTGCAGAGCTTGCCCCAGCGCTCCCCGAACTTCCCCCCATTCACGACCAAGGCCTTATCACCGGGAGACAGAAAATTCGCCACAGAGCCTTCCATCCCGCCAGTTCCCGATGACGCCAAGATCAAGACATCATGAACGGTCTGAAACAACCACTTAAGATCTTCACGAACTTCACCGAATACCTGTGCAAATTCTGGTGCTCTGTGATGGATAATCGGCCTGGCCATGGCCAACAAGACTTCCGGAGGGACCGGCGTGGGTCCCGGGGCCAATAAATAGCGCTTCAGCATCGTGGCATACCCCCTCGAAATACCGTCATACACCTGGTCTACGTCGTTAGGATCAACAGTAAGACGCTGAAAGAAGAGAAGAAAAGGTGCTAACGCTACCATTGCAAGGTCAAAGGTGTCAAGGCAACCGATGCCCTGGGAGGGATGCGAGCCTGAGGGGCCCTGGAGGAGGCTTCTCAAGCCCTTCGGCGTATATCTTTATAAGAGATTTCCGTCCGGTCCATGATCCTTCCCCACGCAGGGGCCGAACCGAGCCTCCCCCAAACGGGGAGGGGCATTCCATGCTTTTGTACGTCCTCTCCGTTCTTGACAACATAGAGATCAACCGGTACTCTGGGGTTCGTACGCTGATCAATAAAGAAGAGGGGATACTTTTGCTTAAAACAGTGACCCGAACAGGATTCGGTGGGCTGCTTGTCCTGTCCATGAATCTTCTTGTGGGCACCAGTGCAGGCTTTGCCGGTCAGCTGTCCTTCCCGACGGAACCTGTCACGACCACCCTTTCTGAGGACCTGGTGACCCCCGAGCCGGCGGCTGTAGCTGTAGAAGAGGGCAGCCCTCAGGACCCGGTTCTTGCCAGCACTGCACCTGCGCTTCTCGTGACAGAACTCCCGCTTCTCGAAGAACACGCACCCAACCAATCTTCAGTCCCGTCAATGCTTGAGCGGTTTGCAGATCTGTTCACGGATCAGGATCCTTCGGAGGAGGACCCCTTTCTCGAGACGGAAGAAGATGAGGGCGAATCTGTTCCCGCCGTCCCCATCGTCCGAGACCATAAGGTCGAACGACACATCCAGTATTTCCACACCACGATCGGAGACCGGTTTGAGGAGTGGCTCACGCGGCTGGGTCGTTATCGTCCCATGGTGGAGGGCGTGCTGGCGGAATTCGACTTACCCCTTGAGCTTGCGTATCTGTCGTTGGTTGAAAGCGGGTTCAACCCCCGGGCCTACTCCCGAGCCAGGGCCACAGGCCCTTGGCAGTTTATGAAAGCGACCGGAAGAAACTATGGGCTGCGCGTAAACTATTATGTTGACGAACGGCGCGATCCCATTAAATCCACCGTGGCCGCAGCACGGTACCTGAGGGACCTGTACGATCTCTTTGGGCAGTGGCCCTTAGCGATGGCTGCCTATAATGCCGGAGAAGGCCGTGTGAAGCGGGCGCTTCGGAAGACCAAGGGTGACAGTTTCCACGTCATTGCGAAAAGCCGGTACATTCGTCGGGAGACCAAAGAATACGTCCCGCGGTTTATGGCCGCCACAATCATCGGGGAGAACCCGCACCAATTCGGATTGTCCCCCATTGAGGCCGATCTCCATGAATTTGACGAGGTGATCGTGACGCGTCCTTTGCGGCTTCGGGATATTGCCAAGGCTGCAGGGATTTCCCTCAGGGAACTGCAGGGGCTCAATCCTGAGCTGCGCCGGGGTGTCACCCCACCCAAGGACAAGGAATACTACTTAAAGGTCCCGGTCGACACCAAGGCCCAGGTCGAATCCGTCTTGAAGAAGGTCCCTACCTGGAAAAGATCGAAGGCTCCCAGGCTCAAGAAGGGATCAAAGGTGCCGAAGGGTTGGTACCGTGTGCGGTGGGGTGATAGCTTGTGGAAGATCGCCAAGCGTTTTCGTATGTCGGTGCGGGAACTCAAAGCAAGAAACAACATCCGGGGGAGACTCATCAAACCCGGAGATCTTCTGCGTTTGCGCTAGGAGCCTCCATCCTGTGCTTCCGGCTTCTCTTCTCCTGTGGGTGACTGCGTCGAAGTGTCCTCCGACTTCTCTCCCGATGGCTCCTTGCCTCCCAGAGCCTTAATCAAGACGGTCGCTTCATTGGCCAAGGGGGAATTGGGGTACGTGTCCATTAATTCTTGGAAGCGTGCCAAGGCCCCCTCTGGTCTGGATTGAGCCTCCTCTAGCTTCCCCAACTCAAACAACGCGTGATCCTTGTTGAGCGCACCTGGTGTTGAGAGCACGGACGCAAAGGCCTGCTCCGCTTTCTCGGGATCCCCGTTGACCCACGACGCGTACCCAAGTCGTTGGTACACCAGCCCGAGCATGGCCTCCATGTCACCATGCCGTTCGGCAAACTTCTCGTACGCCTCGATCGCGAGAGCATGCTGATTGTCCCGTTCTAGAGCAATGCCAAGCTGATAGAGCGCATAGGGGGCGATGTCACTATGTGGAAACTGTTCAACTACCTGGCGATACAGGCTAATGGCCTTCTCTAGATTCTTCTTGGCTTGCTCCGGCTTATCCGGGGGCTGAACACTATAAAATCGCGTGGCTTCTTCATGAAGCGTGAGGGCTGCCTCCTCTTGACGGAGGTCATACCAGATCGCGCCAGCCACAGCCCCGGCAGCCAACAGCAACACCCCTAACGCAGCGAGGATTCCCCGGCGGTTTTCCTCTGCCGCGATCCAGAACCGTTCCATGTGACTGATCAAATGGGCTTCGTCGACCGGAATGTTTCTTGGGTGAGGTTTGATTCGATAGGTCATTGCGCGTATCTACTCCGGGACACACTGACTGAGCGGGCAAGCAATCTCGGCCTTATACTAAGCTTTCCGGACGCTTGTCAAATGTGAATGGCCCAGGTCTCGTACCTCGTCGCGTTGACAGGAGATGAGCAGGGCGGTACCGTGTGCCTCATCGCATGATGGTAGCCTGTATGTCTCGATGTACGGCGGTGAGGCTTCCCACAGCCTGGACGGCCATGAAACCTTGGGTGCAGGATGTTTGAGCAGGAACTGCTCGAGATAGACCGCCGACACCTGCGACGCCATCTCCACATCTTGGAGTCCGAACCTGGCCCCACGGTCACCATCGACGGCCACGCCGTCATTCTCATGGCATCGAACAACTATCTCGGGCTCGCCACTCATCCCAAACTGAAAGAGGCGGCAGTGGAAGCCACCGAGCGTTACGGCGTCGGGTCCGGTGCCTCACGACTGATCTCAGGAACCTTGCGTCCCCATGTGGAACTCGAGTCAGAACTCGCTCGCTTCAAGGAGACAGAAGGAGCCCTCCTGTTTGGATGCGGGTACATGGCGAACCTTGCTCTTCTTCCCGCCCTCATCAAGCCAGGTGGATTAATCTTGGCGGACCGTCTTTGCCATGCCAGCCTGATTGATGGATGTCGGTTAAGCGGCGCGGACCTACGCGTGTTCTCACACGGCAACCTCGAGCAACTCCAGGACCTCTTGGTGCGGAGGGCTGCCCATCGAAAGACCCTGATCGTGACTGAAGGAATCTTCAGCATGGATGGGGATGCGGCCCCGCTCCCCGGCCTGGTCGACCTTGCTCGGCGATACGACGCGGAGCTCCTCGTTGATGATGCCCATGGGACAGGAGTGATGGGCACTCACGGTCGAGGCACCTTGGAATATTTCGAGATCGAAGACCGTGTCCCCTTCCAGATGGGAACTCTAGGGAAAGCGTTTGGCACGAGCGGAGCCTACGTCGTGGGACCGTCCTCCCTGATCCACTATCTCCTTAATACGGCCAGATCCTTTCTCTTTACCACGGCACCACCACCCGCCAGCGCTGCGGCAGCAGTCGCGGCGCTCGAGGTCCTCCGATCGGAACCAGAGCGCAGAACACGGCTGTGGTCAAATCGAGAGTATCTCCATTCGGGCTTGAGAGGGCTGGGGTTCAGCATGCCTCCCACCGTGAGCCCGATCCTGCCCGTCATCATTGGAGAACCCGCCAAAGCCTCAACCATGGCGAGTCTGTTGTGGAACCACCACGTCTACGCCCCCGCCATTCGCCCGCCGACCGTTCCGAAGGGAGGCAGCCGAATCAGGGTTACGGTCACATCCGAGCACACCCGGGAACAACTCGACCGTGTCCTGGAGGCGTTTCGTGAGGCCGGGAAGAAACTCGAACTCATCTAACTACATCTCGAACTCCCCCGCCGAAATTTCAACTCCGGACGAGAATGAGCAAACCGCTGGCCCCATCACCGTATGGTAATTTTGTTGCTTTCTAGAATCGATATGGCAAAATTTCCCAGTAACAGTGTTCCGGCAAAAGAACCAAAGGCAGCGTGGAATGTCATGACCCAGTCTCTGGTGCAAGGTCGGTAGACGAGGAGGACGAATGGATATCGCGCAACTCTTGACGTTTGGGGTAAAGGAAGGCGCCTCGGACTTCCATCTGAGCGCCGGAGAACCCCCCATGATTCGCATTAACGGCGACTTGAAAAAACTCGATGTCCCAGCCCTCACCAGGGAAGAAGTCCACGCCATGGTCTACGACATGATGAGCGACGCGCAACGGAAGACATTCGAAGAGTACCATGAGTGCGACTTTTCATTCGAGATGGGAGACATCGCCCGGTTCCGTGTCAATGTGTTTCTTCAAAATCGAGGGACGGGCGCAGTATTCCGGACTATTCCATCCAAGATTCAACCGTTAGAATCCTTAGGGATGCCCCCGATCATCAGGCAGCTCTGCGACAAGGAAAAGGGACTGATCCTCACCACGGGTCCGACTGGCTCAGGAAAATCCACGACCCAGGCCGCCATGATCGACTACCTCAACAACACCTTCGAAGGGCACATTATCACCATCGAAGATCCCATCGAGTTTGTGCACAAGTCCAAAAAATGCCTGATCAATCAACGCGAACTTGGCGTCCACACGCTTTCCTTCGCCAATGCGCTTCGATCGGCGTTGCGTGAGGACCCCGATGTGGTCCTTGTCGGCGAAATGCGCGACCTGGACACCATCCAGTTGGCGCTGACGGCGGCGGAAACCGGGCACTTGGTGCTGGCCACCTTGCACACTTCCAGCGCGCCTAAAACGGTCGACCGCATCATCGATGCCTTTCCGCCAAACCAACAGGCCCAGATCCGAACCCAGCTGGCGGAATCACTCGAGGCAGTACTGACACAGACCCTGCTCAAAAAGCGGGCGACAGGTCGAGTCGCGGCAGTCGAGATCATGCTCGGCACCACGGCGGTACGCAACCTCATCCGAGAGGGCAAGCTCCACCAAATCCCTGGTGTGATGCAGGCCAGCCAGCGGGACGGCATGCAAACCATGGACATGGCGCTCGTCGACCTCGCCAGCCGGGGTATCGTCACCAAAGGCGAAGCTCAGTCGAGAAGCATGAACCCCAACCTCTTCGGGGGGGTGGCCGGCGGCGCCGCCTGAACTCCATCATCCCGACACTCTCTGAACATTTCGCCAGGCAAGCAGCGCAGAATCATCAGGGCGGAGGACACAGATGGACATCAAAGGCCTATTGAAGAGCATGGTGGAGCGGGAGGCGTCGGATTTATATCTCACCGTAGAGCTGCCACCGACAATTCGCATCCATGGCTCGACCCAACCCCTCGGCGATACGCCCTACACCAATGAGCATTTGGAAAATCTCGCCATCGCCCTGATGCGAGGCCAGCAACGAGGCGAATTCGAAGAAAAAATGGAAATGAACTTGGCCTTGTACTACAAGGACCTTGGGCGCTTTCGCGTGAACATCTTTCGCCAGCGGGGCAATGTGGGGATGGTGTTTCGCCACATCAAGGCGGACATCGTCCCCATTGATGCATTGGGCCTTCCTCCGATCATTAAGGATATTTCCATGAGCAAGCGGGGGTTGGTGCTGGTCGTGGGGGCGACCGGCTCGGGGAAATCCACCTCCTTGGCCGCTATGATTGATCATCGGAATAGGAATCAGGCAGGTCACATTGTGACCGTCGAGGATCCTATCGAGTTCGTACACGAGCACAAGAAATGCATTATCACCCAGCGCGAAGTCGGCTTTGATACGCACACATACCTCGCGGCGCTCAAAAACGCCTTGCGGCAGGCGCCGGATGTCATCCTGATCGGAGAAATCCGAGACTTGGAAACCATGGAAGCGGCGATCACCTTTGCCGAAACAGGTCACCTCTGTCTCGGGACACTGCACTCGAACAATGCGAATCAGGCGATCGAGCGTATCATGAACTTCTTCCCTGTGGAGCGCCATGCTCAAATCTATCTCCAGCTCTCTATGAACCTTCGCGCCATTATCTCGCAGCGCCTGGTCCCCTCACTGGATGGCCGACGGGTCCCCGCCCTGGAAATCCTCGTGGATACGCCTCGGGTCAAAGACCTGATCAAGAAAGCGCAAGTGGACACACTCAAAGAAGCCATGGAACAGGGCATCCAAGAGGGGTGTCAGACCTTCGACCATGTGTTGTTCACCCTCTACAAAGAGGGAAAGATTTCTATCGAGCAGGCGCTTATTAACGCCGATAGCGCGAACAACCTCCGGCTGAAGATCAAGTTGGAAGGCTTGAAGGGAGACGACGCTATGACCAAGCTCTTGGATCCCGCGGATAAACCGAAGACAGCCCAGAACCTCAACATCAAGAACACAGCTCCCGCCAACCCGACCATTCGAAAGGTGTAGCGTCTGCTGGGCCTCTATCCCTTCCTGTCACTCTCGCCCGACAACCCGTCAGGGTCCTGAACCCGTTCCAAGTAGGCGGCGATTTTCTCGAGGGCCTGCGCCGTTAACTTTTTCCCATACCACCTCGGCATGGTCAGATCCGGGTACCCAGGCACCACAAACACTCCAGGATTGAGAATCGATTCAATCACATATTCACGAACCGTTTCCGCCTGTCCGCGATACCGTGGGTCAGCCAGTCGTTGCAACCCAGTGGTGCCCAGGACGAGTCGTGGGCCCACTTTCCCCTCAGCACCAGGAATCCCCGGGATGGTGTGGCACACGGAGCAGCCGGCTCGGATAAACAGGTCGCGGATCGGCTCCTCGCCCGTCACAAGGGGCACCATATCCGGTGATACCTTTGGTCGAGTGGTTGCGGATTGGAGTTGGGACGTACTGGGCCGGGAACTCAGCCAGACATAAGACAGGACGCCAACGAGTACCACCACGCAGGTGAGAAGGATCGTCCAGGCCCGCTCGCTCAGACGGCTCTCCTTTCACCATGTTTCGGATCGCTTGCATGACGGATGACGAACATCTGCCCGTCTTCAAGGCGCACGGTGAGCCTGGGACTTCTGTAAGGGAGGGAAAACGTCACAAGAATACAGTGCAGGAACGGCGAGGCTGCGTAGAGGAAGGAAGGCGCCCGTCTCAAGCAGAATCTATTGCCCCACGACCACTGTCATACTGTATATACACCGCGCTGGACACCAGGACCATCATACCTGGGACCCTGACGCCCATTTGATTGTGCAGCCGATGGCGAAGGTGCTCGGTTCAGCGGGCTCGCGCTGTGACAGGATCGCCTCCAGAGCGTCCCGAAGATACTCGCGGGTCACCGCCTCTGGACGCTGCCAAT
>JBFJQA010000080.1:0-12829 GCA_041616875.1 Nitrospiraceae bacterium | reverse complement strand
TCAAGAGGTGACAAAGAAGTTTGTTGAGCCAGCGTTTCGTCTCGGGCACTTTGGAGAGGGGCTGTACCGAACCGTTGTGAGCTTTGCCTCAGCCTCGCAGGCGGTGCGCGTTGGGACGCCGATCCGTCGGCATATTAAGGGGGTGGGGTTCTGGCTGACACTGTTTACTGTGGTCGGCGCCTTCGCGTTTTTCTGGTGGATCAGCCGCCCAGACAAGCGGCACCCTTTTCGGCGAATCCAGAAGGACGAATTCTGGGGAACAGGTCAGGGGGGGTTCGGAGGAAACTTTGGCGGACTCGGCGGAGAAATGAGCGGGGAAGGATGGAAGTGAGAGAGGGTTCAGGTCACGGCTGCACGCTGGCTTGGGCGGAACGACGCGGGACCTCCCGGCCTTCCTCGAGGTCCAGGAGATCAGCCCAACTTCTGATGTCGGTGCGGCTGGCGTCGCTGGCATCCCGAATTTGCTTGAAATACTCCCATTTTTCCTCTGTATCCGGTTCCCGCGTCAGCAACCTCCTATTCCACTCTCCGATCTCTTCCTGACTGTGAGAGGCCCCTTGCTCACGAACCCAGTTGGCCACCTCGGCATCGGAGCCTTTGCGGACGGCTTCGAGGAACCGTTCAGCAGTAAGGCCGGCAAACTCCAGTAACTGGCTATCCATCGGGCAAGGGAAAATGTATTCACCCTGGGTCTGCGCCAGGACGGCTCGACATTTGTCAATCATACGGCCAAGGTGGACGTAGCCGTCCAAGGTCTCGCGCACGCTCCGCGGATACTGGGCTCGGAGATCCATGGTCTAGAGCATCTTGTGATTTTCGAAGGCCAGTAATTTGACGATGACTTCCCCATTTTCGAAGGATATCACCCGCCTGGTTGCCGGCAGGTCCGAGGCTCCGACCCGAGTATGCGTGTCGGTGAAACTCTCGACGTTGGTGAGGGTGTTGGTCTGAGGCGAATAATAAAACACGGTGTAGCGCGTGGTCAGAAATTTCTTCTCTGTCGTGACGGCACTCTCCTCCACGTTAATGGTGAATGCCACGTGGGGCATCTTGCGGTTGATCTGGGTGATCCGGTTGTCCTTAATCCGATAGAAGGACTGCATGCCATCCCCATGAATGCTGAGACGTGGACCGAGGGGGTGTTCCCTGTCGTCTCCGAGCGTTAATGCATATTTGCCATCGGATTCCTCGAAGGTCCTGGGACCTCGGTGCACCGCTATCATGCCAATTTGATTTTCCGCCCACTTCTGAAGGTCGCTATCGGGAAGTTGGACTTGTACATCCCGGGGCCCTTTCACGGTCACGGTTCCGGACACTTCCTTCCCGTTCAGATTCACCCGAAGGCCCGCGGTGAACCCCTTAAAATCCGACTGCCACCGCGCGGTCTGATCAAAGGCCTGGCGCAAAAGAGCGCGGGCCGTTGGATCATCCTGTATGTCGGTTTGAAGCGTTTCCTTTTGATAGACGTCCATCCTGCGGGCTCCTTTTTGTGTGAAGGGTTGGAGGCGAGGGCCGACTTGTTTCGGTCGATTATAGAACGAATATCCAGTGCCCCACAAGTTTGGAAATTGAACCTGGGATGTGCGCGCACTGAAAACATCAAGTAAAGCAATATGTTATGGGTGTGATGGCTCATTCTTCGGCGGGTTCTACTTTAAGATTCTTCGTCCATTGTGGTGAAGTTTTTACTGCTTAGGCAGGTTTCCCTAGAAAGAATATCGTTTCCGGTATATAATTGGCCTGTTTTCAGCAGGTTCAGGCCTATCCAGCTTACCTATGGTGAGAGAAAGGGCTGGGGATGGAACGACGTGCGGCTTCCCATACCGAAGAAGAAGAACTAAACCAGCGTAGGCGATTGCTCAATCAGGCACGTAAGGGAGACCTCAAAGCAATCAACCGCTTGTTCGAGTTGTACCAGGTACGGGTCTACAGCGGAGACAATCTCAAAAAGGTGGGGCAGAGGCCTTTTGCTCCGCCTAAGCTGCCGACTGCAAAGGGGACATTGGGTAACAGCAAGGGCGCGAGGAAGGCCGAAACGGCCCGACGCCGTGCGGCGGCCAGAAAGTCAGGACGGAAAGTCGCGCTGAGAAAGACAGGGGCGAAAAAAGCTGCCAAGAGGCGGACAAAACCGGCAGCTCATCGCTGATTGTTGTCAGGGTAGGGTCCAATCGTCACGTTCTTGCATTTTCCTCAAATACCCTCGCAGTTGAACGCCCCTGGGCTTGAGCCGTCCCTTCTTACCGTATTGCTACTCTAAGACCGCCTCCTGCCAAATGCTTGGCAATCCCTTCCGCTGTCTTCCAAGGTCCGGAATAGACCGTGGCGTTCCCTTGGTGGTCGATTTGCCAGGCTAACTCAAAGGCTCGCTGAGGGGTCATCCCGGGAATGGCCTCGCAGAAGAGGGCGATCACCTGCTGGTAGGTATGGCAGTTACAGTTGTAGACGACAACGGAAGCCTCTAAATCGTCCCCCGAGGTGGTCGTGTCTCGCTCTCGCGTTTCCGGTATGGCAACTGGAGTTGGGGACTCTGCCATCGAGTACGAATCCTAACAGACTTGCCGGGGGGGCGCCAGTGAACCCTGAAAATCCGGTCTTCTCCCCCTCGAACGAGCCGAGTGACGGCTCCGGTTCTTCGTACCCCTAACCTGCCCGAAGACGATTTGTGACGGCCTGCCCTTCCCTCGCGCAGGTCCGTTGAAGCAGGTGGAAATGAGGTTCCGAATCAGTGACAGCTTCCAGTCCATGACGTGTCGCAAGGCGAATAGTATAAAGCAGCGCCGCAGCGGTCTTGACCAAGGCCAGACCATATTCAAAGGCATAGCCTTCATCAACCCCACAGGGACGGCGACTCCATTCCCTTACCCATCCTAGGGAGTACCCCTGCTCTTTCCGGTGGTCTTCCACCAATTTGAGAAATGCCGCGGGGCCGGGAACCAGGTGGGCGCCGATCCTGATCCCGTGCGAGAGGTCGAACAACCCGCGCTGAAATCGGCGATTATCTCGAAGGGCATCGTGGAATACGTTCCGCCAGACGCCATCTGCCAGGTCCTGGTCGATTGCCCTGACTGCCTCATCATCGAGGGGACCACTCACAGAGTAGCCTTGGACGATCCGGCCGGAGGCGACCAGGTCAGGGAACTGGTTGCCCATCCGGTCCATATATGCGGTGGTTCCGCTCATTGGGGTCAACTGTAATGCCATATAGTCCCTGAAGTGAACGGAATCGTACTCTGTCAGTAATCGGTGGAGCGTGTTCTCGTGGCAAAGGTGAAAGGGATAATAGAGTCCTCCACGTTTGCCAGGTTGGTTGGTCTGCAAGACGTCGGAATGCGAATCGGTTAGGAGTCAATCGAACGGCTGACAGGAGCTGAAAGTCAGAGGGGCATTATGTTTTCTGGAGAAACAAGAAACACGTTCCCTGCTTCCCGATTAATAGGTATTCCCGGATCCTGGCAATATGTTGTCCATGTCAATCACCTCGGTCTCATCCCACAGATTTTTCGACTCGGCATCCGCCAGGGCTTTCTCCCGGTCTTCCTCAGTTTCCTCACCAAACCCCTCGCCTTGAGGATTCGTCGCCTCGCGAAGCTCGCCGTCGTTCTTTTGGGTCTTGCTGAACCGACGACGCTTGTTGGGATCCATATTGACCGGCATGGTCTTCCCCTCCGCTAGAAATGTTGGTACCTCGGGTTTTCTATCGTCCCTTTTGTGGCTTTGTCAAGGGGGCGTCCTCCCAGCATCGCTCGATCAAGCCGATTGACTCACCAAGAGTCGGTTGATACAGTGAGCGACCTTTTACCGCTCGTGAACTGACGTAGTATCAGATAAGAGAAAAGACAGCACAATCCTCTGTTGATGATGGCCTGATGCTTGACCCTCACGTCTGGTGGCCGGTCTTTCCCATGTTGCTGCTGATGGTGGTGGTGTGCCTGACCTGGGCCATGGTCTCTGTCGTCAGGAACTCGAAAGAAACCGTCACGATTTGGTTCCAGGCTGGGGCCTTGGTGTGCTATCTGCTGGCTGCCGGGACCGCGATTGCCAGTGAGCAAGGGGCGGTCCATGCGAACACACACCGCCCATTCTCGATTCTTACGCAGGTGGCCATCGCGACCGTGTTGGCCCGTAACTGGAACAAAGGTGATCGCACTCTCCTCGCCCTCAACATAGGGGCCTGGGCTGCTATTCTCCTCGACACGGCGTTTCATTTCTTGATGTCTCGTTAGATCGTCCAGCTTCTATGCCTCAGGTTGCTGAGCTGCTCAGAGTAGCTCGACGGCGATCGAATCGGCGTATCTTCGCCCTAAGCTGGTCATCCTCATCCGTCCCGCATGTTCTTCCAGGTATCCCTCGGTGAGGAGACGGGATACTGCTCGATTCCAATCCAAGTCGGTTGCCTGTTCGAGGGTACTCAGATCGATTCCCTCCATCAGCCGTAAGCCAAATACTGCGGCTTCCCGTCGAGCGCGTGGGCCAGCCAACCATTCCTTTTCTCCACAGGGAAGTTGACCATTGTCGAGGGAGCGGTAATACATGGAGAGGTTTTCAACGTTGCCAAAGCGGTATCCTTGGACGTAGGACTGAGCACTGGGTCCCAGTCCCAGGTAGTCAGATCCACGCCAGTAGTGTTGGTTGTGGACGGAGGCATATCCCGGGCGACAGTAGTTGGAGATTTCGTAGCGTTGGAATCCAGCCGTGGTGAGGAATTGAGCCGCTCGATCTTCCATGTTGTTCTGCAGCTCGGCGTCGGGGGCAGGCAACATGCCCATCCGCACTTTTTTTTCGTACGCGGTGCCCTCTTCCACGGTCAGGGCATAGCAGGAGACATGGGAGGGCCTCAGTTCCAAGGCGCCCTCCAATGTTGAGACCCAACTATCCATTGTTTGGCCGGGTAACCCAAACATCACATCAAGATTGATATTGCTGAAACCAGCTCGGCGCGCCTTTGCGACCGCAGCGCCGGGTGTCGGCTCATTGGTGAATCGCCCGATCTGTACAAGCTCTTGCCGGCTATGGGACTGCATCCCGAAGCTGAGGCGATTGAAACCCGCGGAAACGAGTGCCGACAGTCCGCTGAGAGTGATGGTATCGGGATGGGCTTCGAGCGTCACTTCGGCCTCAGCCTGTACACCGAAGCAGGTCCTGACCTGTTCCAGGATTAGCACGAGCTGGTTGGAAGATAATGTTGTCGGTGTGCCTCCACCCAGGTACACCGAGTCCAGGTGTCGGCCCCCCAGGCTGTTGTTTGCGGCATGGAGATGCATTTCCTTCAGGAGCGCCCTCAGGTAGGCAGGTGCGTGCTCCTCCGTGAAAAGTTCCAGGTAAAAGGCGCAGAAATGGCAGCGCGCGTGACAGAATGGAACGTGAATGTAGAGCCCCGGTCCCATAATGCTCGGTAGAGACAGCTGAACCCTAACCCGGGTTCGACTCGGGCAATTCCTTGGTCATCGCGATTTCAATTTCGTCATTGGGTGACACGCCGCGGTTGCGCACATGGACCTTCCATGACGGATAGTGGCGCAGGGTTTCAAACATCGTCTTCAATAATTCAGGCTTGATCCTGACCTCCCAATCACGAAGCCAGGCATAGTCGTCCTCCTCGCCCTCGTAATCCTCGGGAAAGCTCGTCTCCAAACTGATACGGAAGGTAAAGGTTTTCTCTTCCCGAAACATGTGATTCCCCACAATCTACGGTGTGACTGCAATGCCTTGTGCGTGCTTCTCTCGAGCGATTGCCAGGAAGCCAGGCTGAGCCTTATAATGGCCACATGTGATCGCCTGACTAATCATGTCGACAGGGAGTACACGCGATGCCGATTTTTGAGTATGTCTGTCGTGAATGTGGACACCGCTTTGAACGTATTGTGCATGGCAGTGCGGTTCCCGCCTGTCCCACCTGCGAGGCTCGGAACGTAGACAAACAAATTTCCGCGTTTGCGGTCGGGGGAACCGCCGACGGAGGGGGAACGAGCTCCGGTCCAGGCTCCTGTGGGACATGTGGTGATCCGCGGGGTCCGGGGTCCTGCCGCATGAATTAATCTCAGAGGAGGTATTCTACGCTGAGTCCGATGAGTGAATCCAGCGAACAGTATGTGAATCAAGCTATTCACACCCTTTCCCAATCCGATCCGATCATCAAACTGTTGCAGGAAGTCAAGCTTGGCCGCATGAAGCCTCACGACGCGGGCCTTAGGGCGGTCACCGAAGCCTGGCTGAGCACCTACCAGCAAGTTTTGGAAAAAGGGCAAGCCTTGGACAGGCCGGCTCTTTCTCGGCTTGATCCCTCTCCCCGCCTAAACCTCCTTGTGGCAGCCGGTGTCATCATGGAAGATGATGCTGCAGTGGTTGGTCTCCGTCAGCTATTTGAGCAGGTTGTTGCCCAAAGAGGTGCATCCAGCTAGGCGGATTCGGTATTCGTTCATTTCGCGTTCTTATGCAACCCATCACTCTCCCTATTCTCTTCTTCCTGCTCATTGTGCCTCAGACTGGGCTGGGAGAAGAGGTCCAGGCCGTCCGCCCGCTCCATCACTATGAGGAGCGCTCCATTTCCTCGGTGCTTCAGAATGGTACCCTGTTGCTCGATCGACCACGAGACATTGAGCGCTTCTTAGAATCCCTGGACCACGTATCTCCAGATTGGAAGGCGGTGTATGGTCCCAAGGGGGACGGCCATACGGATCGCCTGTTTTTATTGAACCGTACGCGTGATCAGGCGCGGGCCGGCAACCAACACTTGACCCAGCCGGTGGCCTTTCTATGGGAAGGGGTACTGTCGGGGTATGACGAGGAAACTGGAGGCTTTCGGTTGGCTATTGGCCCCAAGATCATTCCTACGCGGTGGGGGCAGGTTCGATTTAAGCCCTACGGTCTCCCTGCTGGCCTCATTGCCGTGCCTTCGACAACCCTGAAGGAACACTTGCTGAAGAGAAAGGCATTGGGCGAGACGATTGAGGTTGATCTGGTTGTGAGTGGCCGGCTCATTCCCGAGGAGTCCATCATTTACGATTTTGCCCATGAGGAACCTGGGCAGGGGATGGTCATGCCCGTCGTGCAACTGGAGCAACTCGATTATTTCCTATCCAGATGAACAGGAGAAAATCCACTACCGGTCATCTTTGGCACATCGGAATCCCGCTCCACTGAGTCGACTATCGGGTTGGCCGTAATCTCTATAGGTCAGGCGCAGGCTTGAGGCTGGCTTTAACCACGACCCCCCACGAATACTCTTGAGAATCCCATGCTCCGGGCCTTCGGGGTCGGAAGGAGGCCCTTTCAAGTAGTAATACGGATCATACCAATCTGCTACCCACTCAGAGACGTTCCCTGTCACGTCGAAGAGCCCGTAGGGGCTTATACCGTGAGGATAGGTTCCGACTGGCAAGGTCAAGACCTGTCCTTTCACGCCCCGGTCCTGCACGATTTCGGATCCCTCTCCTTTGAGCCAAAACTTTTGCCAGTCCTCTAGATTCCTGAACTCGATGGTCCGTCCTGCCCAGAAGCTGGCACTGTTGGAAAGCGTGAAATTCCAGTCGTTGCCCCAAGGGTAACGACGTGCATCGGTGCCCCTCGCTGCCTTCTCCCATTCTGCCTCGGTCGGGAGGCGTTTACCCGCCCATTGGCAGAAGGCTACGGCATCGTACCAGGAGACATTGACCACTGGATGAGACTCGCTTCCGGGGACCGGAGCGTTGTTTGTCCATAGCCGCAACGCTGGATTGTCGTGTGTTGGTTGTGCATGACCGGTCTCGTGAATGAATTGCCGGTACTGCTGGTTTGTGACTTCATAGAGGTCCATCCAAAAGGCGCTCACGAAAATCTTACGCTGAGGTCGCTCGTCGCTCTCCCCGTTCTCGCCTTGAGAACTCCCCATGAAGAATTCCCCAGCTGGGACGAAAGCCATCACTGTGGACTCAGCAGCGTGCAGAGGCGTTGGGAACAAGACCAGGATAGGCGACCTCATAATTTCGCCAAGGGTCGTCAGCAGCAGGCTCGAGAGAAAGGCGACTGCCACAGGTCTCAAGAGGGAAAGACGTGTAGGGGAACGAGGGGTGATCAAGGTTGCCTGAACCCGCAAGCATGAGCAACGCCGTCCCGATACTTGAGCCACAGTCCAAGACCTTTCTCCAGACAGTTCAAGACTGCGCGTTGGTCCTCAGGCTCGAGGGCGTGGTTCAGCACGATCGCGTAGGCTGCTTGACGGTGGCCGGCTTCCACCATCTGGTGGGCTCTGATCAGGTCCATAGCCTGTGGCGACACGCCATGAAATTGAACCAAGGGGTGTTGCTTCACCACCGCTTCAATCTCATCTGGGGACTTGCCGACTGAGAAGGCCTGGAGTTCTTTGCGATCATTGATGCTTCCTTCCACCAAAATGGTCAGAGCTGCAGCGCCTTGCACCCACTGTGGGTCAATAGAGATCTCTTCGAGCCATTGTCTATACGCCCGGCTGGCGGGAAGCAATTCCACGTTTCTGAACTCATCGGGATCGTACCCCAGTCCTTTCATCATGGTCAGAAACAAATTCGGATGCGATTCTCCAACCGACAGTCGTCCGGTATCTTCCTCGTATATGTTTTCAGCGAGCAGCGCTCTGACTTCAGACGGGGGATTGTTCCCGTAGACTCTGGCGAGAAACACTGGAAAGTCCCTCACGTAGACTGCATATTCCTGGCGAAAGTGAATTCGCAATTGGTCCTTGGTGGTGCCGCTGCCTGAAAAATGTTCCCAGGCCCAGTGATGTTTGCGGTCCATGATGCTCAGCAAGCGTTCTCTGAAGTCATCTGTCGAGCATATGTGTTCCATGCGGTATGTCCCTTGCTTTCTCTGTCTGCCAGTCTCTACAATACTTTGCTAGTTCACTCTCAGAGGCTCCATGGACCCCATCACCGTCAGCAATCCTGATGAAATCTTAGGCGTGCTTGCGGACGTGTCACTGAAAGGCAAGGGCTTCACCACGGACTGTTTAATGGATTATGTTCTCGATGAAGGATTTATGGAGCCCATCTTTCTGAACGCTTCCGGCGAAGATCCTGACGCCTACTACAAAGGACAGGCCAACGCTTGGTCGATTTACCAAGTACGGGAGTGGAAGCGAGTCTTAACGATCTCAGGTGGGGCGGGAAAGGAGCGTCGCGTTCAAATTACTGAAACGCCTTGAATCAGTCACTCTATCTTCCTGCCTCTGCTCGCGCCCTGTCTGGCGTTCCTTTGAGCGAATGCTCGTTGCAATGTCAGTCTACGGGGAGTCCCTGAAAAATGCAATTTAGACCGCGAAATTGTGCAGGCACAAAAGGTTATACTCCGTGGCAGAAGAACAGATCTGACTGGCCAACCCGGTTGGCGGACAAGTAGCGGCCGGTTGTGGCGGTGGAAGCGTATTCCCTGTACGCGATTGGTCGAAGCAGAAGCGAGAAGCTCGTGTGCCGGTCTGGATAGGATAGTGCGTCTCACGTGAAGGGGAGGGAAGGAACGTCCATGGGATTTGTCGAGCTCATTAAGCCTGAAAATCCTGGCGAATTAGCCTTTATCAAGAGTCTGCTCGATGGCAATGGCATCGAGTATTATGTTCAGAACGAACACCTGGGAGGGCTCTATAACCTCCCGGTTTTACCTTGCGTGGTCATGGTGGATGAGTGGGATGAGTCACGGGCCGCAATCCTGCTCAGTAAACTCAGGGAACCTTCGACTTGGAACGAGGCTAGCTAACGCAACGTTGAGAACGGGCTGAAGGACGAGGGGGAGGGGGGAGAATCCGAGGAGTTACTTATAGTACCAACCACCGACAAGGATCCCTTCTTCAAAATAGAGATATCGGTGCTGGATGTCAGATGCGCTCTTCCATTCTTCATAAATCCATTCCTCGCGCCGAATGCCCTCGCTGGTGTGGCTGATATTTGTTTGATACGGCGATCCCCATGCCTGAAGAACCTGCTGTCTCGTCATGCCGACCATGACGTCCTTGTTTTGGATGTGCTGTTCAAAGTTGGGGTCTAATAACCTTGGGATGATACCCCAGGCGAGGGTCAACAGGAGAAAAAGAAACAGAAAGGTGTAAATGCCCAGGCGTACATTTGGCCGGCAGATCCAGGGCGTGGGTTCCTGAGAACCTTGATTCCCGAGGAGCTGCTCCTTCTCTGGTGGAGCGAAAGCCGCCTCGAGTTCGGCAGCCTTGGAAGCTGATTCTGTGACAGTTGGGGACGACATAAGATGGAAAGTATCTTAGGATAATCGATGGGAAGTGGGGACGTCAAGAAAGGCGGGGAGGGGGAAGTTTCTTCAATCCTTACCCGACCTTCTTCATTCGTGTTCTCCTCTTAGAAGGGGCGAGACGGAGTACCAGTGATCATCGAGGTTGAGAGTAATCCGAATTGCGAGCAGTCCTTGTTCGCGCGGTTCAAGGAGGCAGGACCGCCGCGGCTCGTGACACGGATCAGGAGCAATGAGCGGCGCTCGGAAGGTGAGTGGTATTGGGTCACAGGATGGAGCGAGAATGAGGAGTGTCCTGTATGTCCTGCCTATGCCCAGGTGGTTGAAGACTCGGGTGCTGGCCTAACCATCCTGGTTTACGGGGGAATCTACGGCATCCGACTCAAGCCTGTCACAGTGAACGAGGAATGGAGCTTGGAAAGCAGGAATCAGTGGGGCGAACCCTACCTGTCTCTTGCTGACCCGAAAGACATTGTCTATGCCGATGGGGTGCCGTTCACCTCATCCCATCCTCAACCTTAGGCTTTCCCCTCACTTTGTTTGCGATGCTCTGGAAGCTGGCTGCCGATGCCGTGGTGGTGGTTCATTTCTTATGGATCCTGTTTATCATTTTCGGAGCTGTGATTGGGCGACGAATCGGTTGGGCGAAGTGGCTTCACATTGGTGCGCTCATTTTCAGTATTCTTCTTCAAGTATTTGGATGGATCTGTCCACTCACCTACGTTGAGGTTTGGCTGAGGAATCACCACGATCCCTCACTCGCCTATACGGGTGATTTTATCGCGCACTATGCGGAGCGTCTGGTCTACTTGCAGGCCCCGCGGCTGCCTATCCTCCTGGCTACGTTCGTGGTCATTACGCTGTCCTGCTGGGCCTATTGGCCACATTCAACGGCAAAAAGACCTGAATAAACCCTCGAGCCTCTCCCGGTCTATTCCGTATCTAAATTTTTTGTTTTCTCCAAGAAGCCACAGCGGTGATAACCATGGTTATCACGGACCCAGTGGGTGTGACACAGTGCCTCGGACCTGGGTCAGCCAACCCTGAGGCGGTAGGTGATTCTCGTAGCAGAGGCGGGGCCAGCTAGTCCTCGTACTGAGGTACGGGAATCGTTTTCAGTGGTGACGGAGGGGGCGGGGGGCGCCGCGCGAACTCCTTGGAAAAGGGGTTGAGAATGGGTTCATGAGTCCGTCGCTGTCGTTGCCGTACGACCTGAAGGCTTTGCGTGGAGATTTCCAGTCGGTCAATAGGTGCAGTAAGGGTCAAGTAGTTCGGAAGGCCGTTCAATGAGAACATCTGGAAGGCCAGGGTCCATTCCATCTTTTCTTTCCCGCGCTCACGCACAATAAAACGAGCATCAGCAGAGGGCTTTCCCTTGAACACAAGCACCCATATATTGGATCGGAAGGCCGGCGCATTCGGGTCATCACTCGGTCTGAATTCCGGCACTAAGGAGGGGATTCGCCGAATGGGCACCGGTGGGGAAAATTCAATGTCTACCAAATGTACTGAGAGGGTCGGATAATCCGATGGGTCATTGAGATCCGGGACGTAGGCGAATGAATACCGTATTTCAACTCCGTCGCGTTGAAAGTAATACACATCCTCTCCGTTCTGAGGTGAAATCAGTTTCGAAAAGTATTCGGTCCAGTCTTTGAGGGAATAGTAATTAAAGGCCCGGAGTGCCGACTTCCGATCCCGCACGGCGGCCGGCGGACCGAGTGTTGTTCGAAGCTCGTCCTGGGTGAGACCCAGATATCCGTCCTCAAAATAGGCACCGCCAAGAACCTTCGAATGGCCTGAGATAGTGGTGAGCTCGAGAAGCAGGAGGAGGAACAGGAAGGCGAAGACCCTGGGTGTAGTACGTAGTCTCATGGGCGCGACAGCTAAAAATCATCCTAACGGGACCCCCCTACAAAGTCAATACAGAGTGGCTCGCGCCTTGCCTGCCGGGGATCGATCCAGTATCATGCCCAAAGGTCCGAGGCGAGCAGCGATGCTGAATGTCCAGCTAAATTCATGGGAACGCAGATAACGCAAGCGGATCCACGATTGGGGAAAGGTGAAACCGTTGTCAAAAGATTCTTCGATTGAGGATGTCCTACGTGAGCGCATCGCCGTCCTGGACGGCGCGGTGGGCACCATGATTCAGGCTTGTCACCTCGAGGAGGCGGATTTTCGTGGGAATCAGTTTGCCACCCACGCGCGGGACCTCAAAGGTTGCAACGATCTGCTGGCCCTCACCAGGCCGGACATTATTGAGGACATTCATCGTCATTATCTGAAGGCCGGCGCGGACATCATCGAGACCAATACGTTTAATTCCACCTCGATCTCGATGGCGGACTACCAGCTCGAACACGTAGCGTACGACCTCAACGTCGCGGGGGCCAGGGCGGCTCGCAGAGCGGTAGACGGCATCATGAAGGAGGAGCCAGCTAGGCCGCGGTTTGTGGCCGGTGCGATCGGGCCGACCAATCGAACGGCCTCTCTTTCGCCTGATGTGAATAATCCGGCCTTTCGCGCGATAAGTTTTGATCAGCTCGTGCAGGCCTACACTGAGCAAGTCCGAGGACTCTTGGATGGTGGTGTGGACCTCCTCCTCGCCGAGACCGTCTTCGACACC
>JBFJQA010000079.1:0-12894 GCA_041616875.1 Nitrospiraceae bacterium | reverse complement strand
GCTATGTCCCTGGAAGGCCGCTCTGACATTCTTCCTCTTGAGTCGACATGATAACGCCACGGGCATCTTCATCATGTCCATTTTCTTGCCCTCAGGAACCCGTCCGGATGCGGTAAGCCGAAAGGTGATATTTCCGCTGGGGTCGACTCGAGTCAAGGGTTGAACCCCTTTACCTGACACATGCTTGAGAAGCTGGCCGAGATTCAAGTATGGAAGCGAGGCATCTACCGAAAATTGACGCCCTTTCGGCCGATACCAACCTTTCCCGGTTACCTTGAACAAGGAACCCGAGACCACGAGTAGGTTATCGAGTTGGTAGCCTCTGCCCAACAGATCCTCGCGAGTCTTGGAGGCGACGGTCAGGGAGGGCAACAGGGCCTTGACTCCGGCATTGTTATACCGAAGTCGGGCAAACCCGACTTTGACGGTATCCTGGGAGACCAACCTCGTCAGCCGGAAGTCCTGCGAAAGGTTTCCATCCAGATTCGATCCTAGGGTCACGCTTGCTTGCTTCACTCCACCGAGGGTGGCATATCTGACGTCCGATACCCCGAGAGCAGCCGAGAGGTTCCCCTTTAGGCGACCGTTCCGAGCCCGGTAGCTTCCCTGCCAAGACACATCGAGGTTATCAACTCGTCCCTGGGCATTCAGGTGTTTGATCGCTGCCGCAAGACTTGCCAGGTGGAGACTGCCAGACAGGTCCACCTTGTGCGGTCGGAACGTTGAGTCCATCTGCCCCTTGAGCTCCACGGTGACGATGTCTGCCGCTCCCCGCTTCGCGAGAATGAGTCCTTGAGCCTGATTCTCCCCCACCAACGAAACAAGATGTTCCAGGTGGGGCTCGATTTCAACCGTCGCAGCCACATTTCTCATGCCATCTTCAGGCCGAACCTGGCTTAGAGTTCCCCGGGCCAGAACCTTCGCCAGAGATCCCACCTTCACCATGGCCCTATTGAGCGACACCACCACATCCTTCGCATGGCCTGAAACGTCAAGCTCCACTTCGAACGGTTGAGTCGTCTGCCCTACAGCAGGCAATGAGATGGCCAACGCTTGTCCTTCTACCCGAAGGTTGCCGGAAAAGGCCCCGGCAGCCGCATGCTCTCCCGTCAAATCCAGATTCAACCCCTCCACCTTGTGCGACTGAAATTCCGCTCTTTCAGTTTGCACGTCCAGACCAGCCTTGATGGCCTCTGGCACATTTCCCTTCACCGTCATATCTGAGGTCTTGAAGGTGAACGTGGTCCGGCCAAGAGCCGCACCGAAGGAAGGAAGAGATGCGTGAATATCCTTCCCTTGAACCTCGACCCTGAGGGTGCCGTTAAGCCCTGACGCGGGCAGCGCTCCCTGAATCGTGATCCTCGGGGACAACACGCCCTCTATTTGAGCGTCAGCCACCTCCGGTGGCAGAAAATCTCGAACGAGCGAAACGGTTGACTCTAAGTCGATCGAGGCGTCACTGAGAACAAGGTCGATGACCTTGTCCGTCAGGAACTGCTTGACCTTACCGGACAAGCCCACGCTCAGAGCAGGGGCGGAGCCCAATCTGAGCGTCTTGATCTCCAGCGTCTCGGAATCCAAGTGACCCAGAAGGGCGAAGTCCAGGGTCAGAGGCAGTCGCACCATCTTGTCCTGCATGACCACTTCTGCTTGCTTCACATGTAACTTCCCGGAGAGTTCGCTGGTGCGCAGTCCTAATCCAAGACCCGCCTCGAGGTTGACCTGCTCGAGTGATGCCGTGAAGTCAGTCCCGCGAGCAATGCGGAAATTCGAATCTTTGATGGCCAAGATCTCCAGATCCACCATCACTGGAATCATCGGGAGCTCAGTCGGACGGGACGGCTCCACTGTTTGCGCGTCTTCCTTCTCCACCGCTTGAAAGTCGTCCAGATCGAGAGACATATCCACACGATTCAGGATGATCGCATTCACAACAAGCTTGCCGCGCAACAAGTGCCAGAGGTTGTAGTCGAGCGTGAGCTCATCCAGGTTGATCAGCCTCTTGTTGTTCTTGAGCACCCGAACCTGTTTGACTTCCAGCCCTCTCAGTAGGTCAAACTTCAGCGATTGAATGTGCGCAGTCCCCTGCACCTGCTTCGACAACCTGGCCTCCAGCTCTTGACGAACCGTCTCATTGGGGAAGAAATATCGGACGAGGACAAGTAGGGCGACGAACAGAACCGCAAAGGCAGAAATGGTAATGACGATTGCTTTAATAATCTTTTTCTTCAAGGGAAAGCCTCGCTGTAGGAGTGAAGGCTCCGCTCAGTCTGGAAGGGGAACCAACAATTCTCTTTATGAGACGAAGCCACGTGGGGAACGGCCCCTCTCACCCAACAACTACAGGGTAACTCAGGCGATCAGCCGATTCAATGGTTCAGAACTAGGGGATGGAGGGACCAGACATCACCAAGGAGAGAGAATTCATGAGCTATTGTTCATTCTTTCGATGAATGACCAGGAAGGTTGCTCCTTTACGATTTTCGAGGGCCGACATTCTTGGTGATGACTCTGTGAGAAGCTTCGTTTTCTGAAACCCTTTCTTAGCACCCCTAGGATTGCAATCCCTCCCGAGTCTCGTTCGGAGTGAACGACTCTCGAGTCTTAACCTGATGGACGGGACCTATAGTCTGGTGCTGTGCCAAAGATACCAACAGGCAAGGCTTTCGTAGGGATGCCAGCGCTTGGCGAGCGCTCGTAATTTCGTCGGGGTAGGAAGCCTTGAGAGGCCGTACCATCGCTGGACAGCCTTTTGAATCCCAAGATCACCCACCGGCAGGACATTCAGACGGTTCAAGGAAAAAATCAGGAACATCTCCGCAGTCCACCGCCCAATGCCCTTGATGGATGACAGCGTGGCTATGACATCTTCGTTGGGAAGCGCGTTGAACCTCCTCGGAGTGATCCGCCCGTCGCAAAAACCTGCTGCGAGATCCTTCACATAGCCGGCCTTCTGCGGTGACAGCCCTACGGCGCGTAACCTTACGATCGACGTCTTGGACACAGCCGTCGGGGTTGGGCGCCGTCTTGGATACAGGGCCACGAACCGATCATAGATCGTCCCGGCAGCCCTGGGGGAGAGTTGTTGGGAAATGATTGAATCGCACAGGGTGGCAAAGTACTCGCGGCGTGGTCTCAGCTGGCAAGCCCCGATCCGGTCAATCAACACCCCGAGGACCGCATCAGTCTCTTTGAGATGACAGCAGGGCCGGAGGTAAGTTGGAGACCGGAGTGCTCCTGAACGGGGAATTCGAAGCAGCGCCATTCTTATCGTGATGCATAAGGCGTAAGGAGTGGCGAGAGAAACCAGGTTTCCGCCCGCCATGACTACCCATGACGCCCACGGCTCACCCATGAAACATGACGAAGTCCCTATCGCCCATCGCCTCTCAAACTCTGGAATGAGTACCGTCGCAAAATGGCGGCTTCCTGCTGTGCTTGCAGCCACAAAAAGCCACGCGCTTCTTCTCCTCGATCTCCACTTCCATCGGGGTGAACTCCGTTCCCGTATGTGATCCGTCGCAGAAGGGCTGAGTCTTGGATCGTCCGCACCGGCACCAATAATATTTCCCAGGCTCCACTTCCATGACGTAGGGGGTGCGCTGCGCAATCACGACTTCGTCGGCCATTGGTCCTCCCTCAATAAGGTATGAGTGAATCGTTATGAGTGATGGGGTTCCAACTAGAGGAACGGTCCTTCGTCCCCGTTCAAAATGCTGCTGATTACCCATCACGCCTTACGAATTTCGCACCAGACTGGTGCCAATTGTACCCGATACTAAGATGGGAAATGAACGGAAAACTTATCCACAGCGCCTGGGGGGACCGTGCTCACTCATGGGGGTCACCCAGACGTAGTCGGCAATGCGCTCTCGGATGAGCTCTTCAATGTACTCGGGATGTTTCGGCTCCAAGGAGGCCATATAAATGGTTGTCTGTCTGACCGACCTTTCTCGGCGTCGGAGAACTCGGTTTGGCACCGGAAGCTTGTACTGGATATGGCCACCCCCCGTGTAACTCACGATCGGCCCTTGTCCATTCTCGCGGCTCTCTAACAACGAGACGATCGTCTTTGCCATCCCCTCATCACGAAACATGGACGCTTCGTATATTCGGTCATAGCTGGCATCCGACAGACCGCCATGACATTGACGAAGTTGCCCCATAATCCTTTCCTTGTAAGCGGGATCATCCACGATGGGTTCGTTCTGCATTCCCCACCGGGCCATGGCAGGATCATTGACCGCCGTCGCCAGGCCTTGCTGTGCAACTTTCTGGACCAATCTCCTGGGCGGGTTCATGGCTAAGACGGGCAGCTGATGTTCGCGCGCATATTGGATCAGCGGTTCGTAATCCTTGAATTCGCCTCCCCAATTTTGCTTCCAGCGAGCCTGTTCAAGGAACTGTTCGCGGCTCACATCCGAATTCGACAGATAATCATTTAAGCCCTTTTGCCCATCCCACGCGAACATTTCGATCGCCAAGGCCGGTTTTCGCCCTCGCCCCAGCAAGGCTTGGAGCACCTTGCCTCCATTCCGTATATGGTCCTGATGATGGTGCTCTTCTCCCAGGTAGATGACATCCTGGTCGGCAAGCTGATCCAAGAGTCCGTGGAAGGCCATCGGTCGGCCGGACTCAACATCAATGATTTGTCCCTCCTGAAACAGCTTCGCCTGCACGTCGTCCGATGAGGCCAGAGCAGGATCGACCTGAGAATGGGATACACATGCCATGACCCCAACCAACAACATCACCCCAACCACACTGAAACCTCTCATGCCAATGTTCCTTCGGTCATCGAGCGAATAAACATCACCGCCTGATCGTCCGCTCTAAGTACCATACCACGTTCAACACCGCAATTTCGTGACCTTGACGGGCCTCGGGAACAGAAGCTATCCTGCTTCGTTAACACGCATTGAGAACCTACGCACACGTATGCCGGAAGCCTCAACAAGACGCTCAACCCTCGAGTTTCTTGACGCGTTGGACCACGAACTCAAAGCGCTCCCTGTCCACCACAACTCCTTCTTCCAGACCTTTCAGCGCGGCGTCACACGGGACCAGCTAAAGCGCTTCACCAAACAATGGTACCTCTTCGGTATCCAATTTCGAAAGATCTTGATCGGCCTCTTGCACAACCTTTCTGATAAGGACGAGGAAATCAGTTTAGAACTTGTCCGAGTGTTGTATTCGGAATTTGGCCGTGGAGTTGCTGACAAGGTCCATGCACGAGAGATGTTGAAGCTGGTGGACCGACTGGAAATCACCCGTCAAAGCCTGGCAGAGGAACGACTCTGCCCCGAAGCTCAGGAGTATATTGACACCATTGGCGATCTCTTTCTCCACGGGGAGATCCCTTCCGCTCTTGGGGCCTCGTACGGCATTGAGACCACTGCGGGGCTGACCTACCGGTACCTGTACAGCGGGCTTCTGCTCTTCCCCGACCTCTCACTCGAGGACATCCGGTTTTTTGAAACCCATCTCTTTGAAGAGCTGGATCATGGCGACTGGCTCAGGACCGCCCTCGCTCGCTATGCAGAACTCGATGAGCACCACGAGCGGATCCGCGCCGCTGCGCTATTGGCCATGGAAAAGTGGCAGGGCCTCTGGCAAGGTCTTCATCGCGAGGTCTTAGGTCATGGGGCCGGTCATGAAGCTTGACGCAAGACTCCTGGCTGAGTTCAAGGAAGAACTCCGGCGGTCCCGGGAAGCAAACCCGCAGGCGTGGGAAACCTCGACCCGCCTGGTCGGCCGGTCACATCTTCCAACGACCCTTCACCAGCTCACCCAGTCCATCCAGCTCGCCGCACTCCCGGTCCCTCTGCGTGACGCCTTACTGACGAACTTGCGAAACGAGGCGGGGAATGGCGCACAAGGGCGCGCGCGGGAAGCCCTCAAACAGTTGACTGGGCTTCCTCCCACCAAGGCACTGCGAGCCTTATGCGTTCGATTTGGAGTCAACACGACATCGAAAGAGCCGGGACCGGTCTTGAGCCTCACTCCTCCCTCGATCGAACAATTCGTTCGGGCGCAGAAGAACCCATACGACCTCCTCTTGGAGTCCGAGGCGTCGTCACTCCTTGACCTCGGTGCCGGGGATTTGTCATTTGCTCTCGAACTCTCCGACCACTATCTACCCACGATCCGAGCCCAAGGCAAACGCTTGACCTTGCATTGCATTGAGAGGCTCAAGCCTGGCTCCAAGCTCGGGAGCCTCCTGCACGCAGATCACCAAGCCTTACGGCGGCTCCGACAGGCCGGCCCGGAACTGCATTTTCAATTCTGGGGGGATCAGGACATGTTCGGATTGGAAAGCGTCACAGGGCTCCACCCAAAATACACCGTTGTGACGTGCCATGCCCCGGCGACGCCCACCTTCGCCCTTGAACCCTCACGCGTCTCACCCTCCCTTATTGAGGAACACCTCAGACAGACAAAAGGAGCATATAAGAACATACGACTAGAGGGTGAAGAAGCGCTCGAGGTGTGCCATGGCGACCGCGCACTCATCTTTCCTCCATGGAAGTTTGAAATCCGAGGACCGCTCGCTCTCCTGAACCTTCTCTCACGGCGGGGCCAGCTGTGTGTCTTGTCCTCCGTTGACACCGAGGTCTTCTGGGAAGTCTTGGCGCAACTTGTGGAGGATGATCGCCTGAGACCCCGTGATGTCGTGTTCAGCAACAGAACTGTCCCTGACGTGTTTGGTCCCCTTTACAAGGAATTAATGACCATTCCTCTTGGCCGACCTGTGGACTTGTCACAGTTGACGGATCTTCGTCAATCTATCCCGGGAACCACTCAAGAGTCAGCCGAACATGGTCGCTCGTTCAGGTTTCGCTACGTTCAACTTCGACGTGGGGCTGTGTTCGAAGGACTCCCTGCCAGCCGAACCGCCAGAATGTTTAACGATATGGCTGAAGAGGCTCCGCCCTGGCTGCTCCTTTTGGTACCGGCATGAGAACACACATGAGCAGGGACGTTCTTCTTTTTCCCCTCCAGGTCCATTCCGCGTCACCTACTCTCTATCCAGGATTCGGCCTTCATGGCCTCAACACATCGGCCATCGAGATCTCGTTGACAAATTGACGCTCGCCTGGTCCTCTGCTAAGCTTTTGAATCATTCCTTATCAACATGAATCGCGCGACACTTCCTCCTAACTCATGGATATTTCAAAAAAACTCTTGGCCCTTCAGGAGAATGTCGGCCATATCATCAAGGGGAAGGATCAAGTCATCGAGCTTTCAGTCGTCTGTCTGTTGGCCCGCGGGCATCTGCTCATTGAGGATGTTCCCGGGGTGGGAAAAACCACCTTAGCCCATGCACTAGCCCGTTCCCTGGATTGCTCCTTCCGCAGAATCCAATTCACAAGCGATCTCCTCCCCTCCGACATCGTCGGGATATCCGTCTTCAATCGCCAGAAGCAAGGGTTCGAGTTCATGGCTGGACCCATATTTGCCAATGTCGTCTTGGCCGATGAGATTAATCGGACAACTCCAAAAACGCAGAGTAGTTTGCTGGAGGCCATGAGCGAGGCCCAGGTCTCCATGGATAGCCAGACCTATGCTCTTCCCCAGCCTTTCATGGTTATTGCTACCCAGAATCCAGCCGAACACCATGGCACATTCCCACTCCCTGAATCCCAACTTGACCGGTTTCTCATGAGGATCCGGATCGGCTACCCCGATCCCGAAGCGGAAAAAGCCATTCTCGATCAACAGCAATCACTCCATCCGGCCGAGGAGTTGAATCCGGTTCTCACCGCTCAGGAGGTCCTGGACCTCCAGAACATGGTCGAAAAGGTCCGGGTAGACCCAAGCCTTCTCGATTACCTCATGGCTATCGTCACCGCCACTCGTAGCAGTGAGCTTCTCACTCTAGGCGTCAGTACGAGGGGTGCAACTTCTTTGACACGGGCTGTGAAGGCGCTGGCGTTATTGCGAGGACGGGAGTACTGCCTGCCCGACGATATCAAGGAATTGGCTCCGATCGTGTTACCCCACCGGGTCGCGATGTCCATGACCCACAGCTCCTCAGGACGCCGCTTCGAAGATGCAGAACGGGTGATTCGGGATATTCTGGAATCGGTGTCCGTGCCCCTCTAGGAACCACAGGGCGTTAGGGGTGTAAGGGAGAACGACCTCTCTCTTGACGCGTAATGAGTGATGCACAAAAGGACCAGCACCCCTCACCCATCACCGATTGTTCACTCCACATTTGGGATACGGTGTTCCAGCCTTGTCTATCACTCCGCTGTGGTCTCGGCGAGTTCCTCTTCGTGTAAGCAGTTCTGAGTATTATGCACGCAAGTCGGCTTCGAAAGTTTATCCGTTGGCTCTATCGGAATCGCTCAATCAGCCTGACTTCCGAGGGCACGCGCTTCGTGGTCTTAGCCTTCGCCATTGGTCTCGCAGCCATGAACACCGGGAACAACCTCTTGTACCTGCTCTTAGCCATGATGCTGAGTCTTATCGTCCTGTCGGGGATCTTGTCGGAACGATGCTTGAAGCACCTTGTGGTTCAGAGACGACTCCCGGAGCATCTCTTTGCCGGCCGCCCCGCAACCGCCTATTTTTCCATTACGAATCGAAAGACTCATTCCCCTTCTTTCTCCATGAAGGTTCAAGATGTGATCGATGACCGCCCCGTTGACCGGGGAGTCTACGTCCTCCAATTGGGACCTGGAGCGTCAACTCTCAAGCCGTATCCTCTTCTCATGGCCCACCGAGGACTCTATCGGATTGACGGCGTGAAGATTCTGACGAGCTTTCCCTTCAGTTTGTTCATCAAGGGATTAACCATATCTCTTGAGTCAGAAGCAGTGGTCTATCCGGAGGTCACAACCCTCCCTCACGTCGTCCACGCGGGCTTGCAGACCTTGGGATACAACCATCCCGTCCCGAGGCGCGGACAGGGTGAAGATCTCTACAACCTCCGACTCTATCAGCCCGGCGATGATTCTCGATCCATTCACTGGCGAACAACTGCAAGGACCAGCACGCTTGTCGTCCGCGAAACCGAGGCTGAGGACCACCGGCGCGTGACCCTTATCCTTCCGACAGTGCTCCCTCCAGCCTACGCCGCTCATGCAGAGGACTCCTCTGATGCGGCATCCGCCTTCGAAAAAGCAGTGGTCCTCACGGCCTCTCTCGCGGCCCATTTTCATGAGCAGGGATACGCGGTCGGGGCGGTCGTGGGCGATCAGATCATTCCCACGGAAACCGGTCCGACTCACTTGCATCGAATCTTCCGAGCTCTCGCCCTCTGCATGCCTGCAGCCCACCCCCAAACAGTGGCGGCCTCACATCGCTCGGGATACTTCGGAGGCCATCAGAGAGATGTCGATTTTCGCATACTGGTCTTGCCATGGAAACATGCCCCACTGGAGCATTCACAGGCCGGGGTCAACACAATTTTCCGCGTATGGGAATTAGGGGACGCAGCCCATGACGCTTGAGCGCTCTTTCCGGCTCAGCTCCCTCTTCATGACCACTGCCGGATTTACCGGCCTCGTCCTCGCCGCCGATATTCACCTAGGACTAATTCTTCTAGGATTTTCTGCTTTGGTGATCAGCATCTTGCATGCAGGCGGGTGGGGTTTCACCCCCCTGGCCAACACCCTTTCACGAGCGTCCACGGATGTCTGGAACGTTTTGATGGTCGTGGCTTTCCTCGCTTGCGGGATCGACCTGCTCTGGGTCTCGCAGGATCTCCTGCTCGCGGGCATAAATTTCTTGATCGTCTTAATGGTCAACAAACTATTCAATCTGAACGAGCGAAAAGACTTTCTGTATCTCTATGCAATTAGTTTCCTGTTGCTCCTCGCAGCAGCGGCGATGACAGTCGAGCCTTGGTACGCAATTGTCTTTGTTGCATTCCTCCTTTCAGCCATTTGGACGCTGCTGCTCTACCACCTTCGAAATGAAGCCGAGGAACATCACAAGGGCGCAGGCCCTGGCCTATTACCAGCCCTCAACCCTATCAGTCCTCGATTCTTTTGGACCACCAATACGATCGCATTGGCAGCATTGTTCCTCACAGCAGCCATCTTTTTTGTGACCCCTCGAATTGGAGCTGGTTATTTTCAGAAGGACCGAGGGCAAGCTATTCGTACGACAGGGTTTTCCCAAACTGTAGATCTCGGCGTCTTTGGAAGCGTCAAACTCGATCCTACCGTGGTCATGCGCGTGGAGCTGGCAAAGGAAGAGGGCCAGCTGCAGGATCCGATGTACCTACAAGGAGCAACATTCGACAAATACAACGGCCGCACCTGGGCCAATAGTTTCAGCCGTCGACAGGCCGTCGGACGGGGCCCTGACGGGGAATTCCTCGTTTCCGGCAGCGATCGACAGGGGGTCGGAAATCACACTCTGAGGCAGGAAATACTCATGGAAGCCCTGGATACGTCCGCCCTCTTCGGGGTACCACACATCCACTCCGTCAAGGGTAATTTTCTCATTGTTCAGACGGATGCCATGGGGGACCTGCATCTGCCCTATGCCCCTGCAAGGCGATTCCAATACACCGTTGACTCGGTTCCTACAACCCTAAGGCAAAGCGACCGGACGGCCTCGTCATTTACCTATCCGCGCCACATCAAGGAATACTTCCTTCAACTCCCCGAGCTCACTCCAAAGGTGGCGATGCTCGTCAGCAGCATTACGAAGAAAGCCACGACACCATATGAAAAGACCAACGCCATCAAATGGCATCTCCTTGGGAATTATCGCTATAGCCTCGACGTCGGATCTTCTGCTTCCCCAAATCCCCTGGAAGAGTTCCTCTTTGTCCGCAAAACTGGTTATTGCGAGCACTACGCCACTGCCATGGTCGTCCTGCTCAGGACGGCAGGCATCCCCGCTCGCTTGATCACCGGTTTCCTCGCCACCGAATGGAACGACTTCGGTAACTACTACACGGTTCGACAGCAGGACGCCCATGCCTGGGTGGAGGTGTTTTTTCCCGGGTCAGGGTGGGTCATTTTTGATCCGACACCTCCAGCATCTGCGTCACCTTCGACAACCACCGCGATCGTTGGCCGGTTCCTCGATTCCCTGCGACTCAAATGGACCCGTGTCATAATCCAGTACAGCTACCGTGATCAGCAGGCTGTCCTTCAGGAAATTCGTGAACAGAGCGAGCCCGTTCGAACTCAAACATGGGAATCGTTAAACGTTGCCCTTAAATGGTTCGGAAATTGGCGGGCCTGGTTGTCCACACATCTCAGCGGCCTGGATTGGCGCACTGTGGCCACATGGATCGCAGGGCTGGGGTTAACGTTTTTCTTGATGCGCCTGTGGAGTCGAAGAAGACGATGGATTTGGAAGCCATCTCGGCAATCAACCCCGCAACAGGTGGCCGCGGCAAGGCTCTATGGCAAGATGCTCCGCTTGTTGGAATCGCGGGGATTGAGCAAAGGTCCTAGCGTGGCACCATTGGAGTTTGCCGGTCATATCACCTCGCAATGGTCAGACCTCGAGTCGGTGGTGCGCCCACTCACTGAGCTGTATTGCCGTGCTAGATTCGGCGCAATTTCGCCAAACCCCCAAGAACTGCTCGGAGCCGGTCATCTCCTCGTCAGGCTTCGCATTCTCATCCGCGGCAAGAGTAAGTGGTGAGGCGACAGAGTCCAGGCCGCGACGGAACCGGCGCTCATGAACGACCTGGAGCGTGTCGGCTCGAAAGAGGCGCGCAATTCAACATTGCCGCCCGTGATCACCACGCCCACACGTTTCCCTACCAGGACTCCTTCCTTCCGTAACAACGGAACTAGCGCGACCGCACTGGATGGCTCGATGACGATGTTGAGCCGTTCAAACGCAAAGCGCATCGCCTGAACGATTTCTTCCTCCTCCACCGAGAACACACCCGCGAGGTGTTCCCTCAGAATCGGCAAGGTCAGATCCCCGAGGCTGGTTCGGAGACCTTCGGCCATGGTCATGGGATGCTCCATGGGGACGATCCGATTTTCTTCGATAGACTGCTTGGTATCCAGGGCCCCCGCAGGTTCACAGGCGTAGACTTGGATTGACGGGTTGAGACCATGAGATGCCACGCACAGTCCGGACAGAAGTCCGCCTCCGCCAACTGGGGCCAAAACGATCTCAAGATGTGGAATGGCATCCAGGAATTCCACCATGCAGGTTCCCTGACCTGCAATAACCAGCGGATCGTTGAAAGCATGAATGTATTGACCGCCGAGATTTTCCAGGATTTCCTTAACGAGTAGCTCGGCACTGACGCGGTCCCCCGCCTCATAAATTCGCGCTCCATCCTGAACCGCCGCCGCCCGCTTCATTGGATTGATCGGCCTGGGCATCACAATGTGTGCGGGGAGGCCAAGAAGACGACAGGCCAGTGCGACACCCTGGGCGTGATTCCCTGACGACAGCGTGACCATACACCGCCTCCTATCATGGGAATGGGAATTGAAAGAGGTGGCAATGGCGTGATAGGCGCCCCGAAACTTGAAGGCGCCAATTCGTTGAAAATTCTCACACTTCAGAAAGACTCTGGCCCCTGAAATGAGATCCAACTGAGAAGACCTGATAACTGGGGTGACGTGGGCAATACCCCTAAGGGTATTCGCCGCCACCTGAACAGCCGCTAGCGTCACCGTTCTCATGGGAGGGAGACAGGGTGGTCCCTGAGGAAAACAAGGGCAGAATACAAAGAGTTCTGGCCTTGAACAGCGCAGGCCGCCAGCCGTTAGAACATGGTCGGTATATCGCTGGCGTTGCGACTCCCGTGCTCAGTCATGTCCTTTGAAGTAGAGAATTTGGTTGATGCGGTAGAATTCTCGGTATTCATTTGCCTTGATATGCTGCGAGTGCGGCATGCGCCCATCAAAAATCACCAGGCGATTGGGCTTCATGTCGATACGGTAAAGAAGT
>JBFJQA010000078.1:0-12983 GCA_041616875.1 Nitrospiraceae bacterium | reverse complement strand
GGACTGCACGTTGGCGATGATCGTCACCATTTGGTGAGCCAGGCCCTCCGACGCCTTATCCATCGCGGCGTCGAGCTGGGCGGTTTGGCAGGTGGTGGGATCGATGATCGGTGTCCAGGTATTGACCGCCTTGCGATAGACGAGCGGGGCTTTGCCAATTGGGTCTCCTTTACGGTCGTAATAAATGGCCAACAACTCCACATGGAGGTCCACCGCGTAACTATAGTTTTCCTCTCCCCAATTCTGGGGCGTTCCCTCCCCAAAGGATTTGTCGACGAGGCTTAGCCGCACCGTGAGGTCGGCCGGTTCCACAGAACTGTCTCCAGGGGAACTTCCTGGTGGCAGCATGTTCGCCTTCCCAAAGGATTTCCGGCTCACATCGAGAAATGTCGTCGCGATTGAGTGTCCAAGGCGACCTTCCCATCCCTGTTCGGGAAAGCAAGCTGGCCGTTCCAAGGTAGCCGTGCGAACCGACTCCTCGAAGATCAAATTGACTGAACTCAGACCCTGAGGCTGGACTACCGGCTGGTCATGTGAAATTCGGGGCAGCGTCAATTTGTCGCAGGCCACCGTCATCAAGCCGGCAAGGAGCATCAGAGTAAGCGGAAGTCGTCCACGGTCCGATGGCATGGGGGTACCCTACCCGAATGCGAATGCCGATGCAATGGGAGGGCTCGCGTGTAGTGGGTCGGCCTGATGGGACGTAAAGTCCCAGTCGCGTCAGTTGCGGCAAGGTTCCGGCGTTCAGTGTTCCTGCAAGGTACGGCATGCCGATGGTGACCCCAGGTTGTTGACATGACGGGGCAGGGAGGCAGATTATGATTGCAATAGATCAAACTGTCCGTGACGGGAGGCTACGATGCAGCGGTTTACAAGAGGAATCATGATCAGCTCTAGAAAAGGCGATAGGATCATGCTCGCGACAATTGTGGGGAGTGTCTTACTCGTCAGTGTCCTCGCTGGGTGCAAGAGCGGGATGCCTCCACCTCGAATGGAGGCCTATCTTGGGCCTGCCGTCGAGAAAGGGGAGGCAACAAACATAGGTGACGTTGCCTTGCCAGGTGCAGGGGGACAGACTGGACTGATTGTCATTAACGATACGACTGCGCCCGGATCAGCTCCTGCCCTGTCCGAGGAAACCATCATTGGACTGGCCAATGTCTTACGCCACAGGATAGAGAAAACCGTTCCCCTCAAAATCGTGAAGGCGGTGCAGGGCGACGGTCTGACCCCTCGACAGAATCGAGGTCAGTTGTTGCAATTGGCTGAGAGAGAAGGGTTCGAGTATGTCGTCTTGGCCATCTTTTCGAGTACCGAGTGGGAGGCCCCCACCTATCTCTCGTTCAGTGGGGTCTTTAACCCAGGAGGGAGCTCGGACAACAACCCGGGGTTTGAGACCGACAACTTTGCCCGTGTCGAACTCGCCCTCCTCCATGGTACGGGAGGCCAGGTCCTTGTTCAGGCTGACGGGCAGGCCTGGGCCACCCTGTATCGACTCAACGTGACACAAAAATCGAATGTGTACCCGGTCGTGTTTCGCCAGCAGCAGCAGAACCCCATCTACCCGGAGTCCGATGACAATGCGCATGACGTCCTCCGAGGCGTCTCTGCTGATGATGCCATGAACCAGGCCCTCATGAAGTTTCAGGAGGCCTGGAACCAACGTGTTCCACGCTAGGAGCCTCAACACCCTTTCCCTCTTGCGCGGGTCGACGTCCTTCTCTATACTGCGCGCCGACCATGGGCGATTTGTTCGACTTCTCGCAGCCTGCATCGTCTCTCGCTTCCGTCATCTCCCAACTCGATCGAGAATTGCACGATCGGTTCGGCTTCAAGCAATTTAGGCACGGCCAACGGTCGATCATAGAGGCGGTGCTCGATCATCGCGATGCGATGGTTGTCATGCCCACAGGACAAGGCAAGTCGCTCTGCTTTCAGCTGCCGGCGACACTGACGTCAGGTCTGACGGTGGTCATCTCTCCCCTGATTGCGCTCATGAAAGATCAGGTCGATGGACTCCGCCATCGTGGGATCGCCGCCTCGGCGTTCCACTCGGGGTTGACCCAACTGGAGCGCGACCGGGTGATCCAAGATATCAGACTGAGACGGCTGCAGCTGTTGTATGTTGCGCCTGAACGGATCCAGCACGAGAGATTCGTTCATATGCTTCGAACGTCAGGGGTCTCACGTCTGGTCGTCGATGAGGCCCATTGCATTTCCCATTGGGGACACGATTTCAGGCCGGACTATCTGCGGTTGGGTGAATTTCGACAGCGGATCGGCTTGCGCCCCTGCCTCGCGCTGACGGCGACGGCGACGGGACAGGTGCAAGATGATATCTGCGACAAACTCGAACTGCGTCACCCATTGAGAGTGGTGACTGGATTCCGGCGACCGAACCTACAGTTTGCGGTTGAGCACTGCCAGTCGACGAAGGAAAAGCTGGAGATCCTCGAGTCCCTTGTGGCGGGAGTGGTGAACCATCCAGGATCCGGGAGTGCCCTTGTGTACTGCGCCACCAGACGGCACGTCGAGGAGGTGGCGGCTCGCTTGGCGCGGACCTGGCCCAAGGTGAGCTTTTATCACGCAGGCCTGGAGGATGACCGCCGTGCTGCTGTGCACGAGAAATTCCTGTCCGGTGAGGTCAGAGTCTTGGTGGCGACGAACGCCTTCGGGATGGGGATCCATAAGCCCGATGTCCGGTTGGTGGTGCACTTTGACGTACCAGGGAGTCTGGACGCCTATTATCAAGAGGCGGGTCGGGCTGGACGGGATGGTGTTCTTTCGCGCTGTGTGCTGCTATTTCAGCAGCGCGACGTGGCGACGCAGGAATACTTC
This sequence comes from Nitrospiraceae bacterium, assembly GCA_041616875.1. Classification (GTDB taxonomy): domain Bacteria; phylum Nitrospirota; class Nitrospiria; order Nitrospirales; family Nitrospiraceae; genus JBFJQA01. Next base: position 10,145 of record JBFJQA010000078.1, on the reverse strand, counting down.
ATCCGGCAATCGACGAACGGCCGGGCAGAAAATCTGCGCCATTTACTGCACCATATGGTCAGCTATGCCTCTGCGCTGACCTGTCGACAATTGGCCGTGCTCGAGTATTTCGGAGATGTGGATGAAGCGGCTCTCGGACCCTGCGGCAACTGCGATCGCTGCGGTTTATCGGGTGACAGGTCTGCAGGCGTCAAGCCCTAAAGTCTGAAACTTTCCAGCTTGAAAGCTTTTATCCTTGAGGCTTATCTACTACCGAACCCTCCCGCCCGGCCGAGCTTGTCTTTTAGCTCGGCATAGGTGTGGCTGACGGGAAAATGGGGAAACTCTTTCGCAATGCTGTCTGGGCTGCGGAAGAAAAACCCCGCATCGGCCTCCTCGAGCATCGGGGTGTCATTGTAGGAATCCCCCGCCGCAAGAATGAAGAACCCGAGGCTTTTCAGGGCCGCCACGGCCCGCCGCTTTTGATCCATCTGCCGCAGCCTGTAATTCCGGATCCGTCCGCTCTCCTCAACCTCCAGCTGATGGCAGAAGATCGTCGGGAAACCAAGTTGGCGCATGAGCGGCAGGGCGAATTCTGAAAAGGTGTCCGAGAGAATAATCACCTGGCACTGCTCGCGCAGCCAGCCCAAAAACTCAGATGCCCCGTCCAGAGGATGCATCGTGGCGATGACGGCTTGAATATCCCCTAACCGCAACCCCTGCCGGTCCAACACTTCCAGCCGCCGTTTCATCAGGACATCATAATCGGCGATTTCACGGGTGGTGACCCGGAGATCATCGATCCCTGTTTTTTCCGCCACCGCAATCCAAATTTCTGGGATCAAGACCCCTTCAAGGTCAAGACAGACAAGTACGGAACGACTCATACAGGTTCACTCCTTGGCGATGACGGTTGGCGAGAGGAATCCCCTCGGACGAAAGACTAAAGAAATAAGCGTCTGATCATAACGGAAACCTTGTTCGAGAATAAATGATTGATTTTTCCACTCAACGGGAATCCGAGCCGCAGAGACCTCGACGGCTGGCGCTCCCTATGTCCTTTTTCTACCTGGTGCCGGCGCGTGGTGATGTGCGCACAGCAACACTGCTTATGAGAAGATGCCTGTAACCTCAAGGGACAGTAGGGGATTGACAACGGTGCCCATATACAGTATGTAGACGAATCATTCTTGTGGCACGACAAGCCGTGAATTCCTTTCAACCCTTCACACAAACCAACCAGCTCTAAAGGAGGCAAGCCTATGAACGATTTGGTCTTCGAGTTAGACAGCACAACCTCAGCGCTCAAGATCACCTTGGGCGATTTATTGCTTTTTATCAATTGGATGCAACAAGCGGATCATTCCGTGGAGCACGGCGAAAACATGCCGGATGCACCGGACCTCGAGTCAGGAAAAGTCCTGGGGTGGATCAACCTGATACAAAAACTGGAAGATCGCTACCGTAGGTCGCAGGAGAAGCAACTGGCTCTCGAAGCGAATCTCGTCGTTCAGGAGGCGCAGCTCCGGGAACTCCTCAGCAATCTTCATGGGAATATTGCGTCGCTGTACGAGAACCTGGGGCTCGAGCAGAAGGCCCAGGAGGTTCGGAAGCGCGCCGAAGCCGTTCAGAGCTTCTGAGCCAGGATGCACCGGCGCACATGCCGGAGACGCAGGATGGCCGGTCTGCGAGGCTTTCTAAGGAAGTCTGGAGTCTTGGGTCTCTTCATTGATTCGATGTCCGTAACGAAACCAGCGGAGCAGCCCGGGAGTACAAACGGATTGGCTTCGCTGGCAGCGAGCGGTATGTAGGGTGTCGTGAGGGGGGCGACCACGTCAAAGGGAGCCCCTGGGTGATTTAGAGGAAGCCCGTATGCCCAAGCTGGGTTCAGCGTAGTTTGGGTGTCTGAGCGTCAGAAAAATCGGGCTTCCCTCTGGTTGGGTTTCCTGGTGAGCCCAACCCCTGCGTCCTTGATGCAGGCGCGTCGTCATCAGGCCCTCCGTTTTGTAGCGTCCCGCCGGATGCCTGACGTGATGGCCATCCGGCGGGTTCAATTTTTTGGTTATATTCCCCTCTCTTCCCCCGGTGGACATTCCCGCATACCTGAAGATGCTCAGGTCTCCGTCTCGTGACTCGTTACTCTGAGCCTTCATCCGCCTGACGTGTGTTGCCATCCGGTTTCGGCCTCGATGCAAGTCGAGCGCTCGTCTGCTTGCGGAACCGCTTTGTTCCGGTGATAATGATGCTCGGTTGTTTGGCATATCCGTGGTCTCGCCGGCTGGAGGATTGCATGACGTTGACTGGACATCAGATTGGGCTCCTGAAGGAATACATGCGCGACCTGGTCGAACAGGCTCGCCAGGATGAAGACGCCCATAAATCCTTTGGGTTCACCCCAACGATGTATCGCCCTGATCAGGCAATTTCCGATTTCCTGGCCATCTTGGATGATCGGATCGAATCCGAAGGCGTTCAGGTGGGTCTCCCCCAAGAGTTTCTCCATGATATGTGGACCTTGTGTAATGAGGCGCAACGCCAGGTGAATGAACGGGTGTGGCTTGAAGGCAACATCGATAACCAGGCCCTTTCGAAATCACGAACCCGTGAGCTCACCTATGCGGCACTGATGGAGTTTATTGACCGGCGTGGGAAGTCGGAGGAATGAATGGTGAAGCCAATGGGAAAGGTCCTGCACCGATTCGCCTTGGTGACGATCGCCGGCGTGGTCGTCATGCTGTTCACTGTTTCGCTGCCCGACTTCGCCTGGTCTCTTGGTTCAAGACGGCCGGTGTCCGACTCGACATCTCCAATTGGATTAACGCCGGTCGTGGCGTCGGGTCTTGAAAAGCCGCTCTTTCTGACCCATGCCGGTGATGAGAGTGGCCGACTCTTTATCGTCGAACAACCGGGGCGAATTCAGGTCGTGAAAGAAGGGAGGCTACTCAAAGCTCCCTTCCTCGATATCTCGGACCGCGTCGCGTTCGGCGGAGAACGCGGACTCCTTGGTTTGGCCTTCCATCCCGCGTATCGAAGCAACGGCCGCTTCATTGTCAATTATAGCCGAGCACAGGACGGCGCCACGGTCGTGGCCGAGTACCGAGTATCGGATGATCCCGATCGTTCACGGCGCGAGGAGAAGGTGTTGCTCATCGTGGAGCAGCCCTACGGGAACCACAATGGCGGGATGGTGGCATTTGGTCCCGACGGATTCCTGTATATCGGGATGGGTGACGGCGGCTCAGGGGGTGATCCCAAGAATTATGGACAAAACCTCAACACTCTCCTTGGAAAGGTTTTGCGCATTGACGTCGACCACGGGGAGCCGTACACGGTTCCGTCCGACAACCCATACGGATCGGGCGGTGGTCGACCAGAGATTTATGCCTTGGGGTTTCGGAACCCCTGGCGATTTTCCTTCGATCGCGAAACGGGAGGGCTGTGGGCCGCGGATGTCGGCCAGAACGACTGGGAAGAGATTCATGTCGTCCGGCTGGGAGGCAATTACGGCTGGCGAATTATGGAGGGAAGCCATTGCTTCTCCCCTCGACGTGGATGTCAGAAAAAAGGATTGGAGCTGCCGGTGGCCGAGTATGGGCACCAGGGCTCCCGATGTTCCATCACGGGTGGCTATGTCTATCGGGGGAAACAGATCCCGTCGCTTCGGGGAACCTATCTGTTCGGAGACTATTGCAGTGGGGAGATCTTAGGGTTATCGGAAAATCAGACAGGCTCGACCAGAACGTCCACCGACCTGCCAGTCTTGCTGTCGACCGGCCACAGAATATCCTCATTTGGAGAGGATCAGGCCGGGGAGCTCTACGTCGTCGACCACGGAGGGTCGATCCACAGAATTACCCGCCCCAAGGCGACCGGCCTGCAAGGGCGGGGTGGGTCCTGACTGTCCTTATAACTTTCCAGCCGTCCAGTACGCCACAATGCCGACGAGCTCATTGATGGCTTGGGTGCTCACCTGCAGCGCCCCTAACGTCGGAATGAAATCGAAGGGGGTCATCTCCCCCGCGTCACCGGGGCGGTCTTTGGCCTTAAACCCGCAGGGGTATCCCTCGGCGTTGAGACCCTGCTTGCGAAAGAGGGCGAGCGCACGGGGAATATGACTGGCTGATGTGACGACCAGTACCGAGGCCTTGCCCAACAACCGTTCCGTTTCGACTGCATTTTCATAGGTGGTCCGAGAGCTGCTTTCCACCGCAATCGCGCCGTCCGGAACGCCGAGGCGTCGGGCCAGTCGTTTCATGATGAGGGACTCCTTCGGCCCCGAGCCAAAGATGGAGGCGTCCCCGCCAGTCAAGACCAGTCGCGGTGACATCCCCTGCGCAAAGAGATTTGCGCCGCAAATGGTCCGCTGCATCCCCGACTGCGTGAGTTCGGTTGTCGGGCGTAGCGTGCCTTGTGCCTTCACGCCACCCCCCAAGACGACAATGGCATCAAAGTGTCCGGGCGTGGAGAATTCTAAGGCGCGGGCCCGCTCTTCAATGAGTCCCACCATGGTGCTGGCAACAAGGGGATTCCCCACGATGAACACCACGAGGCAGGCACCCAGGGCGGACACACGAATCCAGCGCAGGCGGTGGGGAGACAGTGGCAGGAAGGCCAGCACTGCGATCGCACCCAAGATCAGGGTGAGCCAGGTATAGGGGTAGATGAGAAACTTGACCAACTTATAGAGACCGAATACAAAAGGGGACATTTCCATCGCATCACCTTGAAAGGCTCAGAGGGATCACGTTATCGTGGAACGGAAATTCTGGAGGGTTGGCGAACGGCTTCACATGACCGAGCTGCTGGGACGTTCATCTCTTCATTGTCCTGGACCTTTACGGAGGCGGAGCATAGCACCCGCTCATCCTCATACACAAGAGTGAAGGAGATCGCATGCCCCAGCCCGTGCGGTACTGGTTGATGAAAAGCGAGCCGAGCTCCTTTTCCATTGGTGATCTGCAACGGTCGCCTCGGCAGACAACCTGTTGGGATGGGGTGCGAAACTACCAGGCTCGCAATTATCTGCGGGCGATGAAGGTTGGCGATGGCGTTCTCTTCTACCACAGCAGCACCGACCCGCCGTCAGTCGCCGGAATCGCCAAGGTCGTGCGAACCGCCTACCCCGACCCGACGGCCTGGGACAAGAAAGACAAGCATTACGATCCCAAAAGTTCACGGTCCAACCCCATTTGGGACATGGTTGATATTCGCCTGGTTCAGCGGTTTGCCCGTCCAATTCCGCTTGCGGACTTGCGCAAACACCCCGGCCTCAAGCACATGGAACTGCTCCGAAAAGGGTCCCGTCTTTCTGTTCAGCCCGTGCGCCCAGACGAGTGGAAACTGCTCCTCAAGCTGTCCGCGAAGTGACGTCCCAGAGCAGGGCGGGGTTCCGCCGCGCGCTCGATGCTTGCTTGGGTTCATGGGGTTGCGGATACATCAAGGCTCCATCGTCCGAGGTCTTTCCTATCGAGCAAAATGGTATAATACCGACGAAGGTGTATTCCATGCTACTTAGGCGCACTGAAGGCTTCATGAAGTGCTGGAGGATTTGTGCTCCCGCTCCAACTCTGCTGTGTCTCCTTGTCGCTGGTGTTCAAGAGGCATTTCCCTTTTCTCCATCGGAGTCCTCCCAGCTGAGCCCCCAGCGAGCGTCTGACACCCTCCCTCAGTCGTTGGAACAGAGTCGGTCGAGCATCTCCACGCTACGCGAACAGGTTCGTGTCAATCCTGGACAAGCTGACCTGCATGTCGCGTTGGGGAGGGAGCTGGAAGCCATGGGCAACCTTTCTGAAGCGATAGCGGAATACGCTGAAGCCCTGCGCCTTCAGCCAAATCATGCACAGGCTTTCTACTCTCTCTCACAGGCGCGACGAGCCGAGCGGGAGTGGGAGGAGTCTCGCCATGCCATGGGGAGTGTTGCAGACGAGCGGCGAGACCTGAAACGTGACCGGCTCAGCCAGGCGAGGGATGCCCTGTCCTCTGGAGAATTCCCTCTTGCTGTGACGCTGTTGCGGGAGGGGCGTGAAATTGATCCAAATGATCCTCAGATCCGCCTGAGCTTGGGGCGTGCCCTTCTTAACATGGCAGACGTTGACGGAGCGATTGAGGAGTTCCGCGCCGTGGTAAGAATCAAGCCGGAATTGCCGGAGGTCCATCTGCGGCTCGCCACGGCCCTGATGGTGAAACGAGACTGGGCAGCTGCCGAGGCGGAACTGACGCAAGCCATCCGGTTGGATCCGGAGCTCATCGAAGCCCATTATAGCCTGGGGGCTGTGCGGTATACGCAGGGAGATCTTGTTGGAGCCGTCGCCTCATACAGATATACCCTGTCTCTGAGTCCAGACTTTCCCGACGCGCACTACCGCCTCGGCCTCATCCTCAAAGTGATGGGGGAGGAACACGAGGCGGCTCAAGCATTTCTCATGGCGGCTGAATCCGGCATACCTCAGGCACAGTATTTCCTCGGCACGGCCTATAGGAGTGGTCTTGGGGAGGACAAGAATCTGTCGGCCGCCATCGGCTGGTGGATGCTCGCGGCGGAACAGGGTGTGAGCCAAGCCAGGGAAGCGCTCATCCAGTTACGCAAGGAAGCCCTCTCCCCTGCGCCAGGCTCGTCCGCAGAGTCGCGGCTCATTGTCCAGGCCTTCGACGACTATCGAGAGGGAATCTGGTCAGACTACCCGGAACTCAGTCGGGGAAAAATCGGCCAGTCTGTCGGTGCTCGATTATTGGAGGTAGGGCGGCCGCGGGAAGCGGTGCCCATCCTGATCAAAGAGGCGGGGTCGCTGAGCGATCGCTCCCAAGTCCTCTTGGAGGGTCTGTATGAAGAGGGAGTTGATTGGCAATTGCCCGCCTATGATCGTCGGATATTGGCCTACTTCCAAACTGCAGCCGCGGAGGGTCTCCCGCGTCCCCGCTCGGCATTGGCGCGTATTTATGAGCTAGGCCTTGGTGTGGAGCCCGATCGCAAGAAGGCACTGATGTTCTTGGAGAGCCATCCGGATCGCAAGTCTCGGCGCCTCCCGAAGTCCGCGGACGCCGCGGGCACCAAGCCCCATGATCCATGGAGGACCCTGACCCTTGAGTCTCATAGCATTCCCTAGCACCACCATGTTCCTCCAACCTTGCTCAGTGACCTGCCGCTGGTGAACGTTCAGCCAAGCTAGATTGAATCACGTGATGACACAAGGCCCGCGAATCTGGTTCCGTCCCACAGTCCTGCGGGCGACCCTTCTCGGTCTTGCAGCCACGCTCATCGCCTGGGCGAGCTGGATGATGAGTCCGGCGATTCTTACCAGACTGGATTGGGTGCATTACGATACGTGGCTCTCGTTCCAGGAGCAACATCGAGAAGATTCTCCGCTTGTTCTGATCACCAGGGACCCGGCGAGTGATACACGGTTCGGCCCAGCACCCTGGGATCGGGCGCTCTTCGCGAGAGTGATCGAGGCGCTCGAGCAGGCTGGTGCCGTGGTCATCGGTCTGGACATCCCGATCGAGGAACCGAGTCCGCCGGGACGGGGTGGCGCAGCCAGCGATGCGCTCTTGATCGAGGCTACGACACGTACCGGGAAGGTCGTCTATCAGCTTGCCACCACGCTTGCCCACAACTCCCGTAATGCAGTTGAGGGTGTGGAGGGATCCGGGGCCGGCCGTCCCCTCCATGGCGAATGGCCTCGCCTGACTACGGAGATGATAGAGAACTTACGGCGGGTTGAGCTTGAAGCAAATTCGCTGTCTGGAGTGGCGAGGCAGGCCAAGGGTGTCGGGCATCGGCTTGTGATTCCGGATCAGGATGGCGTGGTTCGTCGAGTACCGCTATTTACAGCACTTCGAGAGCAGGCGATTCCCGCGTTTGGACTGGCAGTCGCGGAAACCTATCTGTCTCCAGGCAAGGTGTCCATCAAACCCGGCCAGGCTGTCCTGCTGTCCGGTGCACGCTTGCCGCAAGGGCGTATCAGGGATCTTTCGATTCCGACTGATCGGCAAGGGCACATGTTGCTGAGATTCTTACGGGAGGACAAGGGTGAGGGCATTCAGCGCATCCCCTTTCAAGCCCTCTGGGATGCGATCGGGAACAGAGAATTAGAACAGGTTCAGCGGTGGGTCGCGGGAAAGGTCGTCTTGATTCTGGATCAAGATGCACCCCTCGTCTACAGCACACCGGTCAGCTCGGAAACCTCAATGGACTCCATTCAACTCTCCTTGCTTCATACGATCTTGAACGAGCAGTGGACTCGTGAGGCATCGCCCGCACTTGAAATTCTGCTGACACTCCTGCTTTCTGGGCTAGCCGCCTGGGTCCTCCTTTCCATCCCGGGTTGGAGAGGGCCCCTTGCAGGGATGGGGGTCGTGTCCCTCCACGTCGGTCTCACCTGTCTGGCTCTCGTCTTTGGCGGGATGGTGATCGCCTTGTTCACTCCACTGTCGGCGATCGTGCTCTCCGCGGGCGGTGCGGCCTTGTGGACGCATATTTCGGCAGGCGGCCGGATTCGGAGTTTGGAAGGAGACATTCAGCGTGCCCAGCAGGACTTGATTGGGGTACGGGAAGCCCTGGTGGCCAGAGAGTCACGAGTTGAGAGTCTAGAAGAGGACTTGGAGGCTGCGCGCCAGGCGGAGCACCAATCCACGGGAAGGGCGGACGAATTGGCCCGATCGGAGGAGGTCCTTCGCGAACAGTTTACCGAAGCCCAACTCCAAGAAGAGAGCGCGCGACAACGGGCTCAGGACCTTGTCCGTGAAATTCAGGGGCTCAGGGCCGTCACGCTCAAGAAGGAGGCACTTGGCGATTCGGGGCAGGAGAGTCTTCGGCAGGAATGTGAGGTGATGGGAATTACGACGCGGGATCCCAAGGTCCTGTCCTTGTTCAAGGACCTCAGGAAGGCGGCGCGTTCCTCTCTCCCGGTGCTGATTCAAGGAGAGCCGGGAACGGGAAAGGAGCTGTTTGCCAGGGCCGTCCATCGGTGCAGCCTTCGCGCGTCGCGACCCTTCGTCGCCGTGAACATGGCGGCCATTTCCCCGGAGTTATTCGAGAGCGAGCTGTTTGGGCACGTCAAAGGAAGTTTTACGGGCGCCCTCGCCGATCGGAAAGGCTATTTTGAATTAGCCCATCAGGGGACGATTTTTCTCGATGAAATTGGAGACCTGCCCTACGAGCACCAGGGAAAGTTGCTTCGCGTCCTGCAGGAGAAGACTTTCTACCGGGTCGGCGCAACGGACTCCACGAAGGTGGATGTCCGGGTTGTGGCCGCGACCAACAAAAATCTCCCGCGTGAGGTCTCGCAAGGCTGGTTTCGGGAGGACTTGTACTTCCGCCTCAAAGGGCTCGTGCTGCAACTCCCACCGCTACGAGAACGTCACCAAGACCTTCCATTGCTCGCCCAGCGCTTTGTCCTGGAGGCAGCCAGCCAGGCCGGGAGACAGGAGCTCAGTCTGTCCCGGGAAGCCTTGGCTCTGATAGAGGCCCATCCATGGAGAGGGAATATTCGTGAGCTGCAACAGTGTCTCCAGCAGGCGGTGGCGTTGGCCGAGGGAACGGTCATTACGAAAGAGGACTTGCGGCTCCCGCGGCGTGAGGGGGACGAAGGAGTTCGGCAGGGAACCGAAGCTGATACGCGGGAGCTCCTCGGCAGTGACCAAGCTGTCCTGACGTGTCTCCGTATTCATGAATTCGATATGCAGGCAACCGCCCGCGCTTTAGGATGGGATCGCAGTACCGTGACCCAACGGTTGAAGGGCATGGGGTTTCGGGCCCTCGTCGAGACACGAGGCGACCAACATAAAGCTGCGATGGACTTGGCCGGTAGCCCCGAACTGGCTCGACGAGTCGAACTCAAACTTCGGGAGTATTATCAACACCTGATCAAGACCGTGCAGCCGTTTGCGTCGGTTTCGCCCGCCGTTCAAGCCTGTAGGAAGCGTTTCAAAAACCTGCCCGATCGCCACTTCAAGTTTGTTGAGCTGTTGATCCAGCAACATTTCGATCGCTCTGTCAGGAGTCAACATCACGGCGACTTCTGATCCCTCTCCCATCCATGCGCCTTCTGTTTGACCTCTGACCCTTGCCCGACCCGCACGCCGGGCCTGCTCCTCTCTGGCCGTCTCGCCTCTGAATCGATCCACACCGCACCGGTCAGGACCTCCGCTGATGCGGGAATCTCAGGTTC
>JBFJQA010000077.1:0-13049 GCA_041616875.1 Nitrospiraceae bacterium | reverse complement strand
CGGGGTCGGAGTTTCCACTAACCCCGTACAGGTTGTACTGACTAGTCGCAATGATTGACATTGTGTAAAGTATACTTTACCCTTGCCCATCAAGGAACAGTGCCTCGTCGGGTCGCAGGACTTCTGAGAACAGGACATTGGCGTGCCTCTGTCGAAAGCGTGAAGAATGATGTGTCGCCTTCTGGGTCTGACCGTCTCCCTCATTCTGGTGGCGATCGCTTCGCCCGTGCAGGGCGAAGAGGTCTTAGTGGCGGTGGCGACGAACTTTCAGAATCCCGCGAGAGACATTTCTGCGGCGTTCGAGAAAGCAACGAGCCATCGGGCGACGATCAGCTTCGGTTCGAGCGGAAAACTGTATGCCCAGGTCATACACGGAGCTCCGTTCGAGGTGTTCTTGTCCGCCGATAGCGTGCGGCCCAAACTCTTGGAAGAGGCGGGGCTGGGCGTGCCGGGAAGTCGGTTTACCTATGCAGCAGGGCGCCTCGCATTGTGGAGCAAGGATAACGGCTTGGTGAAGAAAGATGGCTATACGGTCTTAACGGAGGCCCCCTTCTCCCACCTCGCCATCGCCAATCCCAAGACTGCGCCATACGGACAGGCTGCCGTTCAGGTCATGATGCGCTTGAAGGTCTGGGACCGCCTGTCTTCCCGGATAGTCCAAGGTGAGAACATCGGACAAGCGCTGCAATTCGTGGCATCGGGGAACGCCGAGCTGGGATTTGTGGCTCTGTCTCAGGTGTTAGATCCACGACTACAAGGGGTGGGGAGTTTTTGGAAGGTCCCGCTCACGCTTCATGATGCCCTGAAACAAGACGGAGTTCTTCTGGTGGCGGGACAGTCCAATCCTGCTGCCCTCGCCTTCATGAGGTTCATGCAGGGTCCTCATGCACGCGCAGTGATCCGACAGTTTGGGTATGGGACGGACTGATTCGAGGAAAGGAAGCCATGGGTGAGGTCGACCTACAACCGCTCTGGTTGACCCTGCAGTTGGCTGGGGTCACCGTGATTGTTCTCCTCCTCGTGGGAACCCCGGTTGCCTGGTGGCTGGCCCATGCGAGATCAAAATTCAAGACTGTCATCGAGGCCAGCGTGGCCCTCCCGCTCGTCCTGCCGCCGACCGTGTTGGGGTACTACCTGCTGGTGGCCTTAGGACCTCACGGATTCCTTGGAGGGCCTTGGCAGCAGATGACGGGCTCCTCTCTGTCATTCAGTTTCTCGGGTCTCGTGATCGCCTCCACGCTGTATTCTCTGCCCTTCGTCGTGCAACCGCTCCAAGGCGCCTTCGAAGCGGTCGGACGGAATCCTTTGGAAGCAGCCTGGTCGCTTCGAGCTTCGAAGCTCGATGCCTTCTTCACGGTGGCGACTCCCATCGCGCTGCGTGGGTATCTCACAGCCATCGTACTCGGCTTTGCACATACCCTGGGAGAGTTCGGCGTCGTGCTGATGGTTGGGGGAAGCATCCCAGGAAAGACGAAGGTACTCTCCATTTCCATCTTCGATCACGTTGAAGCGCTCGAATATGCCGAAGCTCAAGTTCTCTCAGGCGGGCTTCTGACGTTTTCTTTTCTTGTCTTACTGGTGGTCTATTCTCTTAACCGCCGTCTTCCCATTCAGGTAGGTTGAGCGTGTTGCGCGCGTCCTTCAGCCTAAACTATGGCGATTTCCAGCTGGGGGCCGATCTGGAGGTCCCTGCCAGTGGAGTGACCGCCATTTTTGGGGCTTCGGGCTCGGGAAAGACCACATTTCTCCGCTGTGTTGCCGGTCTCGAACGTTCCCCGCAGGGTTTTCTCAAGCTTGGCCAGGTGACGTGGCAGGATGAGTCTCGAGGGTACTTTCTCCCTGTGTCCCAACGAGGCATCGGGTATGTCTTCCAGGAGTTGCGACTGTTTCCCCACCTGTCCGTCCGATCAAATCTCACCTATGGGTTCACACGAACCCCTCTTCACGAGCGACAGATCTCATTCGACCAGGTGGTGACCCTCTTGGGACTGGAGGATCTTCTTCAGCGGCGACCCTCACAACTGTCTGGCGGCGAACGGCAGCGTGTGGCGATCGGGCGTGCACTCCTGACCAGCCCGCGTCTCCTGCTGATGGATGAGCCTCTGGCCTCCTTAGATGTTCAACGAAAGCGGGAAATTCTTCCATTCATCCAACGCCTCGACAAGGAGCTGGGCATTCCTATCTTATATGTCAGCCACTCCCTTGGGGAGATTTTGCAGGTGACCAAGACACTCGTCGTGTTAACAGAAGGAACGGTGGTGGCCTCGGGACCAATCAACGAGGTGCTGACTCGTTTTGATCTGCGTGGGGCCATCGGACATGAGATGGTCGGCGCGGTGATTGACACCGTGGTAGCGGCTCATGAAGCAGAATTCGGTTTGACCAGGCTGGATTTCGCCGGGAGACCCCTGTTTGTGCCGTTCCAGCCTCGACAGGTAGGCGAGTTTCTGCGCGTCCACATCCTGTCCAAGGATGTCAGCATTATCGTCGGAGCTCCTCCGCCTCAGACCAGCGTGCTGAATATCCTTGAGGCCACCGTCATGGATATCGGTGATCCTGGTCCCGGCAGTCCATCCGTGGATATCAGGTTGGATATCGGATGTCCCCTGCTGGCGACCATTACGAGGAAATCCTTATCCAAACTCGGATTGAGGCAGGGGCATCGGGTCTACGCGCTGATCAAGGCGCTTGCCTTGAACGAAGATCTCGCCAGCTGAATGGTCGGAGGGATATCTGTTCAGAAGATGGCCCTGAAGGGATTGTTCCTCAGAAGCTCGGTGGGGCGGAACCTCAGTGGGAAGGGTCGGTCCGCTCAGAGAAATTCTTCACCGCAGCGCCTGGGAACTGAAGCAGGGTGGCTCCTGACGTCGAGACACCTGGGGAGCTGACCATTTTCGCAATCCGGCCCTCGACTTCCGGCCGTGAACGGATAAATTCGAGACCGAATTTCCCTCCCTTCGACCAGCGAATGGCGGCCAGGTCTATATCCAGGGGCCAATCCCGGCAGGGGACGTGAATTCTGATCGTCAGGTATTCCCCTCGTTGAAAGAGGAATGGACTTTCCACCATACAGCCGGAACGGGAGACGTTAAACACCCGCCCCTCTCCGACAAAATCCTTTCCGACAAAGGAAATAGCTCCCCTGGCTGAGGCACGCCGAGACTGCCGCAAGTCCATAATGCTCTCCTTCGTGACCCCCGAGCAGGTCACGCTACGGGCCACTCTCTTTCAAAGACTCAGAGGCTCTTTCAGTCTGCCACCGATCCTGACTGACGTGTTTCTCACGCGTTGCGATTAGAACACGTTGAGGGCAGCAGCCCTCATCCGGACAACTTTGGCTTTTTCGCTTTCTCCCATACTGTCATAGAGAGTGGCTAGGTTTTCGCAGAGATTTGATACTAATGGCCCCATTTGTCTCGTGTGCTCTCTCAAGGTGGCCTCTAAGGCGAGGTGCCTTGTCTCCATCTGACGGCTCTCTTCCTTTAACTTGCCTATCAGTGCAATCCACCTTGCCACGGTTCCGGGAGCCAATGGCGGTGGGTCCGGAAGTGGGTCCGCTTTCTCTAACGCGGCCTCGGCTTTCGCCATCCATTGAATGAATGCAAACAACTCTTCAAGCGTAATCGAGCTACCCAATCTGCCTTGACCCGATTCCTGGTTAGGTTCTGCCATATCCTCATCCGGTGAGGTGAGATGACTTCGCACCCCATGGAGGTAAAAGACCGCGTGGAACAGCCTGTCCATCGACCGAGGAATCCCTTGGTCTCGCCTCCTAAGTACGGGAATCTCTGGAAGGAGGTAAATACCTCCCTCGCTGGAAGCCTACCTACCTGCGAGGGATGGGAAGGTCAAGGGGAAAGGTTTCTCGGAGCAATAGGCCCTGCGACTGCCATGGTTGGGATCTAGTCTACCGGCAACCCCCGAAGACATGCTGGACTAGGGCCTGAAAATTGGACAGCGGCCTTGGTTTGTGAGCTCGTCAGGAGAACGTTCCCCCCGAGACTTCATTGTCCACTCAGGGGAGTGGCAAGGTAAATCCCCTCGGTTCCGTCGGCCAAGCGGGCCACAAAGGCGATTTCGCCGGCGTCATTCAGGTCCAGCCCTTGCGAAAATCCTATGTCTCTCACTTGGACCCCAAGGAGGTGATCGCCAGATTCTATAACCTTATCTGTCACGGGATCTGGTCCCGTATAGATCCCATGGCGTCCGGAATCCAAGAGAGCTGCAAACCCCACCGTACGATTGTTATTGATGACGGGGTTTCCAAGGGTCCGGTATGGGCCCCTGCTGTCCACAAGAGTCGTGAGCGGACCTCCGTTTCCTAAGAAAATTCCTTGCAGATTGTCTGAATGCCTAGGGCAAGAGGGTTGTTGAGCGTCTTGGCAGGCCCAGAACGCCACCGTGCCGCGGTTGTTAATGGATGGAGCTCCAAAGGAGGTCAAGGAGGTGGCGGTATCCGCAATCGTGGCGATCCCACCCCTGCGTGCTGCGAACACGCCGCTCCCGCCAAAATCCAGCCGACCCGTAAAGACCACCGTGCCTTTGTCGTTGAGGGATGGACGCGGGTAGAATCCCTCAAATGGGCCGCTGGTGTGGGCTACCGTCGCGATGGTGCCGGATGTGAGGGTGAAGACCCCGCCCCCTTGTCCCTGTAAGCCTGCCAGGAAGGCCACGGTACCCTGAGCGTTGATGGAAGGGTGTCCTAGGGAATGGAAAGGGCCTGTTTGGTCGGCGAAATGATTCAGCGGCTTGCCGTCCAGAATGAGGACGCCATCGTGCCGATCTCGTGGTGTGCCCAGAAAGGCGACAGAGCCGCTTGTGTTCATCGAGGGAAAGTAGCCGAATTTCTCGATGTCCGCCAGTATCTCAGCACCGCGAGTCACGGCGGCATGCGACTGTCCGTCGCTGGTGAAGATGCCCTGGAGGCCGTTGTCGAGCTCGGCCCAGAAGGCAACTGTGCCCGCATTGGTCAAGGACAGGCTTCCGTTGGTCTCGAATCGGCGAAAGGGGCCATCCGTCGTTGCAATGGAAGAGAATTTATACCCTGATGTGTGATGAACCGGCACCGCAATGAGGTTGATACGAAAGGCCTGGCCCGGGCCGGCTACCTGCGTCACAGCCCATGAGCCGAGGTTCCTCCGTTGCGCCTGCACTGATGAGTATGGATTCGACTCGGGAGCCGCTCCCCACCACTTCGCTTTCGCGTAGGCCAGAGGACTCTTGATGGACAATGCAAGCCAGTAGTGAGTTCCGGCCCGAAGCAGGGGCCCCGAAGCTGATGTAAGGTGGACGATGGCCTGTGATTCACGCTCGCTCGGTACGTTCGTGAAGGTTTCGAGGTTGAGGTGGAACACTTCAAGCACGTATCCATCGTCCGGTGCTCCGTGGAGTCCCCGACTCGCATCATTGCCCAAGACCCGCACCTCCAGTACGCTCCCCTCGGTCATCGAGATGACTGCGAGATCCAGTGAGTACAAATACTGGTCCTCGCCGGGCGGGACGGTGAAAAGTTGGGCGTGGTGCAGGTCGGCTGGAGATTGTTGGGATTGGTCCCTTCCGAGAGGTAAGAAGGAGTCAGTGCTGAAGGAATTCTGAAAACCAAAGCCCGTATGAATCAGTCTCGTGTCTCCTTGCCCTCGTGCCTCGTCAGCAGGAATGGCGAGTGCCAGAAGCAGCAACCCGATGGTTCTGCCCACGATGAGCCACCTCTTGCGTTCTGAAATTGCCATGGAATTCGGTCAAGGTCTGACACTCGTTCAAGCGTTCTTGCTTGAAAGAATCTTGCCAGCCTTCCGATGGCAGGTTGTCCGTGCTTCGCCCAGGAGAAAAAAGTCAGAAAAGTACAGACGTTATAAGGGGTTGGCATGGGTAGCCCGAGCCCGGGTTTGGCCCTACCTCGTAAGCTGCCCGTGCCGTGTGTACAAGAATTGGGCAGAGCCCAGACAAATATTTGAAATCGTGGGTTCCTCGTATTCACCGGGAATGTTTGCGGTGGTCCCTATGGCGTGGAACGCCCTTGTAAAGGGCGGAAACGTCGGGAAGAGATGTAACCTCCCAACTTTCTGAGCTTTTTCTGTCGAGGCATTGTTCGAATTCCCGGTGTCAGCTCCTGTGCGGCACCGCGATGTCGATGGGGAGGAGATCGTGCTCGTGCGACATGCTGCCCGGCCAAGTCAGGACTCTACGGGTGTGTGTGTATTAAGAACAAATGACTAAGAAGGAAACCTGTATTGTGAAAAGGCATCCCGTGTGTTTAATTGAACTGGGTGGAGGTGTCCCTTCGGTTGTGCCCCGAGGGGCATGATGTCTCTCATCCTCCTGGTGAGATATCCCTCCACCCACGGCCTTTTTTTTCAAGCTCCTATCCCATTTCCTGCTGTTCCTTCCGGTGCCAGAAGCACACAAGTGCCAGGCCTGAAAACACCTCCCGTTGCCGTTTCCTCAGACGTGTGAGTGCGGTAGGCTGTGACCGCCCATGTCGACTTTTCTCGTGAATCGGTCCCTCCTTTATCGATGGGAGCCTGGATAGCGGCCGATCGGCTGTGTGTTCAGGCCCAGGAGGGAAGCACTTCAATCTGCGTGGCGTGGGCTCGAGGAGCACCCTGAAAAGATGATTTGTTTTGCAAGAAGATGCCTGTACAATCGGCTACCATGTCGAGTTTGGTAAAACCCAGCGTCAAGGCATTCCTGGTCTGCGATTACGTCATGGAGGACAGTGTTACCAAGAAGAAAAGCGTGATCGGGATATTCACCCATCTCCAAGCCGCGGGGTTTCCCTTTCAACATCATCACATGGGGCTGTATTTCTGCATTACGGATGCGGAAGGGAGCTATCAGTTCGATCTAACCTTGGTGTATTTAAACACGGAACAGGTGGTGGCGAAGGCCCAGCTTCCTGTCATCGAAATGCCGGACCGGCTTCAAATCGCTGACTTCTGTGTGACGCTGACCAACTTGCTGTTCCCTGGTCCCGGGCGCTACGAGTTTCGCCTCTTCGTGAACGGCCAGTTGTTGGCCCAGAAGGATTTTAACGTCACTCAGATGCCCGCGCCGCAAGATACGCGAGCCTAGAGACAACTTGACCTCCCGCAAGTTCGCTCGCCTCACCAGACCCCCGCGGTTTTCCTCAGAGAGCCTCGAGGCCTTATATTGCATGGTTTCGATAGTGTTGAGACTATCGGCAAATGCAGCGTGACCGCGCCGGCGTTGTTGGTCGTGGGGTTGCTAGATCTCTTTTCCACCCTTGATGAGGAGCCCGACTCCTGGAACGAGCAGTGCCAAGGAGAGGATATGCCCAAGAATGAGGCCCAGGTTGGTTTGAGTCGTCAGCGCTCCAACGTATAGGGTGAATCCCACTATCAAGAGGATCATTCCAAGGCTGAGTTTCGCCATTGAGGCCCCATGTCTTCAGGATGAGGAGGAACGAGCGTGCAACTTATGTAGTGTGTGAGAAGGAACCTAATCAACCACTCTTTCGTACTAAGGATAACCTGTCTGGCAATCGGCTGCTTATGCCCGCCCTGTTCAGAACCAGTTCTCACAATCACTCCCCAGACACATGTTCCGACGGGGGAGATTGCTCCTCACTTCCTTCGGGAATGTGACGTCTGTTCTGTCCCCTCTTTAGGACCGGATTGCCACGGGAACGCAGGCACCTTCTCCTCATCGGCGTTCCCCCTTCCTGTGAGACCTGGCTGACCGAAAGGGTACGTAGTCCTTTTGTAGGACTGTTCGGTCTTTTCCGTCAGAAGACGACACTCCAGACATCCCTGTTATTCCAAACCCTTGGAGATGCCCGTGGGGCACGCTGGGCATTGGTAGGGGTTCCTTCGTGGGATAGGCGGATATGGCGAATCTTAGTAGGTTGTGGCTCCTCAAGTCTGGCACAGGCAGGCGCCGTTCTCACAGGGAGATTTCATGGAGTTACGCAAGACTTCTCGATTTCCGGTGCAATGCCCCACCTCGATTTCGAGCGATGAGCCTATAGGTGATGGTGAAGGGGCGCTGAAAAACGTTTCCATCGGTGGCTGTGCCGTGGGTAGCAATCTCGGTTTGGCCAAGGGTACCTATCTTGGGCTCTGCTTTCGTTTGCCTGGCCATCAACAGCCGGTCGAGGTTGTCTTAGCGAAGGTACGGTGGTCTTTAGGGGAAGCCGCGGGAGTCGAGTTTATTTTGATGGGGTCCGACTCTCAGGAACGCCTGCGCGAATATACCAAGAGCACCAAGCCCGGCCTTCGGCACTAAAGGTTCGGCTCTGCGTGGGGATGAACCCTGTCTGCCAAAATCCGCTTCTGTCCTGACCCCCGCCCTGACGTCCGTCTGGGATGTCGTTCACCATGCTAACGCTTGAGAATCACTAGAAGGAAAGGAAAAGTACGGTGGATCGCACTGGGTTGGTCCGTCTCCCGCTGGTGCTGCTCGACGGCTAGAGTACTCGGGAAGGTGACGGTGTTTCTGACTTCGAAGCGAGAGGACTCGTCTCGCTTTCCAGAACGCGGATATACTCGAGAAGCCGTTCATGTTCTTCTGACTGGATGGCGATGAATTCGAGTCCAAAGTCCTGCCCCATGGCCCAACGGACCGACGCAAGATTGACCTGGATCGGGGCCTTTTTGCCGGGGATGTGCAGCTCCAACTTGACGTAATCGCCTGTTTCAACGTGAGAGGCGCTCTCGATCTTGCAGCCGCTAGCTGAGAGGTTGAATACGGTCCCTGTCCCCAGCGGTTGGCGCTGAGCCTTGCTGTCTGTGAGGAGAGAAACTGGGAAGCGAACTGCGTATCGCTTGTGCCTGCGTAAGTCCATGGCCAGCCTCAAGCCAGAACAGAAAACATCATGTTTTAAATCTTCCCTCCTCACATCTTGGAAGGGAGTCCAGGCGACACCGTGCACGTGTGAAACTTCCCGGTGACGGAGAGGTCGCTCCTGGCAACTTTCTAAGTCTACTGGGTCTTCCTCTTTCGTCAAGGACTTGCGTCCGGAAAGAGACGAAGCTGGAGGCGGGCTTGTTAGCTTAATGCCCCTTCGGCTTTCGCTGCTGCACCAGCTTTTGGGCCTCGGCAATTTGGCGCGCAGTCATCTCCCGGGCAACACTGTCTCTCATGTGAGATGCAGCCTCATGGCCCTGCGCCGCGGCACGTGAGTACCACCGGTGTGCCTGGATGTGATTCTGGGGAACGCCGATGCCGCCGTGGTACATGCGTCCAAGGTTGAACTGTGCGCCCGCATTTTCCTGTTGGGCAGCCCTGAGATACCATTCCCTCGCTTCCGCAGGGTCTGGGTTACCACCGATGCCTTTTTCGAATAGGACGCCCAGGTTCAGTTGGGCCCTCGTGTCCCCTTGTTTTGCAGCCTCCAGGTACCACCGCCTCGCGGCTCTTGAGAAGAATTCGTCGCGATGGACACCCTGGCCTTGCTGGTACATGAGACCAAGGTTAAACTGGGCAGTTGCCTTTCCTTGTTTCGCCGCCCGCAGAAACCACTCCCTGGCCTTCCCGTAGTCTATGGGCACGCCAAGCCCTCTGTAGTACATCAATCCAAGGTAGGTTTGGGCGGTGACATCACCTTGCTCAGCATAGGGTTGAAACTCTCGAAGGGCGGCAGCATAGTCGCCTTTTGCGTAGGCCTCTCTCGCCGTCCGAAGCTCAGCCTGAGCGCCGGACGGGATGAGAAGGGCCATCATGAGCAAGGCGAAGAATAACAGAGGAAGACGGCCCCGGAGGTATGTGGATCGGGAGCCGTGAGCGCGGGCTCGTCTCTCGCCGGCAGAGGAATGACTCAACAACCTAACGATGAGCCTTCCGGGTTGGGGTATTGACGTACGTGACGATGAAGCGTTGCAAGCGTTTTTCTTCCTCGTCCTCGATGAGAATTGTTTCTAAGCCGAACTTCCCGTCCCGTGCCCATCGTACAACCGCCTGCTTGATCTCCAATGGCTTTTCCTCATCGGGCAGAGCAATGTGTAGGGTGAGGGTGGTGCCTACTCGAACTGGGTGCCCACTTTCGATGGTCCAGCCTCCCATTGAGATGTGAGTGACAGATCCTTTTGCAAACAGCCCGTCTCCTGCACATTCAACCGGGCATGGAAATGGTACGCGAAGGTATTGACGTATTTTCATCGCATCCTTCCAATCTGATTAGTCATAGCGGCTCTCATGTCTTGGGACCGCCACCAATCTCCTCGTGGCCAGCACGTAAACCGACGATAGTTGATACAGGCTTCAGGTTGTCTCGATCAATCCGGCTACCCGTTGCAAGGTCCTGACAAACTGATCAAGGCGTTTTCGGTCTTTGGATGCCATGGTGATGAACTCAAGGCCACTTTTCTGTCCCTGGACCCACCGAACCGCAGCCAAGTCGATACGAACTGGAAGTTCTTGACTGGGAAGGAACAGGCGCAGCCCCACGTACCCCCCTTTGGCGAGACCAATTTCGCTGACGATTTGGCATCCCTTTGCCGAGAGGTCGAAGGCATCCCCTTCGCCGAGGAGGTGCTCCTGAGTATAGTCGTCCTTGAGGACAGAGACAGTGAGATACACGGTGTACCGTGCAGATTTCCGTAACTCTAGCCGTTTCCGTGTCTGCTTCATGATGCAAGGGTGCCCACGCTAGAAAAGCTCAGCTTTCCTAAGCCTACCTGAAGATCGGGGTTCGTCAAGCTCGGCGTTCGACACCTCAGGAAGGCAGAACCAACTTGCTCGAATTGAAACCAAAAGGCCCATTTTTGTCGCCTAGGGAGTGAGGCAGTAGGCCAATACCAGTAGACCCTCTGGGAAGGTGACGCGTTAGATGTCGGCTGAGACGGCAAGAAGGGCACAGCCTGCTCCGGGTAGGGACCGCCCACAGGTACGTGATAAATCGTAGTGTAGTGGTACCAGTAGGAAAGGTGTCCCATCTGTGTCAGAGCCTTTTCTCATATATCTGAGGGCCTCGACCTTCAGAGGGGTATGGCCCAGCTCAAATTCGGCGTCGGGCAACCTGCTCCCATAGAAGGGACCATGGACGAACCTTCGTCCTGTGCCAGCAGTCGAGCTCTATGCTGCCGGTAATTTCCGGCAAGGGTTGTGAACATGAATTGCAAGAGATGAGACCCTGGCCGCCCAAACGCCGATTCTCGGCATGCAGTCAATTCCCTAACACTGACCGCAACGTGGATTGATGAACAAGAGATAGCCCCAAGGCTAGGCCGTCCGGGGATGACGCACGGTCACGCGAGAACCGGAGCACCGACACGTGATTCCGTCCGTGCTGCACTCGCCTGGTACTCGACGAAGTCGTACACGTTCTGAGCAGGCATGGTCACGGTGCCGTTCAGCAGAACGCCCTCTTCCATGACCAACGACGGAGCGGTGATGGACCCATTGAGCACCGCCGGTGCGCGTAAAAGAATCCCGTCTGTTGCCGTGATATCCCCGGTGATCGTCCCTTGACAGATGAGCCTGCCCACATGCACCTGGGCGGTCAGGACCGCCCCCTCGCCGACCCAGAGAGACCCGGCCGTGTGAACCTCGCCCTCCATCGTGCCGTCAATCCGAATGGTGCCGTCATAGATGAGGCGTCCATTACAGGCGACGCCTTTACCGATGTAGGCATTGACGGCCGGATCTCCAGTTCCCTCGGCGTCCCGTTGATCATCAGCCCGTTCCGGCGTTCGCGGTGTGTCTGTCTTTGCCATCGGAAGTCCTCCTTATGGGTGAGATGGATGGTCTCGCTCGGCAGCCCAACCGGGACTGCGCGTGTCGACGGAACATGGGTGAGCATCGAGGAAATGGCCCGACGCTCCTCCCTCAGTGTGCAACAAAGGTGAAATAGCGAAACTCGATGATCTGATCAGCCTCTCTTTGCCAGTCTCCGGGACGTCCCCATTGAAGCAATCGGTTGTCCAGGAAGTACAGGTAATAATCCTTCGTCAGGCGATCCTGATCAGAACTGTATGAGAACTCGACCTCCAGGTATTGGAGCACGGTGACCACATGTCCCTGGGTGTACTGCCTAAACCCGACCACATCAGCCGGGGGCCCCAAGAGGTCTCGGACCTCGCCCTCCGTCATGCCGACGGCAACAGAGGAAATCTCCAGGGGGCCGTACTGGGATATAGGATAGGTGGGGGAGATGCAGCCGGCTAAACGGAGTACGAGCGTGAGGACCGCGACAACAAGTAGGACGCGCACGGTGGATGCCCTCCTATTTTCAGAGATTCGCCGATCTGAATTGTGACGACGCTCTATGACCAAGACGACGAGTTGCTCTCGGCGCTTATTTGCCCTTCGGCAACAACCCCTTCCGCTCCAACTCCTGAATCTTCCCCTGAATGAGGTCCAACAGCAGGTTCTTGACCGTCCGGTGCTCAGCGGCAGCGGCCATTTTGAGCCTGTACAGGAGCTCCCTTGGTATCCCGCGCAGGTTCAGTGCCCCAGAGAAATCGTTGGTCAATTTTCGCTTCACGATCCTGGAGTGTAACAGAGTATATGCAGTAAAACAATATGTATTAACTACCTTGTACATTTAATGTTACATTGCTGCTTATGTGACATGGCAAAGGAGCCCTGTGGACCGTGGGTGATAGAAGAAGTCCGACGCTAACGGCAAGACCGTGTGGAATATCCGTCTATACCATGAAGGGAAGGAGCCGCGGTTTGGCAGTTGTAAGGCGAAGACACAGGCAAGAGACTTCTATGAGAAAGCCCAGCAGGAACAGAAACGGAGTCAGTTTTTCCCGCAACGCTACCCCCATGGCGGGTGGGCCAAGCGAGAGGATGTCATCGCAGTGCATATGGAAGATTTTAGGGTACAGTCAACACGGAATGAACTATGGTTTCCCAGGAAGTGGCCAAGGCGGTCCGCGATGGGGAGACAGCAAGCAACCCTAACTGGAACAATTTAGTCTCAAGTGGGCTGACGTTGATATCGAGCGAGGCGTGATTACGTTGCCTTCAACTGCAGCACGGCTTTGTCACAACGGGGCGACGCTAATGAGGCGGTACGCTCATTTGAGTCCTTCTCATCGACAGGACGCCGTGGAGGACGTCGCGAGGTTTGGTAAACCCGAATG
>JBFJQA010000076.1:0-13294 GCA_041616875.1 Nitrospiraceae bacterium | reverse complement strand
GGGAGGGTTCTAGGCATGGCAGAAGTTCAGTGTGTCAAATGTGGAAAGGCCGGGGAGGCGATCACCGACCCTATTTTTCTGGGACGGCTGGAGGCCGAGGTGAAATCCAAGGTCTGTAAAAGCTGCTGGAAAGAATGGGAAGGCATGAGGGTCATGGTGATCAATGAGTATCAAGTGAATTTGGGTGAGGAAAGCGGGCGCGAGTTAGTAAAAAAACAAATGCGCTCTTTCCTCAACTTAGGGGAGCAAGCCGACACGTCCCTTCTCGAACAGAATTACAAGCCGGCACAGTAATCGCTCTCGTTCCTTCTCGTCCGCTCAGGAAATTGCGTTCCATCATCAAAGAACTCCTCGAACAGGCTTGGCCTCATGGCTAAGAGGCGGGCCCCATCAACCCAGCGCGCACAACATACGGACCCGGGCCCTAAGCACAATTCCGGCCGCTTGGCTGGAAAGGTTGCCCTGATTACCGGCTCGAGTCGGGGTATCGGTCGGGCGACTGCAGGGTTATTTGCGCAGGAGGGCGCGGAGGTGGTGCTTTGCGCGAGAAGCCGGGGATCACTGCTGGAGGCCGCTTCTGCTATCCGGGCAAACGGAGGAAGGGCCGTTGCCCGTCAAGCTGATATCAGCTCCATTCAGGATGTCAGAGCTCTGATCCGATTCGCCATTCGACGTTGTGGCAGGATCGATATACTCATCAATAACGCGGGTATCTTGGGACCACGGGTGCCCCTCTGCGATTATCCTATTCGAGATTGGGAGAGGGTCCTGCGCGTGAACCTGAGCGGCACCTTTTTCATGACACGAGAAGTTGCTCGTGAGATGGCCTCCCGCAATGTCGGCTGTATCGTTACCCTATCATCTTCTGTCGGCCGCGTGGGCCGCGCCAGGTGGGGGGCCTACGCCGTGAGCAAATTTGGCGCGGAGGGACTGTCACAGGTGCTAGCCGATGAACTCCGGTCAACTGGTATCTGTGTGATGACCTTCAATCCTGGAGGGACTCGGACACGGATGAGAGCGGAAGCCTATCCCGAGGAGAACCAGACCAGACTCCGCGATCCGATTTTGCCCGCGCAAGCGCTGTTACGTTTGGTCACCCGTGCGACCATGGCTTCATCCGGAAAGGCATTTGATTTAGAAAATTTGCCCTAAGACGAAGCGGAACCATCCGGTTTCGTTGACAACGCGCGAAGATGGGTGGTAGATTGACCGATCCCGGCCGTGCTCCACTTTCGGTTGATGTTCGATATCATAAGGAGCGTGGTTTGCATGATTACCCAAATGAAAGTACGGGGGTTGATGTTCGACCCCTATAATAACGCCTACATCGTTATTCTTCGGGATGAGGAAAGTGCGGACATGCTACCCATTTGGGTGGGAAAGGCGGAAGCGAGTGCGATTAGTTTGGCCTTGGAGAAGGTGACAGCCCCTCGGCCGATGACCCATGACCTCATGAAGAACGTATTAGACGCTGTCAACGCCAAGGTGATCAGCGTGGTCGTCACCGATCTGAATGATAACACGTACTTCGCGAAAATCCATTTGACCTACGAGGACTCTGAATATTCAGTTGATTCCAGGCCAAGTGACGCGATCGCCCTGGCCTTGCGAACGGATGCGCCGATTTTTGCTCAGGAGGCCGTCCTTCGCAAGCAAACCTCGGAAGAATTAGAACAGTGGCTCGAAAACCTGAAACCGGAAGATTTCGGCGGGAATGAATCCTAAGGGCATCGGGGTTGCCGGGAGCAACCTGTCGGGAGAGTGGCTGGATACGAACAGTCTCATTGTGATTGCAGATGGACACCCAAGATACTCTGCCTCTTATTAAGTTGAATGTTCATGGGGTTTTACCGGACCCCAACACCGACACCCAAATCGTCATCCTCAGAGACGAGCAGAATGCGGAGGTTCTGCCGATTTGGGTGGGTGCGGCGGAGGGTCATGCGATTGAGCTGGCCTTGAAAGATGTCACCCCTCCCCGACCGATGACTCATGATCTGATCCGGAACCTAGCCCAGCACTTCAACACGAAAATTTCAAAGGTAGTCGTGACCGATGTCAAAAACAGTACCTACTTTGCCTCCATTCACATGGTGAACCGTGAGAGCGAGCGGGTTGTCGACTCTCGGCCAAGTGATGCAATCGCACTTGCTCTTCGTGCTGCCGCGCCGATTTATGTCACCCAGGATGTGTTGAAGCGTCGTGGCGGCGGAAACCTCGACACCTGGTTGGAAAAACTGGACACGACGGATTTGGGGAAATTTCAGGCTTAGGCCGCGCCATCGCGTGATGAAAAACGAGTGAGAGGAAAATGAGAACCTTCCTGGCAAAACCATCGGACGTACAGAGAAAATGGCATGTGATTGACGCCAAGGGAAAGACCTTGGGGCGATTGGCGTCTCGTGTTGCGAGTGTGTTGAGGGGAAAACATAAGCCTACCTTTACGCCCAATGTTGATACCGGTGACCACGTAGTGATTATCAACGCAGAGCACATCCGCCTGACCGGAGACAAGTTCAAGTCAAAAGTCTACCATCGTCATACCGGATATCCGGGGGGGCTCAAATCCTTATCTGCAGAGCACCTCCACGCAAGAAATCCAACCGCGCTCGTGACAAAAGCGATTAAGGGTATGCTGCCCAAAAACCCTTTGGGAAAACAAATGGCTCGAAAGTTGAGAGTGTATGCGGGGGAAACGCATCCGCACAAGCCACAGCGGCCGGAATCCCTGGCCCTCTAAAGTAACGTCACACGTAATCGGTCAAGAGGTGAGCGAGTATGGCTGTAGAAACTGAATATGCGACTGGAAAAAGAAAAACCTCCATTGCTCGAGCCTGGGTGTCCCCTGGGAGTGGGGAGATAGCGGTGAATACGAGATCCCTTGAGGATTATTTTCCACGGCACTCATTGAGGGCTTTGGTTGAGTCGCCCTTTGCTGTGACTGGCCTTATGGGAAAATACAATGTGAAGGCCACCGTTATCGGAGGGGGCATCACTGGGCAGGCCGGCGCCCTGCGTCATGCCATTGCGAAGGCCTTGACCGGCATGAATCCTTCTTTGAGAGAGCCGCTCAAGAAAGAGGGGCTTCTCACCCGAGATTCGCGCGTGAAGGAGCGTAAGAAATACGGGCAGCCGGGTGCTAGGAAACGTTTCCAATATTCGAAACGTTGATTTCAGAGGTTGGGCAAAGAAAAGTGCCAAAGGAAGGCCCACCGGCCTTCCTTTTTTTTTGTCGTGAACGAGCAGGCGGGGTAAAGAGTCAGGAGCAGGGAACGTGAGCCAAGGCGATTTGATCAGCGTTGCGGTTGTGGGGGCAAGTGGATACGTGGGCGGGGAACTCTTACGCCTGCTCGCGATTCACCCGCGAGTCCGTCTCGCGACGGTGACGTCCGAGAAGTCGGCGGGTAAACCCGTGTCAGAGGTCTTTCCACACCTGGCGGCACTCGTTCCAGGGACATTCGAGCCGTTGGATGCGGAAGCGGTCTCAGTGCGTGCCGACCTTATATTCTTGGCGCTGCCACATACCAAATCGTTCCAACCGGCATCAGTATGCCTGGAGGCGGGGAAAAAAGTTGTGGACCTCAGCGCCGATTTCCGTTTAAGAGATCCCGCCGCCTACAAGGACTGGTACGATACGACTCATCCACGCCCAGACTTGCTCCACACTGCGGTATATGGTCTTCCAGAACTGCACCGGGAGGACATCAGGAGCGCTCAGCTCGTTGCCTCTCCGGGGTGTTATCCAACTGCGGCTATCTTGCAGTTATCTCCCCTGGCTGCCAAAGGACTGATTCAGCCAGGCTCGATCATCATTGATGCGAAGTCCGGTGTATCGGGCGCGGGTCGGAGCCCCGCGTTGCCTTACCATTTCCCTGAAGCGAACGAATCGATCGAGGCCTACAACATCGGTCGGCACCGGCACACTCCGGAGATTGAACAAGAACTGAGTATCCTTGTCTCGGGACATGAGAAGTCTCCGTTTTCTCAGGGAGGACACTCGCAGAACGTGACGGTGGCCTTTACTCCCCACCTGGTACCGATGAATCGTGGAATTCTGAGTACTGCGTACTGTCGTCTCAGCACCTCGCTCAGCCCTGCCGACATTCGTTCCCTATACCATGAGTTTTACAAGGGCGAGAATTTTGTTCGCCTTCTTGGCGAAGGCCACTCCGCTAATCCACGGTACATGCGGGGGTCAAACTTTTGTGACCTGTCCCTCCATGTTGACGCTCGATCGGGACTGGTCGTCACCACCGCAGCTCTGGACAACTTGGTCAAAGGGGCCGCGGGGCAGGCGATTCAGGCCATGAACCTTATGTTGGGTTTCCCGGAGAGCCTTGGGTTGCTGACTCCCGGCGTGTATCCCTAAGTCAGTTCCCTTGTCGGGAATGTTTCTCATGCCTGAATGAGACGAGATGCGAGGTAAACTCAACAGTCAGGTTGCCGGAGGCGTCACGGCTCCCCGGGGCTTTATGGCCGCGGGCATCCATGCGGGTATCAAGAAGCCCCATCTTCTCGACCTCGCCCTCGTGGTCTCGGTGTGTGAAGGGCCGATCGGGGGGCTCTTTACGACTAATCGTCTAGCGGCGGCGCCTGTTCAGTTGGGTCGCCAGCATCTCCGCTATGGTCGTGGGCGCGCCATCATCATGAACAGCGGAAACGCCAACGCGTTCACCGGACTTCGTGGGCATCACGATGCGAAGGCAATGGCCAGAACCGTAGCTGAACAGCTCAACACTCCTCTCCGATCAGTGTTTGTGGGGTCGACTGGCGTCATTGGCCAAGCGCTTCAAATTGAAGCAATTCTACGTGCTGTGCCGTCGCTGATCAAAAGGCTGAATTTTAACCGCGGAATTGAGGCGGCTCGAGCGATCATGACGACGGACACGCGGCTTAAACTGGTGGGTGTCAGAACCAGAATCGGAGGACATGTTGTCACAATCGGGGGGATAGCGAAGGGCTCCGGAATGATTCACCCGAATATGGCCACGATGCTGGCCTGTCTCACCACCGATGCGGTGATTGCCCAGCCCGACCTGCAGCGAGCGCTCCGCCGGGCTGTCGATAAGTCCTTTAATTGCATCACGGTCGATGGCGATACCAGCACCAATGACATGGTGTTGTGCATGGCCAATGGTATGGCCGGAAACCCTCCCCTCCATAGACGCTCCAGCTACCTGTCCTCTTTTCAAAGGCTTTTGGATGATGCCTGCCAGGCCTTGGCCATGCAGGTCTGTCGGGATGGTGAGGGCGCAACGAAGGTGGTCCAGCTTGTAGTCACCGGTGCCAAGAGTGAAGCGGAGGCGAAATGTGCTGTGAACACCGTCGGAACTTCTAGCCTGGTCAAGACTGCGTTGTTCGGAGAGGATGCGAACTGGGGTCGAATTATCGCTGCGATTGGACGTTCCGGGGCCTCTGTCAATCCGGATCGTCTCGTCCTGACATTTGACCGCCAACCCATCGTGAAACACGGCTCGGGTTTGGGGCCTAAGGCTGAAAAGGCTATTGCACGGATTGTCCGCCGAAAGGAGTTTAGAATTGGCATGCACCTGGGGGTGGGAAAAGCGACCGCCGCCCTGTGGACAACAGATCTTTCGTCTGACTATGTGAGAATCAATGCCAGCTATCGATCTTGATTGCTCCTCCCCGAACTCTGCTTGCAATGCGTCAGGAATTATGCTAACGTTTCAACCCCTTAGAGAGTCTTTGCCCGGTGGCCAGCCGGGCAAAACGGGTTGTCAATTATCGGTACCGATTGAGGTAAACGGGAAAAAAGGACCGGTTCAAGCATACTGTTTGGTCCATTTACTCAAATCCAGATCGGCGTGTAGGCACGCCGCGTGGCTTGAGAATAAGGGGAGCAAGACCTCTCGCCGACCAGGGTCGGCGCTCTGCAAGCCCGGAAGGAGGTGAAGGTATGGGAATGATCGCGATCAAAGAACTGCTGGAGGCCGGTGTCCACTTTGGGCATCAGACCAACCGGTGGAATCCAAAGATGAAACGCTACATCTTTGGCGAGCGTAACGGGATATATATCATTGATCTCCAGCAAACCGCTCAGCGATTCGATACCGCCTATACCTTCGTACGCGATACCGTAAGCGCCGGGGAATATGTGTTGTTTGTGGGGACTAAGCCTCAGGCGGCGGAAATTTTGGAAGAGGAAGCCAAGCGGGCTGGAATGTTTTTTGTCAATCAGCGCTGGCTGGGCGGAATGCTCACCAACTTCAAGACCATTCGGAAGAGTATTGAGAAGTTGAAACGGTTTGAAGGAATTCTGGCCGACCCGACACACCAAGGTTTAAAAAAGAAAGAGGTTGGTCAGATTAATAAGGACCGGATCAAACTCGAAAAAAACCTCAGTGGAATCAAAAACATGACCGCTTTGCCGGGGTGTGTCTTCGTTCTGGATACTCGATTGGAGCACATTGCAGTGATGGAGGCCAACCGGCTGGGAATACCCATCGTGGCGATCGTTGACACCAACTGCGATCCGGACATGATCGACTATCCCATTCCCGGGAATGATGACGCCATTCGGTCCATCAAGCTGGTCACATGCCGTATTGCGGATGCGTGTATTGAGGGCAACCATTTGCGCGCGCAGCGTGAGGAGGCAGAAATGCCCGAAGCTCTCATGCCAGCCAGCATGGAAAGTGTCTCAGCCCCCTAATTTCTTTTTCGGTCAACAATCTACAAATCCCTCGGCCACGGGAACGGGTTTGTGGACAGACTTAACGAGGAGAAGCTAACGTATGGCAGGTAACACCACTTTAGTTAAAGAACTTCGTGAGAGAACAGGTGCGGGAATTCTTGATTGCCAGAAAGCGCTTCATGAATCCAGTGACGATATTCAAAAGGCGATCGACTATCTCCGTCAAAAGGGATTGGCGGCAGCAGAGAAAAAGATGGGTCGTGAGACAAATCAAGGGGTGATCGGCGCCTATATTCATTCTGGCAATCGTATCGGCGTGCTCATCGAAGTTAATTGCGAGACGGATTTCGTGGCTCGCAATGACGAATTTCAAGCCTTGGTGAAAGACCTGTCACTTCAAGTTGCAGCGTCCAGGCCATCCTACGTGAGGCGGGAAGATGTGACTCGCGAGGTTCTTGAAAAGGAAACCTCTATCTATCAGGCCCAAGCCAAGGAGTTAGGAAAGCCCGAAGCCGCCTGGCCAAAAATTGTCGAGGGCAAGCTAGAAAAGTTCTATCAGGAAGCCTGCCTCATGGAACAGGCGTTCATTAAGGATCCTACCCTCACAATTAAGGATCTGCTGGGCCAGAAGATAGCCAAGATTGGCGAAAACATTACCGTTAGGCGGTTTACGCGTTACGAACTAGGTCAGGCATGACCTCTGCGAAGTACCGGCGAATCCTCTTGAAAATTAGTGGAGAGATGCTTGCCGGTGACCAGGGGTACGGGATCCAACCGTCGGTATTAGAGGGTCTTTCCGCTGAGATCGGTGAAGTCTGGTCCCTTGGCGTGGAAATCGCCATTGTTATCGGCGGTGGGAACATCTTCCGTGGCATTGCGGCCAGCGCCAACGGCATGGAGCGAGCCTCCGCCGATTATATGGGGATGCTGGCCACGATCCTGAACGCCTTGGCGCTTCAAAATGCGCTGGAGCGGAAAGGCATCGCCACTCGTGTTCAGTCGGCTATTGAAATGCGGCAGTTGGCAGAAGGATATATTCGGCGGCGGGCCATCAGGCATCTGGAAAAGAAACGTATCGTCATATTTGCCGGAGGGACCGGCAATCCTTATTTTTCCACTGATACGGCAGCAGCACTGCGTGCCATGGAGATTGGGGCGCAGGTCATCATGAAGGGAACGAGAGTGGACGGGATTTTTGAGGCCGATCCTGCTATAAACCCCAAAGCTAAAATGTTTTCTGAGCTACCGTTCCTCTCTATTTTGAACAAGAATTTAAAGGTTATGGATTCAACCGCGATTACGCTGTGTATGGACAACAATCTGCCACTGATCGTGTTCAACCTAAAAGAGGGTGGGAATCTCATGCGAGTCATTCGTGGGGACAAGATCGGCACCATGGTAACAGCAACGAGCCTTTGACGCATATACAGGTCAGGTGCTATGCCCTATTCCATAAAGGAACTCTCGGCCCACATGGAAGGTGTACTCGAACATCTGAAACGGGACTTGGCTGGATTGCGAACGGGTCGGGCTTCTTTAGCTTTACTGGACAATATCCGCGTTGATTATTATGGGACCCCGACTCCTTTGAAGCAGCTCGCCAACTTGGCTATTCCAGAGAGTCGCATGATTACGATCCAACCTTGGGAGCCACCGATGATCAAAGAGATGGAGAAAGCCATTCAGGCTTCAGGCCTTGGATTGACTCCCTCGAATGATGGCAAGGTCATCAGGGTTCCCCTCCCGCCCCTGACTGAAGAGCGCCGCAAGGAACTGATAAAGGTTTCTAAGAAGCATGGCGAAGAAGCTAAGGTTCAGATACGAGGAATTCGAAGGGATGGTAATGAGGAGTTGAAGAAGATGCACAAGGAGTCCAAGCTCTCAGAGGATGAACTACGGAAGACCGAAACTGAGGTCCAAAAACTGACCGACCAATATGTTCAGAAAGTTGATCAGGTTATTAAGAAAAAAGAGGAGGAAATCCTAGAAATCTAAGGTGGAACCCGAACAGTCTAAAACGATCCCTGCTGCCCCCCCTTCCTCCCTCCCTCCGACCGTTGCCACTATTGATCTTTCCGCGTTGAGTTTTAATCTCGATCAGGCCAAGAGGAAAATTGCCCCAGGGTGCCAAATCCTTGCCGTGGTGAAAGCGGATGCCTACGGGCATGGCGCGGTGCCTATCGCACGGGCTCTCCTAGGCTTTGGTGTCTCCCGATTTGGTGTCGCGACACTGGCTGAGGGGATCCTACTTCGTGAGGCCGGGGTCGCCGGGCAAATTCTCGTGATGGGCGGACTATTCCCCGGTGAGACTGCGGAAGCCGTCGGATATGCGTTGACCCCGGTTGTGTATGACCCGGAGCAAACTTTCAGGCTAGGGGAATGGCTGAGAGCGCGGCAAGAACCCTGTCCGGTTCACCTCAAGGTAGACACCGGCATGAGACGATTGGGGGTGTCACCCGAGCAAGTCCTGCCCATTCTTGAATCTGCTGAATTCCAGAGGGTCTTTGCGCTAGAAGGGCTCATGACCCACCTGGCCGATGCCGACAACCTCGATCCTACTTTTACTCAAGGGCAGCTTCACCGGTTCCGGTCCCTCGTGGACCAGGTGAAGTCTGCGGGATGGCAGGTGCCTCTTGTCCACGCAGCCAACAGTGCCGCGATCTTGAGGCATCCTTCGTCCCATTTCAACCTTGTTCGACCCGGAATCATGCTGTACGGATATCATACGCTTGCCAGGCACTCCGATGGCGAGGATTTGAAACCTGTACTACGCCTGACCACAAGGGTGGTTCACGTGCGTTCCCTTAAGGAGGGAGAAGGAGTGAGTTACAACCGCAAGTTTATCGCTCGTCGTCCCTCCAGAATTGCGGTCCTCCCTATTGGGTATGCCGATGGATATAACCGCTTGTTATCTGATACAGGGTCTGTTCTGATTGACGGCCACCATGCTCCAGTCGTGGGGCAAGTCTGTATGGACATGACCATGGTAGATGTGACTGACATTCCTCAAGTCCGACCTGGTCACGAGGTGGTTTTGATTGGAACCCAGGGGGATGAGCGAATTACGGCCGACGATCTGGCCACACAATTGGGAACGATCCCGTACGAAGTCCTGTGTAAAATCGGCCCTCGCGTTCCGAGGGTGTATACATCAGGCGCAAATTCCCCGCATGATTAGGGAAGAGGATATCATGGTGGAATTGCGTTCGAATCCCAATCATGCGGTCGCGCACTGCCATAAGGACAGTCTTTACGTTTTCAGCTTGCGTCCTACATGACGCTCGACGCTGGCTGTTTTGCTCAAAAGACGACCTTTGTGGCCTTTTCGATAATCAACCTTGATTGTACACGAGATGCGCCCGCAATCTTTGCGCATCCGGTCAAAACACTTCTTGACGACCCCGAACACTTCGTCCCAGCTCCCCTCTAAAACTGTTCCCATTGGGTTGAGGCGGTACTCTAACCCACTGGCATCGACGACTTTCAACGATCGAGAAACATACTTCCCAACGCTTTCCCCTTTTCCCAAGGGCGACATGCTGAATTCCAATAGCACCATGATGGTCTCTCCTTTGAGGTTCCCTTTCAAACACAGGGTTCACTTATTGAGGTCCGCCCCTTTCCTTATTCCAACCTTTTGGGTACTCTACTGAACCGGTTACCTTGAAGTCGCCCACGGCTTCCGTCAATATCTTGCGACGACGTTCTATATCCGTCTCCATGGTCATGGTCTGATCTCTGAGATCAGCCAGCCAGTCGAGGAAGGATCTGAAGTTCTCGTCGAAGATCTCTTCCAGATCCTGACGAAGACGGCTTGCCAGCGCCGGGGCTTTCCCACTGGTACTGACCGCCAGGCGCAGATGTCCTCGCTTCACCAACGCCGGCATCATGACATTGGATTGTTCGGGTTGATCAGTGGAGCAGACTAAGAAACGCTCCTTCTTGGCCAATTCGAATAATGAAAGCGAAAACTCCGGATCGTCACGAAGCGTATTGATCGCCAGCGAGATCCCCTCGGAGTCCGATGCCCGAAACCGTCTGGCTCGATGCAGGATTTTGGCTGAGGCTGTCAGCTTGCGAAGGTCGTCATGCAAAGTTGGGTGAATGACGGTGACCTTCGCCCCTGCGTCAAGGAGCCGATTCACTTTCTCAACTGCCTCCTCACCTCCACCGAGAACCACGCAAGACCGACCTTTCACGTTCAACGAGATCTGTAATCCTGGGTTTGTGGCCATAGTTCCTCCATCAGTAAGAGTGCGTCGTATCATACAATAGGAGTGGCCTGTGGTAAACGCCACCTTTCAATTTGAAAGGTCGCGTCTGTATAATATTGACTCAGGCAAAGAGGAGGAAGAGGAGATGAGAGCGCACGTCGTACGCGGCTGCAGAGTGTATCTATTTACGTGGCTACGGCCGTTCCCGAAGACGTTGGTGTCAACATAGATCGGGTCCTCTTATGGTGAGTCACGAAACGATGCGAACGATCTCAATGGCTGGAGGGATCATCGTACTGGCAGGGATTGCCGCATGGATTGGGCTGGCCCACGGGTGTGAGGCGCCACTCGGCGACCGTATGCTAGCCGGTACTGTCACGCTTGCCCCAGAACTCGCCGATCGAGCGGGGAAAAAAGGCGTCTTGTTCGTGATCGTGAGGCGTCCAGAGGGTTCACGTCGGCCCGTCGCGGTGAAACGAATTACAAATCCTCAGTTCCCCGTACCATTCACAATCAGTGATCAGGACCTGATGATTCAGGGGGCTCAGCTGAAAGGAATGGTTGAGGTAATTGCCCGTTTGGATAGGGACGGTAGCGCTGGCCCTCCTCAGCCAGGTGATCTAGAGGGGGAGTATGAGAGGAATCCGACGCTGGTGGGGGGAGGCAATATCGATATTCAGATTAACAAGGCCTACTAGGGTCGTTCGGTTTTTCCATACCGGAACTACTCGGGGGCTTGTGCCAGGGAACTCGTCCGATAATGGCTCCCTGTCTCGGTGCTTGTCCAAAGAGCAGGCCCGGCTGAGTTTGGGCTAGCCGTTAGGGTGATCGGAATCCAGCTCCATATGCCAATAGAGGTAGTCGCGCCAACTCTGGGGAGCATTCCGAATTCCAATCGTGATGGTGATCACAGGGTTCCACCGTGGCTTGACGGGCTTACGAATGAGCCGCATCCCAGCCTCGATCGGCGTTCTTCCGCTTTTACGGTTGTTGCACCGCCAACAAGCGGTGACGATGTTCTCCCACGTTTTCTTGCCTCCTTTTGCAATGGGAACCACGTGATCGAAAGTCAGATCCTCGGGCTTGAACTTATGGCGGCAGTACTGACAGCTATAGCCGTCTCGTGTGAAAATATTGATTCGTGAAAACTTGACTGCGCGATGACTGTCCTTGAGTTTGACCAGCTTGAGCAGACGCAACACCGAGGGAAGCTTGAAAGAAATCGCTACCCCGTGGATGTCGCGGTCATAAACCTCGAGGACCTCCACTTTGCCTTGCCACAGCAAAGTAATGGCCTTTTGCCAGTGCACCACTCTCAGTGGTTCATAGGTCGCATTCAACAACAGCGTCATTTCCATAAACATTCCCGTAGGGATCGTCTTCTGAGCCTGGAGGGAGGCCCAACTATCCCTTTCTCTATGCCATAAACCCCTCTTTAAATCAAGGGCTTGGCTTCCTCTCTGTTCAGCAGCTTTTCCGGTCTCATCTGGGTGATGCTTGCGCGCGCACCCGGTTCAGTCTAACAGGCTCGGGATGGAGCTTGCGAGAGTTGCACATGGGCCAATTTGTTTCTGTTGGGAAGGTCACTGACATTGAGCCTGGCACCTGTGTTCCCGTTGAGGTGGGCGATAGGTGGATCGCCTTATTTAACGTTGACGGTGCCATTTATGCCATGGATAACACCTGTCCACATGCCGGGGGACCTTTGGGAGAGGGTCTCTTGATCAATGACGTCGTCAAGTGTCCTTGGCATGGATGGAAGTTTAATGTGCGAACCGGTCAGCGGCCTGACAACCCTGAATTTACCGTCGTCTGCTACGAGGTTCGCGTTGTTCACGATGAAGTCCAGGTCGCGTTGCCGGATGACTAAGGCAACCGTCTAGTTCTGAGAGCCGGTCAAAGGCGTGCTGTGTGACGAAGATCGGTTACGAGGCATGAGTTCCACTGCGAAATTGGACATGGGACGAATCGAGCGTCTATCTAAATCCACCTGCCATGAATAGTCCCGCTCAAACCACTGCGTGGTGCCCTCCTCGCGCAGCCAAATCCTAACCATGTATGTGCGTTCATCGCGCTGCTGAACCTGCCATTCCCCCAACCGGACCCCTTGCCCGCGTTCGGACATGGTCTTGACCCGATTGGCGATGGCCTGCAGGAGTGTTGGAGCATCACTGGCCTGGTGAGTTTGTACTAGGGCCAGGGCTTTAGCAGCCTGAGGATCGGCCATGGGGTTCAAAGCTGGCGGTTGTAGGTACCAAAAGGCCAGAACGCCGATAATCAGAAGGCCGGCCGTCGCATAGTGCAGAATCCTGGTAAGGGACCAGGCAGGGGCTGGTTCTGACGGATTGACCGAGGGCATTAGCTGACGTGCATCCCTGGATTCCAAGAGTGGTCTCAGGTCAGGCGACCTTGTTGGCAATTCGGT
>JBFJQA010000075.1:0-13482 GCA_041616875.1 Nitrospiraceae bacterium | reverse complement strand
TTATGGATTTATTCCCTTACGGGGGCTTGATTTTTGCTCAACAAGCCTTACATCTCACCGTCTATCATGCGAACCGAGCTCAACGAAATTAAAAACCTTATTATTTCAAGTTGTTAGGGCCATGCGCAGAGCCAAACAGGCAGTGGGAAAACCAGCCTGACCTGCAGAGCAACCAGGCCAAAAAACCCATTGAATCCATTCACTGGTTTCGTCCTCTAATACGAATGAGGGGTAGCAGCCCTACTCCTCCTACTGTAAATCTGAGGCCCTCCTGTGAGCGCCTTCCGATGACTCAGGGCTAAGAGGCAAAAATCGATATGAAGAAACATCACGGAATAGACGAGAACCAAGAGCGAATCCAGTCTCACACGACTGATCCCGAGGCCGACGACGCTGAGGCCAGTGACCTCCTCGAGGTGATTGAGCGGGAGTCCAAGGTTTCAAAAAAGGTGAGAGCTGTCAAATCAACCTCCCCTCCGACTTCTAGCCAGGTTGGACAAATCCCTCTTGAGTTGTTGTATTTCCGTTCGTTTGGAGAACGCGCACTTCTGACCAAGGAGCAAGAGATCACCCTGGCCAAGGAAGTTGATCGGGGCACCAGAGGTGTTCGCAAGTCCTTACTGGAAGCCGTGGGAATCGCCGCTCGCATGCGAAAAACCGAAAAACTGGAGAATGCCGTCAGCGCCCTTAATGAAGTCCGATCGCTGAGCGGTCTGTCCGCCACTGTCCTAAACGAAGCGGAGTCACACCTTGAGATCCTGTGCCGGGAGGCAAGAGGCTCCAGTAGGATAGCCCATTCCCGGGTGAACCAACTCCGTCAGTGTCTGGGTCAAGTTCGAAGATCAAGGGTCACGTTGGAAGCCGGAAAGGAAGAGCTCGTCCGCCGCAACTTACGGCTGGTGGTTGATATTGCCAAGCGCTATCACGGCCGCGGGCTTGGTCTTCTTGACTTAATCCAAGAAGGTAACATTGGGCTCATGAAAGCCGCGGAGCGCTATCAATTTCGGAAAGGCTTCAAATTCAGCACCTACGCCACCTGGTGGGTTCGCCAGGGGATAACTCGAGCTCTGGCGGATCAGTCCAGGACAATTCGAATTCCCGTCCACATGACCGAAGCTTCCCACCGCATCACTCGAACCGCGCGCCGCTTGGTTCAACAACTAGGGCACGTGCCGCGGACTGAGGAAGTTGCCAAGAGTCTCCGAGTTCGTCCTGAAAAAATTCAGGAAACTGTACAAGCGTTCCAGGAGCCTGTCTCCCTGGAGAGGCCAGTGGGGGATGGAGACACCATGATGGGCGAGCTCATCCCAGATCGAGGAGCAGTTCCTCCCGACGCTTTTGTGCATCGGACTGAACGGGATCGTGAGGTGGACCGAATCCTCAGCACACTCACGCCCCGCGAGCAACTAGTCATTAGGCTGCGCTTCGGAATTGGCCATGATGAACCGCGAACACTCGAGCAAGTTGGTCAAAGTCTTTCGGTCACCCGGGAACGTATTCGTCAGATTGAGGCAAAGGCGCTGAAGAAACTTCGGAACGCTGAGGTTCAGAGAATCTTTTCTGGGTTCATGTGAGCGCTGAATGACGGAAAGGACGGGCGGGGTTTCTAGCCTCGCCCGTTTTTTTTGCCCATTCACACGGTCAGTCGCTCTCTCGCGATGAGAAGGCGATACAAACCGACGGCTGTCGCTATCTGGGACAGTGTCGCTGCGCGTGGCAGCTTCAGGAGGACTTCTATGGGGCTCAAGTCAGGAATGGTCACGGTTGCGATGGTCGGGCTGAGTCTGCCTCTCCAGAGCGGTCCTGTAGCATATCCTCAGGAAGTCGAACACACGACACCTGCAAAAATGATGACGGTGCCCGCCGTCGTACGATCGGTCAGGCCTTCCGTGGTCACGATCCTGACTCGGGGTGTGCCTGCGCACCCTTTCCAGCATCCCACACCCCCAGGATCTGGGTCGGGCCTCATCCTGGACGAGCAGGGCCATATCCTGACAAATAACCACCTGATTGAAGGATCAAAGAGTGTGGTGGTTGGACTGCCTTCAGGCCGGCTGACTCCTGGACGGGTCGTGGCACGAGACTTTCTTCTCGACCTTGCCCTGGTAAAAATCAACGCCAAAGATCTGGTCAGCGCCAAACTCGGACAGTCATCAGACTTGGAGATCGGAGAGACCATCGTGGCCATTGGTAACCCCTATGCGCTCAAAGGTGGGTCAACCGTGACGGTCGGTGTTGTCAGTGCAGTAGATCGAGCCATTCTCGCGCCAAACGGAGAAACCCTCTATGATCTGATCCAAACTGATGCGGCGATAAATCCCGGAAATAGTGGAGGCCCGTTGGTGGATCTCTCGGGAAGGGTGGTCGGAATAAACGTCGCAGTGGCCCCGTCGGCACAGGCCATTAGCTATGCTATCTCCATCGATGCCGCGTATCCGAATATTCAATCCATGTTAGTGCAAGGAAGGGTCTTACGACCCGACCTGGGTCTGACCCCCGTCACCCTGACACCGAGCGTCGCGGACAGCTTCGACCTCGAAATGGATCGCGGTGTGCTCGCAGCCAAGGTCGACCATTCCAAGCAGGCAGGCATCTCAGGACTCGAGGCTGGTGACGTCATCACAGCGATCGATAACCACCGAATTTATAACTTGGGAGATTTCTGGCATAACTTTCTTCGATCGGAAGACCAGCGCCCAGCCCAACTCACCATCTACGGCAAGCAGGGGCGAACCATTGTGTCCCTGCCACGACCACCCGTCTCTCCTTCGGTTCGGTAAGCAATGCGACCAAGGCTCCGTAAAGGGTCCCAGCCTTGGCCCACGGTGAGGCAGTTCGGCCCTCATTGCTGGGCTCCCGGGACTATGTTAGAGTTTTTGAAGGATTCCGTGTTTTCCTGGGTCTGCGTGACACCGTTCGAATTCCTCAAATACCCCGGGGGGCCTTCGCGTGTCGACCATGCTTCATCCTCCAGGAAGCAGGGAAGAAAATATGAAGCTCTCAGCCTCCCTCGTCTTCTATGACCGGTTAGACTATTCACGAGGGTGGGACTTACAACGTCGGCTCGTCCAAGAGCGTGCCGCCGATCGATGTCCGGATACCCTTCTTCTCCTTGAACATCCCCACGTCTTCACCTTCGGTCGCTCCGCGCAGGCCCACGACTGTGGCGAGCCGGAAGACCATCTTCGCGACCTAGGTTTCCCAGTTTACCAAGTAGAACGTGGCGGCGCCGCCACATACCATGGTCCTGGACAGATAGTCGGCTATCCCATCCTGGCTCTCCGCTCCTTCTGCTCAGGACCCAAAGCCTATATCCGATGCTTGGAAGAAGTTTTGATCAAGGTCCTGGCCGAGTGGGATATCAAGGGGCGGCGAATCGAGAAGTTCCCCGGCGTCTGGGTTGGAGAGGATCCCCCAAAAAAAATCGGCTGTGTGGGAGTTCGCATTACCCGTGGTGTCACCATGCACGGCTTTTCGTTGAACGTTGGGGTGGACCTCAGTCCATTCGATCGTATCGTTCCTTGTGGGATCCCTGGTTGCCGAGTAACCTCAATGGCAAAACTGCTCGGGCAGCCGCTGGATACAGCCGTGGTCCGATCCAGAATTGCAACGCTCTTTTCACAAGTCTTCGGGCTCACCTGGATACGCTCCCAGGATGGCCAACCACCGCACTCTCAGCGAGTGTCTACACGAATCAGGCCGACGGATCCTGTCGGCCTGCGTGATGGGAGGTGCCGCGATGCCACGCCTCAGATTTTTGAACATCTCCCTTCACAGAAAATAGAAGAGGAGCTGGGTTCGTATGAATGAGCTGGACAATCCGACCTTTCAATTAGCCGTCGCTCAGTTCGACCAAGCCGCTGAGCTGATGCATCTCGACTCGCACCTCCGCGAGCGCCTGAAGTTGCCAGAGCGTTCCTTGATTGTCAGTATTCCAGTGAAAATGGATTCTGGGGAGGTTAAGGTCTTTACTGGATACCGTGTACAACATGATTCGGCTCGAGGACCGTCGAAGGGAGGGATTCGTTTTCACCCTCACGTCAACCTTGGCGAAGTCGCCGCTCTGGCCATGTGGATGACGTGGAAATGTGCACTTACCGGCCTGCCCTACGGTGGGGCAAAAGGGGGTGTTCGTGTGGCTCCAGATCAACTCTCTGACGGAGAGCTTCAGCGACTGACCCGTCGCTATGCATCAGAAATCTTTCCCATTATTGGGCCAGATAAGGATGTGCCCGCACCCGACGTGGGCACCAACGCGCAGGTGATGGCCTGGATCATGGATACGTACAGTATGCAGGTCGGCTTCGCCGTCCCAGGAGTCGTCACAGGAAAGCCGCTTTCCATTGGCGGGAGCCTGGGACGAGAGGACGCCACTGGCCGGGGAGTCGTGTTCGTGACGCTCGAAGCGCTTCGACATCTCGGCCTCGATGTCCAGAAGGCGACAGTGGCAATACAGGGATTTGGCAACGTTGGGTCGTACACAGGACACATCATTAGGGAGTGCGGCGCCCGTGTTATCGCGGTAAGCGACCATTCCGGCGGCCTCTATAATCCGAAGGGGTTGGACATTCCAGAGTTGCTGAAGCGGTATCGGACGAACGGCCACAAATCATTTCGTGATGTTGACATGGGTGATTGGATCACGAACGAGGAGTTGCTAGCCCTTGAATGCACGGTACTGGTCCCCGCGGCACTCTCTGAGCAAATCACAGCGAAAAATGCCGGCCAAGTGCGCTGCAAAATTCTCGCCGAAGGTGCCAATGGGCCGACCACCTTGGAAGGCGACCAAATCCTTCAGGACAATGGCGTATTCATTATACCCGACATTCTTGCCAATGCCGGCGGTGTGATTGTGTCCTACTTGGAGTGGGTGCAGGACGCACAGCGGTACTATTGGAAGGAGACCGATATACAGGATCGGCTTCACGACATTATTACCCGCGCGTTCCTTCACACCTTGGAATTTTCTCGGGTGAAGGCAACGACCATGCGGATGGCCGCCTTGATGAATGGAATTGATCAAGTCGCTCAAGCTCACCTGGTTCGAGGGTTGTACCCTTGAGACAGATTCTTGCGTATGGGAAGGGGTTCCCCAAAATGGCGTGGTCACGTCCTAGGGTGTCGGTGATCGCTCTGGAACCCTGATAGGAACACGTAACCTCCCATGAAATACGTCCTGGCGGCTATCGCGGGAATCTGGATGGCGGACGGCCTCTCCTTGCTCGTCGCCCCAAGACACGTCATTACGAGAATGCGAGAGGTTCTGGCCTTTTCCCCTTCGATTCTAAAATGGGAAGGAATCGCGACCTGCCTTGGAATCGTGTTGGTACTTGGAACCCACGAGTTGCAATATCAATCCTTGTGGGTGACGGCTGGCGCCGTGATGGTGCTCAAAGGTTTATTCCTTGCCCTGGGTCCTGAGCCGTGGCGGAACCGCGTGTTGGAGTGGTGCCTCCACCGCGAAGAGGTTGATTATCGCTTCTGGGGGCTGGGCCTCTGCCTCCTCGCGCTTTTGTTGCTCCACGCCTTGGGCTGGATCCCAGCGAAGTGACCAAATGGTGACACAGGGTGTTTTCGCCCTGATCAGTCTGGTGTGGCTAGGGTTCGGCGTAACCTGATTTGCGACCCCGCCCGGTGTCGGACCTGGATCGGGCACTCTGTGTATGATCCCACGTATCGCTTCCCCGTTTCGCAGGGCGCGATTCTGCCGGGGTGATTTCTCTTGCTGGGCATGCCCACATCTCCGGATTTCTGGCTCTGGGCCACCATCGGGGCGATAGGCATCCTCAAAGGTCTGTTTCTGTTAGGGAGTTGCGATTTACAACCTGAGCGGGTTGTTAGATGCTTTGGGGAGAATACCATCCTGGGCTCTGAGAATAGGCGGGGCTGTTGTTGTTCTTCTGGGGGCCATTCTCGCCGGTGAAATCACACGCGGCTTCTCCTAGAAGATGAAGTTTCCGCGCGATGCTGTGACCGAGGGGGCCAGTCTTTGAATCCTCTGCTTGCCATCTGGGAAGTCCATCGCGACACCCAGTGGCCGACGCACATCAGCCAGCACGAAGGAGAACTCATGACCATTGATACGGTGGTGGCCGGCTGTGTCGTGTTTCGGCTAGAAACCAACGAGGAACTCGACCAACAGCGAACTGAGATGATTGAAGGATGCCTGGCAGATTTGAACGAACTGTTGCCCGACCTGTCTGATGAGTCCCAGGAGTATTTCCAAAGACTCCAGACACTAGGACGACTCCTGTTGGAATCTAGGCCCATGCCATAGAAGGGCCTTCGCCATTGTTTCCCTTCGACGCACGTCTCAATCGAGGCACTGTTTTACTTCCGTAACCTTCCAAGGGCGACCAGGCAAGGATCTGTTGCCTTGCAACTCAATGGGCTGTCGGCTAAAATGTGAAAGTTTTCCTATTTTTTTCCCGAGGTGAGGCTCGGAGAAATGGCCGCGTTTCAGTCAAGGAGGCATCGATGAAGCTTACCGGATGGCTCATTCCTAGGACAGTGTTTTGGTACATCTGCATGGTTGGGATCGCGGTTGCTGCGACGGGCCAACCGTATGAGTTGACGAAGAATGGCGTCATGGACCCAAAAAGTTTTAAGAGCACGGACATTTCATTGTTCGGTGTGAAACTGGGTGACTCGGAGAATACGGCGGTTGATATCTTGGTCAACGAGAAGATTGCCGGTGTAAAAGCCGAACAGGAGGGTGTGTTCATCCTGTTACTTGATCAACGAAAACCCACTGGTCCTATGGCGGGCGTGCGAGTGATTGACGGCAGAGTGGACCTCATTTTTGTCAACAATCGTTTTGCCTATAAGACCAGAGGCATCTTTCGAAATGTGCTGAACAGTGAGAGCCCGAACGATGTTCGGCAATACTTGGGCAAGGAGGACTACGGTGATGAGAACGTGATGGGTGCGATCTTCCACTACGAGAGCCGCGGATACCAGGTTAACTATTTGGGAAAGGACGTGAATGTGGAGTTTACTCTTCCTTAGGAATCCACTCCGGCTTACAGACCCAGTTGAGTCGCCTCCTATTTCTGCTGCACGAGAGAGTATCCTACAGACCCAAGAAACGATTTCCCCTCATCCGTCATTGCGCAGATGATCTGAAGAGTCTCGTATTCGAGGCCCCTATCGGCCGCTGGGTGTGAGAAGCTTCCTCGCCCCCCGAAGTTCTTTTGTCTAATCCTCCAGCTCAGCCACCGGTTTGAGAGGGCCCAGCCGGAGCCTAGCTTTGATCATACTGTCGCGCTAGGGATAGGGTCTACCGCCGCCTCACGTCCCCTTCTACCTGAAGGTGCCTGCCCTTGCAGTCCACGCCGCAGGGACCGGGCCGGATGTCAGGACCGTCGGTCGGGTTAAGCCTGTGAAACCGGTCGTTGGAAGGGGAGAGGATGCACCTCGAACAGGATTCGTTGAACCCAGCCCCCCCTGGGAAAGGGGTAGAAATGTACGCAGCAGGTATTCGTTCAGAGGGTCAGGGTTTCCCGGGTTTTCCTTCCACGAACCCCATTATCAATAACCTTGCGGAAGAACCGAAGGAGATCGGCTAGGTCGAGCCAGAATCCACAATTGAGGCAGCGGGCGTAGAGGCGTCGGCTCATAAGCGTGTAATGGCGCTCGACCATCATGAAACCTTTGCATTTCAGACAGTGCATACCAGCCGTTCTCCGGGGCCATACCCGAACGAGAGGAACCTGATTCCGGGCCCCAACCAGATCCAACAACGCCTACCCCTCTACACCTGAGACCTGTCCTCTAGCGTTTAGCGGAGACGATTCATGATGAGGGCAATACACCCGGCCATCAACCCTCCTCCCAAGATGGTGATGGCAAAGGTAAAGTAGGCACTCCCACTCTCCGCGGGATGCGTTCCATAAAGGAGGTCACGAACCCCCC
This sequence comes from Nitrospiraceae bacterium, assembly GCA_041616875.1. Taxonomy (GTDB): domain Bacteria; phylum Nitrospirota; class Nitrospiria; order Nitrospirales; family Nitrospiraceae; genus JBFJQA01. Next base: position 5,568 of record JBFJQA010000075.1, on the reverse strand, counting down.
CTTGGACCATTAACACTGATAAGGTCATCAGGCATCCGATGTTGAACCACCAAAGGAAAACCCTCACCAATTGCTATCCTTGCCAGAATTGCCCAAGGTTCAGATTGAGTTCACGACGGATCCCTCTTGGCAATCTAACCTAGGCCTGCGTGGGTGTCAAGAAAGGGAGTGGACGCAGCGACAACGGAGAGACCTTGTGTGAAACGAGCCAAGATAGAGTTGTACTAAGACTCCATTGACAGTGAGTCTGGCCTATCGAGAGGCGATTGGACCCTTCTTCTCCCTTAAACCGCGATGCAGAAACACCGACACACTCCCCCCCCCATTATTGGCCACCACCAATCCTGGCTCCTCTGTAGCGCCCTGGGTCAAATGCAAAGTGGCAATGGCAAAGGGCCCTCTTTTGGCCCGATAATTCCTAGGGGGATAGCGAAAGGTCCCGTCTCCACGTCCGAACAATATGGAAAGATCGTTGGACTGTATGTTGGCGATCACCACATCGACCATTCGGTCACCATCAAAATCCTGAGCGAGCCCAAAGACTGGTCCAGCATTGGCTCCGTCTTCCTTCCCTTTTTGAAACGTGCCGTCGCCATTACCAAGGAAAATCGTGAAGGTGTCTCTTTCCCCATTGACGACCAAAAGATCTGTGACCTGATCGTTGTTGAAATCTCCGAATGCTACACGCAGAGGACGTTTCCCGGTACGGTAATCAGTCGGCGTTTGAAAGCTTCCATCCCCGTTGCCTAGCCAAATGGAAACCGCGCTACTCATTGGCCCACCATTCGTCACCGCCATATCAAGCTTGCCATCGCGGTTTAAGTCAGTGACGGCAACTGAGGTCGGCGTATCTCCGTATTCATACTGGCGGCCTTTATGGAACGACCCGTCTCCTCGGCCAAGCAGAATGTGAATCTTGTCGTTGCGCAAGGCCACGGAAAGATCCGAATATCCGTCTCCATTGAAATCTCCGGCAGCCACGGAGACCGGGGTGCGGTGAAGCGAATAGCTTGGTCCTATCCCAAACCCCCCGCTTACGTGACCAAAAAAAATCTGCACTTGGTCGCTCCCCGAACACGTGACCGCGAAATCTGCCAGGTCGTCACGGTTATAATTGCCGACTGCTAGAGCCCGCGGCTCCTTGCAAGCTTGTGTACTGATGGGCTCTTTGAAGGTGCCGTCACCGATCCCGAACAGCACGGACAGGGTACTATTCCCGATATTGGTCGTCACCACGTCTGTGATCCCGTCTTTGTTGAAGTCCCCTGTAGCGATAGATGTCGGGTTTTTCCCCACTCGGTACGTTGCGAATAGGTAGAGAAGGTCCGGCGGCACGAAGGCTTCTCTTCGTGAGCACCCGTCATAGGCCAGCACACTCAGAGTCAGAGAAACGCTTCCCGCAACTCGACGGACAATCTTCCACACTATCGACCTCTCGGCCCTCACGGCAATGGCACCTATACGCTCAGGCCTTTCTGTCCCTCCCACCCCAGAAACATGAGCGCGGTTCTTTTAGTGTGGGAGAGTATACTCACCCGACAACCCCTACGCAACGTTCATCGCCCCCATCTGTCCAAGAGGCCTCCCTCTCCATGCCCATTGCCCCATTGGTGCTCTCCCCCCTCCTTTCCTCTGGAAGAATGGCTGTCATCTGCTGTAGAATAGGTGCCCAGCGGAAGGAGGTTCCCTGATGGCAGATAAAGTGAAGATGGAACTCACCATGTACGGTATCGCCGAGGTCATTAAGTGGTGCGTTGACAAGAATAACGGGAGGATCGCGGGTGTTGATACGGAAGGCTTTAAAAAGATGCAGCAACTCCTGGCAGAGCGCCCCCAGTCAGGTGATTACTTTGCCTATGATCAGTTCTGGAAGAAGACGGTGACGGTGGAGCTGACTCCAGAAGAGGTCGAGACGATCGATCGTTGCCTGTATGATATTCCCAATTTTGAAAACGTCCAGCTCCCACAAATTCGCCATAAGTTCTGGCCGCGGCAGGAAGTCTCATCGCAGTAGGGGCCAGAGTTCTGGACTCCCGAGATCCCGTGAGCGGTAGGAGTAACGTGATTCATTCGCGAGCCGAAAGAAAGCAAGTCTGTAGGGCATGAGGCGCGCTGAGGAACGTCAAAGTAGACGCGGGTCTCGTAGCACGACATACTTCTGGTAGCAGGCGAAAGGAGAAGGGGTTGTCGGTCCGAGGAGAATCTCGACTGCGGGGGATGTGGCCAAACACCCCCGTTCCATTATTAGAGGGTTCCCTCACCTTTTAAGTATTTTCGAAAGCGGTCCATCAGCTCTTCACCAAGAACACCCACCTCCGGCTTGTGTATCATGTACTCTCGAATTTCAGATAAGCGTTTCTCGGCCTGATCATTGCCTTGAAGTCGCTTGACCCTTTCCAAGGCATCCTCAAAGGCGTCAAACGTAAGCTCCCGATACCCAAAGCTTCGAATGCGTTTGACCGCCTTCATCATGGCTTCGTTTCGAAATCGGGTGAGATGGCTAGAGTCAATCTCCTTTAAGCCCATTTTGCGAGCCCGTCGCTCGGCGGCTTTTCGGATTCCGCTTCGCACAAAATCCGGAGAAGTCTGAAGACGTTTCCAGGCTTCATCGGTCCAGAGCACATGCTCCTGGGGCAGATCCCAGAGCTGCTTCAGGCTTTCTTCATCGATTCGCGTGAGGCCGCTCTCACGAGCCAGGTCTTCGGTGTCTCGCTTGACCATGTCGGAGACAAAGTCCATCGCGATCGACGGGGAGTGTTTAATTTTTTCATGAAGGCGGGCCATGGCTCCCTCGGTCCACTCCATCGGGGGTCCGCCTTGGTCTGTGATCTCGCCGAGTGCCTCGACCTTCTCGAACAGCTCGACATTGACCTCCAAGTGACCCCTTTCCAGCGCAGCCTCTTCGGCAATTTGCCTAATCATTCCCCGCATAAACTCGGGGACGGTTTCCAGCCGCTCTTTTGCAGCAGCAGTCCACGGCACTCCACCTTTTTCCATGGTCGCGGCCGCGGAGGCCATCCCAGTTTCTCCGCCCATCCGCCCCATCATCTGGCTCTTGAATTGGTCAAGGATTTCTACCGTGATTTCCTTGTAACCCAGCTCACGAGCCTTCTTCTCCGCGAGACGCTTCACCATCCCTCGCAAGAACAGCGGAGCCCGTTCCATCCGTTGAAGCGCATCCGGTGTCCAGATCACTTCAGCGGCCAGGGTATCGTCACTTGAATCTGAGCGAGGTTTGTCCACAACTATCTCTCTCAAAGGCACCAATCCCAGGTGAGCTATTGATTCAAGAGTTCCTTCAATTCCTTCCCCGCCTTGAAAAATGGCACTTTCTTGGCCGGCACCGCCACCGTGGCACCAGTTTTCGGATTCCGACCCTCTTTCATACGTCGTGACCGTAATCGGAAACTCCCGAACCCTCGAATCTCGGTTTTATCACCCTTGTGGAGGGAATCCCGAATGCAGTTAAACATCGTATTGACCACGATCTCGGCTTGTCGCTTCGTGAGCGTGGGAACCTGCTCAGAGACAGCCTCAATAATTTTCGCCTTGGTCATGCTCATTCCTCCTCCTACCCTGCTGTCGTTTATCCACCCACCGAGGGTGCTGTGGGATCGATACTCGATTGAATGCGGTAAAGGGCTCGGTTCACAACACCATCAGATACTTCAAGCTAATACGCGGTTCAAACTGGAGCTTGGGTAGCGATCCAAGAATCCTGCTCTCCAGGAAGTCTCGAATAGAGAAGCGTCGCTCAGGTTCCACGACTCTGGGCTCTCCCTCGATGCCTACCATATCGGCGGCAAGCTGAATCGCATCATCCAAATTACCCAACTCATCGACCAGCTTGAAATCCTTGGCTTGGCGGCCGGTGAAAATCCGCCCATCCGCTAGGTGCCGCACCTCGGTGACCGGGAGTGATCGACCTTCGGCCACTGCCTGGATGAATTGATCATGTACGTCATCGATCACACCCTGCAAAATCCGCCGATCATCTTCCCTCATCTTTCGAAATGGTGAGGCTAGATCTTTGAATCGACCGCTCTTCACAACGACGCTTTCCACGCCCACCTTTTTGAAAAGCCCTTCCAGGTTGGCAAGCTCCATAATGACGCCGATACTCCCTGTCAGGGTTCCTGGATTTGCTAAAATATGGTCAGTTGCAGCCGCAATGTAGTATCCCCCGGAGGCGGCAACGGTTCCCATGGACGCGATGACCTTCTTCTGGTGGGTGCTCCTGACCCGCTGCACGGCGTCGTGGATCTCCTGGGATGGAACCACGGCACCACCTGGGCTATCAATCCGCAAGACGATGGCCTTCACGGCAGGGATCTTCCCAAAGCGTTGTAGCTCATCAACGGTTTCCTGGGCATCTATGATAGCCCCTTCAAGGCGAATGAGCGCAATCCGATCCTCACCCGTGATGTCCATATCGGCCAAGAAGAGATTGGCAAGGATGAAAAGTAGCACAGCCCCCACCAGACCCCATAGGATGAGCCGGAACGGCTTGATCCGCCGACCTGGTTGGGGTGTGAATTCATCCGTCATCGCTGTCACGCTTTCTGCTGGTGCACTAGAATTCCGATTCCCTGGATTCACGGCAGGCACGGGCTTTCCCGCTGGGAGGCTCGTGCCCACACTCCGCCCGCGTTCTGTTCTCCCTCACTCTTCTTCTGGCTCGCCACCCTTTTTGGTGGTTTTTGCAGCCCGGCCTAAACTCTGATCCACGGCTCCCTGATTCGCATGAAACTCGTCCACTTGTCGCCGTTCTGTGTCTAATTGCTGCTCGCGAAGACTCAGAGCAATCTTCCGATCATCACGATCGACGCGGATCACCTTGGCCGTAATCTCACCGGCGACGCTGAACTTGTCCTCAAGTCGCTCCTGGGCATCAAGGCCCGCTTCGCTAATGTGAATCAGTCCTTCGATTCCCGTATCGAGCTCAACGAACACCCCGAAATCTGTAATTTTTGTCATCTTCCCCGTGACGGTCTCTCCAACTTGATAGCGACTGGGGATTTCCTCCTCCCAGGGGTCCGTGGTAAGCTGCTTGTAGCCAAGCGAGAGACGTTCTTTTTCCTTGTCGATTCTCAGGACAACAGCCTCCACCTTCTGGCCTTTCTTGAACAGTTCCGACGGATGTTTGATATGCTTGGTCCAAGACATATCCGAAATATGGATGAGCCCATCAATGCCCTCATCCAACCCGACAAACGCCCCGAAGTCCGTCAAACTTTTCACCTTTCCTTCGATTCGGGTCCCTGCGGGGTACTTGGACTCCACCATGTCCCAAGGGTTCGGAGCAGTCTGCTTCATCCCCAATGAGATTTTTCTGCCGTTCTGGTCCAAATTCAGCACGACTGCCTCGACCTGATCACCAACCGACACCACCCGGGATGGGTGCCGGACTTCGTGGGTCCAGGACATTTCTGACACGTGGACCAGGCCCTCGACTCCGGGCTCCAACTCGACAAAGGCTCCATAATCCGTAAGGCTCACGACTCGCCCACGCACCCGAGTGCCGATCGCGAACCGTGTCCCTACGCTGGTCCAAGGGTCAGCTGTCTT
>JBFJQA010000074.1:0-13544 GCA_041616875.1 Nitrospiraceae bacterium | reverse complement strand
GCGAAACCGACGCCTATCACATCCCAGAAATACTGTCCAAAGCTTCCACCGATATCGCGGAGAGCCAAGCGACGAGGCCTCTTGACGGCCTCTTCGATGAGACTGAGGGTGGCGCCGATAACGAGTGCATTCAAGACACCCAAGAATAGCCCCCCGAGGATTCCTAGGGCTCCCACTACGGTAGCAGCAGCGATCATCGCCCCGGCGAAGAGGACCACTGCCACGGAAATAATCCAACATCGGGTGAAGGAGCGGATCGCCTCCAAGAGTGCTTCCTGATAAAGCTGGATGGTGACCTTGATCAGCTCAGCCATCGTTGACGTAGGTGACCCTGGTGAATGCTCGTCAAACCTTTGGTTTCATCAACACGGTGGAGATACGCAACAGGAGCCTCCTCGGAATACACCGGCTCATTATGGCCAGAATGCCTCCCTTCATTCCGACCGTAACAAACGAGGAGCTTCTCTCTAGAGCTGCCAAGGAGGCTCCCACCACCTGGGAAGGACTATCTGAGCTGAGCGGGTCTCTCGAGGGAAATCCGGCGCGCGCATGAAAATCGGTCTTCGTATAGCCGGGACAGCAGACCTGTATCCGCACACCAGCCTTCCGGGTTTCCTGGGCGATAGCCTCGGAAAACGCGACTAAGAATGCCTTCGTTGCAGCGTACTGCGCCAGATAGGGAACCGAAAACAACCCGGCGATAGATGAGACGTTGATGATCGCTCCCCTCCCCCGGTCGATCATAGAAGGAAGGAACAACCTCGTTGTCTGCACAACCGTGCAAACATGGAGGGTCAGCATTTCCTCCAATCGCGTCAGCGGCATGTCCACAAAGGGGCCGTACAAACCAAACCCCGCGTTATTCACCAGAATATCCACGGCGGGTCGTCGTTGACGGGCAGCCGCATACAGCTGATGACCTGCGCCCGACTTCGCAAGGTCGATGGTCTCCCAGGCGACATCCACACCATACTGCGTCCCCAGGCTGGCACCGAGCTCTGCCAGTCGCGTTCCGTCTCGAGAAACCAGCAACATCTCGTAGCCCCTCGCTGCGAGGGCCCGCGCATATTCGGCTCCAATCCCTCGGGAGGCACCCGTCACCACCGCAAAGGGACGGCTTGCTTCATTGATTGGCATGCAGGTAACCTTCTGTTTCCGACAATATCTGGAACGACCAGTGAGGTCAAGGCAACCAGAAATCTTTGATACAACCTGCCTGTTGGGCACACATCCCAAGACAATCTTCCAGCGAAGCCACCCTGATTCTCCGGTGACGACCTCTTCTATCGTGTCGTTCCTCCATTCGCGAACAGCATGACGCATGGGGCCGTGACCTTCGTGCGAGTGTTCGTGGGTCCGCTCCATCATGAGGAATAGAGGGTTCTCTGTGACTCCAATCGATAGGCCGGACTCAGCGCCCCCTCTTCTCATTATGGCCACGGGCCGATCAGCCTGAGCGGTGGCGACAAGCACACGGCGCACCGTATTTGGAACAAGGTGAGGTTGACTCTTCTCTCCAGGGTGGTTACCTATCATGCGTTGCACTGAGTATTGACCGCGAGACAACCAAGGGGGAAAGCATGGATATGAACCGCATGACGGTGAAACTTCAGGAGGCTCTCCAGGCAGCTTCCGCCCATGCGTTGCGTCGAAGCCATCAAGGCATCGATGTAGAGCATCTGCTCCTGGCGCTTCTGGACCAGGAAGGTGGATTAACCAGTCCCCTCTTAGAAAAAGCCGGCCTTTCCCCGACGGCCGTCCGTCAGTCCGCCGAACAAGCTCTTTCCAAAATCCCCCAAGTTCAGGGTGCAGGGGCAAGCCCAGGGCAGATTCACATAACCCCCCGCCTCTCGAACGTCATTACTCGAGCAGAACAAGAAATGCAGGGGCTCCACGACGAGTATATGAGTGTGGAGCACATCCTCTTGGCTATCATGGAAGACGGCGCCTTTCTCAAGCGGCTGGGCCTGACGCGCGACCGTCTCCTAAGCGCCCTGCAGGAGGTGAGGGGCAGTCAAAGGGTTACCAGTCCTGATCCGGAGGGTACGTACCAGGCCTTGGAGAAGTACGGGCGAGACCTCACAAAACTCGCAGGCCAGGGCAAACTGGACCCGGTGATTGGCCGCGATGACGAGATTCGACGGGTGATTCAGATTCTGTCACGTCGCACCAAGAACAACCCGGTGCTCATTGGGGAACCAGGTGTGGGAAAAACGGCGATCGTGGAGGGCCTGGCACAGCGCATCGTGAAGGGGGACGTCCCTGAAGGCTTAAAGCAGAAACGCCTCGTCGTCCTGGACATGGGCGCGCTGGTGGCTGGCGCGAAATTCCGGGGAGAATTTGAAGAACGCCTGAAAGCCGTCCTGAAGGAAGTGCAGACGGCTCACGGTCAAATTCTCATGTTTATCGATGAGCTCCATACTGTCGTCGGTGCGGGAGCGGCCGAAGGGGCAATGGACGCGGCTAATCTCCTGAAACCCATGCTCGCAAGAGGGGAGCTCCACCTCATTGGCGCAACGACCCTGGACGAATATCGAAAGCGGATTGAAAAAGACGCTGCCCTGGAGCGACGGTTCCAGACCGTCATGGTGGATCAGCCCTCCGTGGAAGATACCATCTCAATTCTCAGAGGATTGAAAGAACGATACGAAGTCCATCACGGCGTGCGGATCAAGGATGCCGCGCTGGTGGCAGCCGCCACGCTCTCTCACCGCTACATCAGCGACCGTTTTTTGCCTGATAAAGCCATCGATCTCGTCGATGAATCAGCTGCTCGGCTGCGATCCGAGATCGACAGTCTCCCGGTAGAATTGGATGAAGTCTCTCGAAAGGTCATGCAACTGCAGATTGAGCGAGAGGCGCTTCGGAAAGAGACTGATCCAGGGAGCCGGGCAAGGCTTGAAATCCTTGAGCAGGAGCTGACAGAAAAATCCAATGAAATGGAGGCGCTCAAGACACAATGGGAGACAGAGAAAGCCTCTGTCGGTCGGCTCAGGAAAATTCGGCAACACATCGAAGAGGTGAAACACAATATCGAGGTTGCAGAACGAGCGTATGACCTGAACCGAGTCGCGGAATTACGCTACGGAGAACTGCCTCGCTTGGAAAAAGAGCTCGCCGATGAGCAACAGCACCTGGTAAAAAAGCAAGATGCGCGGAGCCTTCTCAAAGAGGAGGTGGACGAGGAAGACATTGCCCTCGTGGTCAGCCGCTGGACAGGAATTCCCGTGACACGGCTCATGCAGGGCGAAATGGACAAATTGCTCCACCTGGGGGACCGCCTCCATGAAAGGGTCGTCGGGCAGCATGAAGCCGTCCAGGCCGTTTCTGATGCCGTCCTCCGAGCGCGGTCTGGCATTAAAGACCCCAACCGTCCCATTGGGTCATTTCTTTTCCTGGGTCCCACTGGAGTTGGAAAAACGGAGTTGGCGCGAGCGTTGGCCGCAACCCTTTTTGACGATGAAGCCAACCTGATACGCATCGATATGTCAGAGTACATGGAAAAGCATACGGTGGCCCGACTCATTGGCGCTCCACCTGGATATATCGGGTATGAGGAAGGTGGGCAGTTAACTGAGGCGGTGCGACGTCGCCCCTACTCCGTGATCCTCTTTGACGAGATCGAAAAGGCTCACCAGGACGTGTTCAATCTTCTGCTACAAGTACTAGACGATGGTAGACTGACCGACTCCCATGGGCGTACCATCGATTTCAAGAACACTGTCTTAATCATGACCTCCAACATAGGCAGCACTCATATCCTGGAAGCCCAACAGAGTGGGGCGTCCTACGAGCAAATGCGTAGTCTGGTGCTGGGAGAGTTACGTCAGTATTTTCGCCCGGAATTCCTTAATCGCGTCGATGAGACCGTCGTTTTTCATGCCCTCACCGTGGAACAATTGGCGCGAATCGTTGAAATCCAGCTGGGGCGCTTGCGGACGCGTCTGGGGGAACGGCGGATTTCGCTTGAACTCACACCTGGCGCAATTTCCGATCTCGGCACAAGAGGGTACGACCCTGTCTATGGTGCAAGGCCTCTCAAGCGGTTGATTCAGCAAGACATTGAAACTCCCATCGCGCGACTCATCGTGTCGGGAGAGTTAGCTGATGGGGAGACGGCCACAGTTGACCTGAAGGACGGAAAGGTCGTGGTGGTGCCCACGGTAGAAGCACGAGATTGATCTCCCCCAGGACAAGGGCGCAAAAGACCGGGTGACGGCAAACCCTCCCGGAACTGAGGGTTCCCGACCTGGGGAGAAGCAGTCATCCGATCGCCGCCGGTCCACCTTTGGCGTCGGTATCTCCCCAACTTGAACGATTTTTCCCCACCTTGCACTCGACCGGCGAGATCTCCAGAAGATGTCCTTTGGCGGTCACGAACTCCCCCTGTGATATGACAACTCGCCCGACTTCTTTGAGATCAGCCTTCAACGTCACCTTTTTTGATTCCACCTGGGTCATCACAAAACTTGTTGGGCTTCGAGACACCTCATAGACTCCCATTTCGTTGAACGCTAGAGAGCTATTCACGACTTTCGCGATCAACCGGCCAGTGTCATCGAACAGCACAAAATTGACCAGGAGTGGTCCGCTCGGGGTGCGAAGGGTCACCTCGATTTGTGGAACCCCTTCCACTTCGATCGTTCCATCAGTATCCCGAAAGAGATTCGAACCAATTTCAACATCCATATGTATGGTCTCCTCAATCCTGAGCTCAAAGCTGTTCTGGAATTCTCTACCTGTCCTACCGTGTCTTGATCCGTTTCATAATGAGAGCCACGCATCCACCGAGCAGGCCTCCCCCTATGATGGCTGTCAGCAATTCGACCAGCTTCACCTCCCAGAGTGGTCCCCTGGCCTGAATCACCTCTCGAAGCCCTCCCTCGAGAAGGATGACGGCGAGGGCCATCGTTGCACCAATGACGAACCACCACGAGAAAGCCTTTACGGACTGCATATTGCCGCTGATCTCAGAGGTCCGCTTGACGGTCGAAGTTCCGGTACTGAATGGCTTCGGCCAGATGACCGGTTTCAATCCTGGGAGAGTTGGCCAAATCAGCCACCGTCCGCGCCACGCGGAGGATTCGTCCATAGGCCCTGGCTGACAGGCTCAGGTGCGTCATGGCGTTCTCCAGCAGGTCACGCCCCCTTGAATCTATGGCACAATACCTCTTCAATTGCCTCGGCTTCAACTGGGCATTCCATACAATGGCCTCCCCGTCGAAACGCCCGGCCTGTTTCTGCCGAGCGGCCGCCACCCGAGTGCGAATGCTGGCTGACGATTCCTGTTGCCCATCGACGCCCAACTCGTGAATTGGCACGCGCGGAACCTCAAGGTGTATATCCACACGATCGAGCAGTGGTCCGGACAACCTGGAGCGATAGCGGCGGATCTGGTGAGGGGTGCAGGCGCATTCCCTCGATCGATCGCCGTAGAACCCGCAAGGACAGGGATTCATGGCCATGACTAACATCACCCGAGCCGGGTATTGTAGGGAGGCGCTGACCCGGCTGAGGATCACGGTACCATCTTCCAAAGGCTGCCTCATGCCTTCCAATGCGTGGCGTCTGAACTCCGGGGCCTCATCCAGGAACAACACCCCATTGTGAGCCAGCGATACTTCTCCGGGGCGTGGCACCGCACCTCCCCCGATCAGTCCCGCATCAGAAATGGTGTGATGAGGAGCGCGGAACGGCCGGTTCGTGAGCAGAGGCGGCCCGTTTCCCAAGAGACCGGCCACACTGTGAATTCTCGTCGTTTCAATCGCCTCTTCCAATTCCATGGGAGGAAGGATTCCAGGCAAGCGCCTCGCCAACATGGTCTTCCCTGAGCCAGGCGGACCAATCATGAGCATATTATGCCCCCCAGCGGCTGCCACCTCTAAGGCGCGCTTGGCATACCCCTGGCCTTTGACGTCACTAAAGTCTTCCTCTGGCGGCGCGGCGTCGCTCGAATAGGGATCGACAACGGCTGCCAACACTGTTTGCGCACCGCGCAAAAATTCTACAGCCTCGGGCAGGCTGTGAACCGGATAGGCCTCCACGCCTTCAACGATGGCGGCCTCCCTGGCATTTTCAGCTGGCAGAATCACTGCATACCTGTCGCGGCAGGCCTGACCGATGGACAGCCCACCGGCAATTGACTTGACGCGGCCGTCGAGAGAGAGTTCACCGACCAAGACTCGGTTCACCAACGCTTCTTTGGGAATGACCTCTTCGGCGACCAGGATGCCCAGGGCTATGGCAAGATCGAGGCCCGACCCTTCTTTTTTCAGGCCCGCTGGGGCCAAGTTCACCGTAATTTTTTTGACGGGAAATTTGAATCCTGTATTCTTCAGCGCCGCACGAACCCGGTCTCGACTCTCACGCACGGTGGCGTCAGGAAGCCCCACCACGGAAAATTGGGGCAACCCTCCGCCAATGTCGACTTCCACTTCAATAAAATGCGCGTCCAAACCAACTAGAGCAGTGCTCAACACCTTGGCCAGCATGCACCCCTCGTCACAGAAAGTTTGAAGCGAGCCGGGCGGGATTATAGGCAAGCGCCTCGAGGTTTTTCAACAACAGGTGGTTGTCTTTCGTGTATGATACCGGGATATGGGCTCGCCACAAGGACCTTTCGCCCATCCTCTACCGGTGCAGGCGATGTTGTCTATCCCAACCAACAGACCTCGCGATATCCTCGCGGCCCTAGGCCTCGTCCTGGGTTGGCTGTGTTTTTCGCTCTTTTTGGCAACCTGTTCTCCTGTTGTTCCCCAGATTTGGGCACAGGAACAGCCCTCGGAAGCTGGGACTTGGCAGAGGATGGCTCCCGCTCCAACCATGCGCACCGAGGTTGCCGCCGCCGTGGTGGGTGAGATTATCTATGTCCTCGGAGGATTCAGCAAGCCAAACCTCAGTAACTTCACCCATCTATCAATCGCAAACACGGTGGAGGCCTACCAGCCTTCCACCGATCAGTGGACCACCACAGCGACACTCCCAGCTCGTCTGCATCACGCGGCCGCCGCGTCGGTCGGGAATCGTCTGTACGTTATTGGAGGCTTTACTGGCTCCTTTTTGTCCATATGGAGTCCCGTGGCCAGTGTCTTCATGTATGATCCTTCCACCGATACCTGGGCAGAGCGAGCCCCCATGCCAACGCCACGCGGCGCACTGGCTGTGGGCACACACCACGGAAAAATTTACGCCCTTGGGGGATTTACGGCAGGTGGTAATACGGGGGCCGTCGAGGTCTATGACCCTGAGACTGATACCTGGTCGTCCAAGAGTCCCATGCCGACCCCACGGGATCACCTCGCGGTTGCGATCGTGGCGGGTCGCCTGTATGCGATAGGTGGACGAATCAATAGGAACTATGCTCACAATCTCGCGGTGACAGAAGTTTTTGATCCCTCAACGGACCAGTGGTCAGAAGCCGCGGAGATGCCCACACCACGAAGCGGAATCACCGCAGGGGTCATCAGCGAGCAGATCTATGTTGTCGGAGGGGAGGCACCCGAAGGCACATTTCGGACGACAGAGGTCTACTCGGCGGCGTCCGGTCAGTGGTATACGGGCGCACCGATGCCTACCGGCCGTCATGGGTTGGCCGGGGCGGTGGTCAATGGGCAGTTCTATGCGATCAGTGGCGGACCTAGCCCTGGCGGGTCATATAGCAATGTTAACGAACGCTATACCCCCGCCTCCCCGGTTACTCTGAGCCTGAACGTGAACCGTGCCTCCCCAGCACAGGTAGGCACGGTCATGGCCCTTCTGGCCACATTCCAGAATGCCGGCGTCCTTCCGCCCGAGAACAGCCCAGATGCGAACCGTTTGATCAAGGCCCTCATCCAGTTTCAGGCCGCCTTTATGAAGAGTTCCAATCCGGCCATCGCGCAGCTTCTCAGAAATGCCATCTCGAACCGCCTGGGAGCTGATGCGCCTGCGGTCCTTCAGCAATTCACGATAAGCGGGTGGACGTCTCGCTCTCTAGAGGCCTTTGTGGACTATACGGCGCGAAATCCCATCTGGAATCAGCCCGCAATACGAGAGGGGTTCAAAGACTTCAACGTGGGGCAGGAGGATTTTGAGTTGATGGCACGGGTCTTTACCGAGGCAAGAGTGAGCCTCTCGTCCAGTAATCAAGATATTCATGCTGTCTATGCCCAGTGGCGGCGCACGCTGCCGGGCAGCAATTTGTAACGTACTCTGCTATCCTGATTTCTATTCCCCGACCGGGGAGCACTCAAGAAAGGAGAATACCCATGGCGACCAAAGCCTACATTCTCATCAAGGTGAAGGCTGGGAAGACGAAAGAGGTTATCAATACTCTTATGAAAATCCAGGGGGTGGAACAGGCACACCCCTGCTTTGGCCAGCCGGACATCTTTAGTTTTGTGAATGTGCCTGACGAGAAGTCTCTGTCTGATCTGGTGATCTCAAAAATCCACACGATCGCAGGAGTGGATGAGACCGACACGCATATCGTCGCCGAAGCCTAGCCACCGCGCCATCGCGATCCAGCTTTCTTCTGAGAGGGATGACGGGACACCGACCAAACTGACGCTACCTCTACATGTGCGGCACGCTGACGAGTGCCGATCCCTGAGCTGCGGATCGGTAGCACGCATCGGCGATTTCGACGGCGCGCTGACCGTCTAACCCCGTGATGGGCATTGGTGATCCCTTGGCGAGGGCGCAAAGAAAGGCGCTCAACGTCGCCACAACCGTGGGTTGGACCTCCACTGCTTGCTCTTCCCTCTGATCTCCGGCCGAGAATCGTACGAAGCGATGTCCGGCCCAGTCCGCCACGAGTTGGCCGGTCCCGCCGATCCATTCAGCCCGTCCAACCCGCCCAGGCGCAACTCTCGACACATCAAGAAGAGAAACAAATCCCCCGGATGTCCGAAGACTCGCCCAGGCCCAAGACTCAGGCCCAGCCGTTTTAGGTTGATCTACTCCACAGCGGACTTCCACCACCTCCTCTCCAGTGAGGAACCTCACCAGGTCTATCAGATGGATACCAATTTCCAAGAGCACGCCTTTCCCTCCATAGTCGGCCGAACTTGTGATCGCAGCGGCCCGGGGTTCCATTCGCGTCGTGAGGGATAGGTACTGTTTGACTCCGACCGTCGGCAAGGCAGTTTTTAGCGTCCTGATCGCCGGCTCAAATCTCATCGTGTGGGCCGTCATTAAGGGGATCCCAGAGGCTTGCGCCGCGTTGACCATCTCTCGCGCCTCTGCCCCCTCGAGGGCAAGCGGTTTTTCAATGAGAAGTGGCTTCTTCGCTTGAATTCCCTCCATGCAAATACTTTTGGCTGCCGAGGGCGGGGTCACGACCACGACGGCTTCTACATCGGGATCGTGGATGAGTTCAGGAAAATGGCGATAATATCGCACACCGGACTCTGCACTAAAGCGTGCTCCCTCCTGGACGTCACGCCTGCAGACCGCGACGAGGCGACCGTCTGGAACGTCATGCAACAAGTGACGGGCATACCGTAGTCCGTGCCGCCCTAACCCCACAAGACCGACTCCAATTGTCGCCTTCTTAGGAGATTGTGACATGGGATACGCCTCAGCCGTGTAGTAGGGAGGGCAGGTCATCTCCGAGCGCGCGCCGTTCAAACGTGTCCGCATTCTAGCCAGTGCGTACTCAACGGTCAATGTGGGGTCATCGGTTGACAGCCGAAGGAATCGATCGTTATAGTACGCCTCCGCCAGAATGCTAGTATTGTCCGTCATTCACGAAGTCGTATGATCTTGGCCAGAGACACCATCACTTGTCAGGTCAGCCATGTCTGAACGCAAGGCCCCCTTTTCACTCGACCAGGTCGGAACGGGAACGGTTCGATTCCCGAGTGGCGCGCCCATACCCACCATTTCCGATTCTTCAGTGGATCCATATGTCGAGACACGTGTGACCAAAGATTTTCATGTTGAAGGGATCATGTTCTGGCCCCAGGGCACCGAGAAATTCCCAGGGATCGTAGTCCTGCACGAATGGTGGGGACTGAACGAGCAAATCAAGGACCTTGCCAAACGCTTGGCTTCTGAGGGCTACGTCGTCATCCTTCCCAACCTCTATGGGCGGCAAGGGGGCATGGTTACGGCCAATGCCGAGGTTGCTGGAGGGCTCATGGAGCGTATCAAGGAAAAAGATGTCCTTCAGGACATTAATTCCTGCTGCGAGTTTCTGAACACCCGAGACCATGTGAAGCGCAACATTCATGGGGTTGTCGGATTCGGAATGGGTGGGTCCCTCGCTATGCAGTTTGCCTGTCAACGAAGGCGGTTACGGGCGGCCGCGGCATACTATGGGAAAGTCGTATCTCCCTCAGACCTCTTAAAGTCTCTGCACTGCCCACTACTCTATATCCAGGCAACCGCCGATGAATGGGCGCCTCCTGATGACGTGGAGCGTCTCAGACAAGCGGCCAAGGAATACGATAAGCAAATAGATATCAAGGCATTCGAGGGCGCTCGGCACGCCTTCTGCAATGAAACGCGAGCGGACGCCTACAATGCACAGGCGGCTAAGGATGCTTGGGAAACCACCATGGCTTTCCTGAGTTCCTGTTTTAAGGGCCTCTAGATTTATCCCTGGTCTCAGACACTCCTGGTGCATCTTTCCTACTGCATCAGCCAATCCTGACCCATTGCCTTTTCACCTCTCTGTCACCCACAATAGTGCCGATGCGAAACCCGCTCCGCTCCCTATTGGTGTGGCTGCCCTTCTGTATCGGACTAGCGATGTCGACCGGCGGTGCCCTGCCCCTTGGTGCTCAGGAACCCCCTCGGAAAGAACCAAACATTTTACTGGAGACCGTACAGATCCACGCGAATCGCCTCGCACGTGTCGCCTCAGACTCGCACAGCCTCGAGCTGTATCGTACCCATTTAAGCTCTACACTCGGTTTACAAGATACTCTGCCTCTCATGGTAAAGAGGCCGTCCCGACGGGGAAAGAACGCCAGCGTTGCACCGCCCGAGCTCAGTGGACCAGCTATTCGACTGACCAACGAGCTTGCGGCATGGCAGGTTGCCCTCGCCCTCCGACAGGCAGTCGCAGAAGATAAGCCCGGGGAGCTTGACGCCGTACTCGGCAATGTGGCCCCTCGCCGAGCATGGCTGCTGGAAGGATCCCAGAGGAGTCATCTGAATCAAGCCATCATCCTGGGCCAGGCCCTCAACTCATTTCAAACAAACCGGGAGCTGGCGGTCAGTCCGCCAGCTGGATTCAGTGAGTTCGCGGAACGTCTCGATCGATCATACTCTCTTGTGCAAGGCCAAGAAGGCTCCTGGCTGTCCCTCGCCGAGCAGGAGGGCGAGGACGGAATCAGGAGGAGGATGAGAGAGGCCCTGGCCCAAATCCCTGAAACGGAAACGGCAGAGGAGGAAGTTTTCTCCTTGTATTTCGCGAGTCGGCTTCGCCCTGTGCTTGCCGCGAACATGACCGGGCTGTCTATTCGAGCAGAGACTGAGGCGGAGCAGCACGCTCGCCAAATGTGGAGAGAGCTACAGTCGTGGCAGGAGAATTGGAACAAGAAAAAGGGTCTGGCCCGGCTTTGTGGTACCTGGTCGTGGACCCTCCACAATCATCAAAACCACCAGGACCATAAAATGGTCCTCACGTTTTCTCATCCAGACGCCCCTTCTCCTTCGGGACCGACGCCCTCGGAAGTCGTGGTCTTGGGCGACGCCGTATACCTCCGGTGGGATTTTCCACGGGGATACCAGGAAGACAGCCTCCTCTTTTCTCCAGAAGGCCACCGTCTCGAAGGGACCTTTAGAAATTCCAATGGTCCCTGGGGGAGCATCGCGGGGAAGCGTGCCTCCCCGTGTCAATCTTCCCCTGCTTCCCCTGGCAACTCGAATCCTTAGCCCTTGCTCGCCCCCGGTTTGTTTGCTTGTCTGCTCTTCCAGGCCCCCCAGGCGAGCAGGCTCCATCCCACGAGAAACGCTAATCCGCCAAACGGGGTGATCGCACCCAGCCACCGAAGATCAGTAAGCGCCAGCGCATACAGGCTGCCGGAGAAAAGACCGATTCCGATGAGAAACAGCCAACCCGCACGGCTTATCCAGGCCGCGCCATCTCGCCGTTCGGCCAACCCCGTTAGCAGTAAGGCGAGGGAGTGAAACATCTGATACCGGACCCCTGTATCGAAGACGATCAACATCTCAGGGCTCAGCACCGCTTTGAGTGAGTGAGCTCCGAAGGCCCCAAGTGCGACGGCAAGCCCGGCGAGGATGGCCCCTGCGATGAAAAACCCGTGTGCCATGACTCCAATCCCCATGGAAGAAACTGCCCTAAGGTACAGCTGAGATGCTTGAGCGTCAAGACCACCGACGCTTCCCTGCGGCACCATGCCACGTGTGTCGCCTTTCATGGGACTTCGCGTTACGCTACTCTTTATGAGAGCCGCAAGATTCCGGCGAAAGCACTGCCACGTCATGTCCATGGGACGAATCGCTTCCTGGACACCATCCGATTCGCAAAAATGTTTGGGCCACCAGGATTCGGAGGGACATTCTCGGCAGAGGCGGGAAGGTAGTTGCCTGAACAGATCAGTCTGAACCGTGAGGCTTCTATGGATTGTCGCACAGACCCACGTACGGAGGTGCAGCTCACAGGAGCCTCTTCTGGAGATCAAATCCTCGGAGAGGGGACAGTCTGCAATCTTTCTTCTGTCGGATGTGGGGTACGAAGCCGCATGGCCCTCCCGACAGGGCCCTTCGTGGAGGTGCAGATTTACTACCCCTCGGGTGAATCCTTAGCCGAAGTGGAGGGTGCCGTCGTCAGAAGGTGTATCGGGGACCAGTTTGGTCTGGATTGACTCCAAATCAAACCAGAGGAGCAGGAGCATTGAGGACAGCTTAGATAAAGGTTATGAGGAGCCTCTCACCGATCAGGCAATGCCGGTAGACACTCCAGAAGGTTTCATCGGCTCGTGCTCAGACATAGAGCCGCCAGCCTGCCGTAACTTCATCACCAGCCGTGACTTCCCGATAGACATCAGCCCCCGCTGCGTCTCATTGGGGAAATGTGGTGCCGATTTCTTCGATCCAAATCGTTTCTCAAAGTGATCGATGACTTCCAAGGCCTCTTTGTAGCGACCTAATCGTTCCAGCAAGGAACAGAGGCCGAAATAAGAAGGGACGACAAAGTGGAGATCTCGGCCGCCGGTGGCTTGATCCACCACGAAACGGTACCGGAACAACGCCCCTTCTGGGTCCTCCCGTTCTGAACCCATAGCTTCCAAAATATGGATGGCGACCCGATCGGCGTTTCCACTAATGCTTCGCTCCCACCGACCGCCAATCAGGTTTTTCAGGGCATCCTCCGACAACTTCATCGGCTTCTTCTTCGCTTCCTTTCGCAGCTGATCGACCAGGTGGTTCGCCTCTGACCACCCCCCATAGAGCCCCACCGAAATCCCACGGCAGGCGGAGTCATTGGTGCAGGGTTTCTGGTACGGGGTAAAATCCTTCTTCGTCGCCAGGGAGGGCAAGAAAGCCATTCTGTCGGCCGCTTCGCAGGAAGGACAGGTGTTCCCGTCATG
>JBFJQA010000073.1:0-13619 GCA_041616875.1 Nitrospiraceae bacterium | reverse complement strand
CGTACCTTCGGGCTAGACGGACTGCGGTACGACGTCGAACGTAAGCAATGGGTGCCGATTGATGGGCCGTAAGCCTCCATCTTGAAAAGGGGTCGGGAGTCTTTTTTTGAGCGGACCGCGCAATGATGCGCGCGTGCGCTGCCGCGCCTTGCAGTGAGTGAGCGGATGACTCGTCGAGGTGCGACGGAACCATGTGCCTCGTGTCCATGGAGGGGAGACGGTAGCAGCAGGTGGCGAACTCTACACCAGCTCAGCGTAAGACCGGCCGAGTGCGCCGCGAGTTGGCACCGATGGATGATACGGCGTCTTGGGTCAGAGGCGACCTTGCGACCTCGCCGTTGGACGCGTCTTAATCAAAAGACTCTCGAGCCTGTGGTTTCCATTTGATGCCGGGAGGGAATAAAGCTGCTCAGAGGCTCGAATGGCGGGTCTCTCAGGAGGCCTCAGCTTTCTACCTACAAAAGAACATTCTCCTCTGCTGTCATTCTGGCGCTGGTCTGTCTAAGGTTTTGGGAAAAAAACCTTTCCGCTCATTCACTCGTTCAGCATCGAGGCAGTAAACTGTTATCAATGTTCTACTCTTATCACCCGCAGAGCGTCTTCTTAGCTGTGCGCGGCTCCTTCTACGGCAAAGTTCGCGCGAGACTCTTATGAGTTGCGACCGCTGCTCGGGCTTGATGGTCAGGGATTGGGTTGTGGACCTTCAGGAAAACACGGTTGGGCCAGACCTGTCCGTGTGGCGGTGCCTTCTGTGCGGAAGTATTCGAGACCCGCTGATCGACCGGCACCATGCGTCGGTCCCGAACAAGGTAGTGACCAGACCGAGACGAGGAAAATGGCGATGAAGGTCATGTTCGCCGGTTCCCGGAATAGTTGAG
This sequence comes from Nitrospiraceae bacterium, assembly GCA_041616875.1. GTDB lineage: Bacteria > Nitrospirota > Nitrospiria > Nitrospirales > Nitrospiraceae > JBFJQA01. The sequence continues at coordinate 12,741 of JBFJQA010000073.1, read as the reverse complement.
GCCTGTTCTGCGTCTGAGGGCAGGTCAGCGCATTATAGGGGGGGCGGGTAGTGTTGCGGCATGGACCAAGATCAGTAGAGGAGCCCTGTCATATGCCAAAGCGAGCAAGAAGCATCGCACGCGTAGCCTTTTGCGTTATCGCCTTTGTCCTTCCGGCAGCTGGAACGTTTTACCAGGGGTACGCCGTTGCCCAAAAGGCCAATGGGCAGTCAGAGGCCGATTGGGTCGACGAGATTCAGGAAGTGTTTTTACGATCCGAGGACTGTAAGCAGTGTCACGATCGGCATTATGAAGAATGGAAGGGGGTTCGAGAGAAAACCCCGGACCTGAAAATCTTCGGACGCGTTGATGCAGCTTTGCTTCATGGAACCTCACTTGAATCGCCAGTGTTTAAGACGGTCCTAGGGTTGTGGCTGCAAACCAATCCCACCTCAAATGAGCGAAAGCGTTGTCTGTCCTGCCACGTTCCTTCGGTAACGGTTTTTCCTCAACACGTGGACAAGATCAACAAACAGGTGCTTGCTGGTGATGTCAAGATTGAGGGGATAGGGTGCACGTCGTGTCACTTGATCAGTGAGGTCTCTGACGTTCAGGGACCACCCCCTACCTTTACATTAAAGCCGGGGAAGGTGCTCTTTGGCCCGTATGGGAAACCTGAGGAGAATTTGGTGCACCCCTCGGGACACGCTGATTTCTACAATGGGGCACAGTATTGTGCCTCCTGCCATTTTGACAAGGTCAAGGATGTGACCCGCCAGGAGTTGCCTGGTGAGATTCTCAAGGGCACGGTGTGCCAGGACTGCCACATGGAGTAGTCGACGGGTAGTTCTACTTCGAGGCGAGGCGCATTGACCCGCGCTATCGGACGCCATTGGTTCCGGGGAGTTGTGATCCCGGGGATCATGCTGAAGAATCGAAACCTTCAGGCCGAGTGGATGCCGAGAGTGGACATTGAAGCAGAAAGATCCCCGAGAGGAGTTTCGGGGACCGTGCTCGTTCGCGTGGGGAGCCTTCCGCACGCGTTCCCTGACGGTGATCCAGTCCTGAAGCAGTTTGTTCTCACGATCATGCTGAAGGATGCAGAGGGACATCTATTGGCAAGGGATATCAAGCGCTTCGGGCGACGCTTTGAGGAAATTCTTCGCGGACCTATTCCCGACCCGTTCGTCAAGGGAGGCACAACGAGGCGTGTGCCGTTTACCTTTGCGTCGCCGGAGAGTGCCAGTCCGGCAGTTGTCGAAGCTCTCTTGACCTATTCACTCATTCCGCAACCCGAGCCCGACCTGGAGGCGCGGTATCTGGCCACGCTTGTCACGAAGAAGGAAAGAGAAAGTGCAGCCAGACTGATTCAGGAGTATGCCCAGCAGCGAGTACTGACCTTTCGCAAGAAAGACTTATAGCGTGGGGAGGTGAGGAAAGGAGGCTATGCGGCCGAGAAGGTGTTTCAAGTTCAATCGACCTCGCAGCCTGTCCTTACTGTCCGCTTCTTGCAGCACCAAGCTGCTTGCAGTGGTCGTCATCGCCGCAGCACTCCTTGGCGGTTGGGGGGCGATGTATCACACCGTGGCGCAAGATTCGGCGAGGTCGACGCGGCCTCTCGAGAAAGCCTTTCCACATTCCAACAAGTGCAAGCGATGCCATTACCGGGCATTTGAGGAGTGGGAGGTCTCGCCCCTCTCGCGCTCCATTCATTCTCCAGCGTTCCGTGCCGCCTTAGATGAATACCTCGCGTTTTCTGGTGAAAAAGACAAGGCACTGTGCTTTCGGTGCCATGCCCCACATATCAATAAATACGAGGACCTCGCAGACCGCTTTGTGGAGCAGGTGCGGTCTGGCGATCCGGCTATTGACGGGGTCGGCTGCACCCAATGTCATTTGATCAAGGAGGTGGACTTTGCCCAGCATCCACCATTGCCCAAATATGAGCCAGGTCGGACACTCTTTGGACCGTATGAGGACTATGTCAAGAATTTAGCCCATGACTCCCAGAAGCTGGACATCTACCGAAAGTCCGCCCTCTGCCTGAACTGCCACCAGGGAGTTCCAGGTCCGCCCGGGCTGGTGAAGCGCAACGAGTTGCTTGGGCCCTGGGAGACAAGCACGGCCGTCAGGTCCGGCAAAGAGTGCCAGACGTGCCACATGCCGGAACAAATCGGTGAATCAGCCAACGGCGAGCCCAAGCGTCGCGTGGCCAACCACACGTTCCCTGGACGAATCGGCCAGCTCAGGCAGGAAGCGGCGAAGCTGGGAATTAAAACCCTCGTGAAGAAAGACACATCCAAGGTCGCCGTCAGTGTCAAAAGTCTGGTGCCGCACAACCTGCCCACCACCCATCCCGCTTGGGCGCGCGTGATCTTGACATTGACCGTGAAGGGCAAGAATCTCAAGACCGTGTATCAAGAGGATCGGAGCTATGGCCGTTATTATGCGGACGCGCAAGGCCAGAGAACCGTCTTTGATTTCAAGGCCACGCGTGTGATTGAGGAGACTGTCCTGAAGCCCGAGGAGACCAGGGTTGAAAACTTTACCTTTCCGACTCCTAAAAATGCGCCCTCGATGGATATCGTGGTCTCATTGAAGTACGCTCCCCTCAGCGGCCCAGAAAAATTTATCCAAAGGATTCAGGCCCTCTCGCCACTGAGTGATCAGGATCCCGTGTTCAAACCCGTCCCAATTGCCAGCAGGACGGTGAACGTCTCCTTGCGGTAGACACTGGCTCCCTGTTTCAGGCGATACCCATAGCCGAAGACCATGTATTGATCACCGCTACTGGACGACGAGTCCGAGCGACGGGATAACGGCTCCGGGAGTCCCTCCTTGTTTTCACCTCAAGAGCAGGGTGATAATCTATGGGTGCCGCAGCCATGTGTCATCATGACGTTGAGTGAACTTGTTCAAGAAAAATGACGGGGTCATACGGCGGGCGTTCTGGGTGACGTGGTCCCCGTCTTTGAGTACGGAGGTTCTCATATGTCAAGGACAAAACTGTGTTGTGTGCTGTTGAGTGCTTCCCTGGGTGTGATGCTCCATGCCGCCGGATTCGCAAAATCCCAAGTAACCGAGGAGGAGAATGGAATTGCCCCGAAAATGGTGGCCCAGTTCATATACGAAGTCATTCAAGCCGACCGAACGCTCTACACCACGCATGTGGTGGAGCGAATGAAGGATCATGATATTGTACTTGCCGTGGAAGCATGGAGAACCCGTAATGCCCTGCCCCTGCCCGCTCAGATGCTCATGCTTTCGGGCGTCCACGTCAAGGAGCGAGGAAGCGGTCTGCAGTTTCGGCTGGCAAGCTTGTGGCCCATCTACGAAGAAAACATGCCTGCCACCGATTTCGAACGTAAGGGGCTGCAGGCGGTAGCAGACAATCCGAGCGAGCCCTATACAGGGATCATCATGAGAGGCGATCGTCGGTTCTTTAAGGCTGTCTATGCGGATAAGGCTGTTTCGAAGTCCTGTGTGAATTGCCATAACGGGCACCTCCAAAGCCCACGGCGCAACTACAAGTTGAATGATGTGATGGGAGGGATCATCATTTCCTTTCCGTTGAAGTAGGGGCTCGGATGTTCCGCTGGCTATCTCGTTCCTGGTTCCGCACAGGGTGGTGGCCTCTTCAGGTGGCTCGGAAGTCGCGTCTGGCCATCAAGGCAAGCCCCGTCAAGCTGGGCTTGAGTGAGGCCCCGGGCACTCGTGAGGTCGGTGCCACGCAGTATCGCTTGCTGCAGGTTCGCTCCGCGCAGATCCGTATCGGCTAACGTCGCCCCCGCGAGATTTGCCTGACGCAGAGTTGTCTCGGAGAGAATGGCTTCCTCTAAATTAGCATTTTGTAAGTCGGCTCCCGCCAGGTATGCGTTCTCCAAGTTGGCTCTGTAGAGGTTGGCATCCCGAAGGTCTCCCTCTCGAAGATAGCTCTTTCGAAGATCAGCCTCCCGGAGATCAGCCTTCACGAGGCTGGCACGAGTCAGGTCTGCCTCCTGCAGGTTCACTTGCGCTAAGCGGCCCTGTCGCAGGTCGGCTTGAGCGAGATAGGCTCCGGCCGCTTCCGCGCCGTGCATGTTAACCTTCCCGAGATTTGCCTTCCGCAGATTCGCCCCCTCCAGGTTGGTCTCAGCGAGCTGGGCCTCGTCAAGATCCGCTCCTCGCAGGTCCGCTTCGACCAAAGAAGCCCGTGATAAGTCGGCAGCGCGAAGGTTGGTCTGAGCTAAGTTGGTGTGGCGTAAGTCGGCTCCAACGAGGTAGGCGCCATACAAGTTGGCGTCGCTGAGGGAGGCGCCATACAGCCGGGCGTGGCCGAGGCTGGCCTCGGTGAGGTTGGCCTGATGAAGGTCCGCCTCACGAAGATTCGCCCCTCTCAGCTTAGCCCCGCTGAGGTCGGTTCCCAGCAGATTGGCTTTTCGGAGATCCGCACCGGTGAGCTGCGCCCCACGCAGATTCTCCTTGCAGAGGATGGCTTTTCTTGCTCCACCCGTGTTGTCATTCGTGAGCCATTTGTGATGGGCGGCGAGTATGTTTGAAAGAACTGTGCCCTGAATGTTTCGATCCGAGTACTTCCCTTCACAGAGCACGCGCTCTTCCTCAGTCGTGGAAGAGCGAGGCTGATCGTGAGAGGTTGCGAGACAAACTGCGATGGGGCTCAAGGCGGATATTGTCAGGAGGCACAGGCCTCCAACTAATTTTTCAAACATGAGGGGTCACCCAAGGGGGCTATCGTTGTCCAGATCAGCCTATATAGACCATTATACCGTAGCGGCTGGCGCGAGGACCCCGAAATGGTGGTGTGCTGGGGCATGGGATCGGACTGAAACGGGGGAAATCTTTATGTCACAGGAATCGATCCCACCAATAGCAAAGCCCGGCCGCACACGGTAGGTACTCGACTCGGCGCTGTGAGTTTTTATACAGCGCATGAGAAAATGTAAGCTGTGAAAACCTGCCTGTCCCCAGAATGGGAGATCCCCTGAGACATGATTCAGAGTGGGGGAGGACAGGGCATCTGATAGGTCGGGTGTACCCATTCAGAAGACGTTCTAATGAACGGGCGCAACGGTCTGAGCTTTGGCATCTTCATCTCCCAAGGGACCAGTGTCCACAGGCACCCAGTTCTTGCTGCTTGGATCATACTTCAATCCCTTGAGCCCGAACGTGCTCGCAAAGGCGATAACTTTCCAGATCTCGGCTTCAGAAAGGGTGTCTTTATAGCCTTTCATTCGAGTGTACGGTAACCCTTCTGAAACCCGCCACAATAAATGGGAATCCGAAAACTTCTTCATGGTTTTGGAATCGCGCAAGTCACGCGCCTGCCCCGTAACGGGTTTGCCATTGCGACCATGGCACTTTGCACAGTTCACGTCCCGGTTCTGTATTCCCATATAAAGCTGCCGACCCTCATCAATGATAGCCGAGTCCGTCCACCAGGCTTCTGGCATGTGCTTATCGGCGTATGGGGCTGGAACCGTAATCTTTTTTGACGGTGCTTTCGGGATATCGCATGCAGTGAATGTAAGCGCAAATCCCGCAAGCAGTGAGGTTATGGCTCGTCTTACACATCGCGTAGGTCTCATGAACTCCCCCTTTGGCAATTTTACGCCTCTCTTTCTTTATCTTCCACTCGAGTCTTAGTGATAACCATTGTTCCAGCCATGAATAGAGTAGGGGTGTCTAAGGATTCGCGAATGTGTCCGCCGTCCGGGGGCCACTGGTTGTTAGGCCCTTTTCACGAGCTGCGGTCGGACCCGAGTCGGGGGTTGTTTTGTGGCGTCTAAGGTTTCGAGACTTGGCGTTTGCGCGGCTCCTAGCGCAGAGAGTTTAATGATAACATGTCTTTTAACTTAGGAACCATGGTGTCTATCCGCAAAATTGTAGACTCATCTGAAAAGCGCGACAATGCGCAAGAAGGTGTGTCACGGAGTCCAGTAGGTGCTCTGTCAACAAACCAACAAGGATCAGGGTCGGTGCCATTCGGGGTTTAACTTCACGGATGAGAAGTTTCACAATCTCGGCATCGATGCGGATGCGGATCATGGTGATCTCGGCCGCTACAAGGTGACCAGAAATCCAGAAAACATCGGGGCCTTTAAGAATCCACCTGTGAGGGAGATCGCACACACGGCGCCATACATGCACGATGGACGCTTTGAAACACTCCGGGAGGTGGTGGAATTTTACAGTCAGGGCGGCATCAAGAACCCACACAAGGATTCTCTTATTATTCCACTGAAGCTCACTGAACAGGAGAAATTGGATCTCGTGGAATTTCTTCTGTCACTAGATGGGGGGGTTGGCACACTGTATCACCTAAAACATTTCCAATGTAGGAACATGACAGGAGGAAATAATAATGGAACTCAATATTGGAATATCTGAAAAAGACCGAAAGGAGATTGCACAGGGTCTTTCACGGCTTCTGGCGGATACCTATACTCTGTATCTGAAAACGCATAACTACCACTGGAATGTGACGGGACCAATGTTTCAGACTTTACACACCATGTTTGAGACACAGTATACTGAGTTGGCATTAGCTGTGGATCTCATTGCAGAGCGCATTCGCGCCCTCGGGGTTCCAGCACCGGGGACATACGCGGAATTTGGAAAATTGAGTGCCGTAAAAGAGGACTCCGATGGTCCGAAGGCGACCGACATGATCAAGCGGCTGGTTGATGGAAATGAGACTGTGGTCCGGACCGCGCGCTCAGTCTTCCCAGCTGCGGAGCAAGCCAAGGATGAAGCTTCGGCGGATCTTCTGACGCAGAGGATGCAGGTACATGAGAAGACGGCCTGGATGCTCAGAAGCCTTCTGGAGGAATAAAGAGGTGAGGATGGAGGGGACGGGGTAGGCCATGGTCAATAGCGGTGAGGCCACAAGTGCTTAATGGCGAGGTGTTGAGAAGTGGCATGAGATTCACATGTGCCATGACACTTTTGGCGAGCCTTGTTGCATGTGATTGGAGTGACCGGTCAATGGAGGATACTTCCGCATCGCCGAATGTCGTGAGCACGGCGTCTTCCCAGGAATGGCCGCAACAGACAGCTCACGACACATCTTCGGGACAGATTTACGCCTTTACGCTCGAGGACATAGACGGTCGGCCGGTACCACTCGGACAATACCGCGGGAAAGTCTTGCTGATCGTCAATACCGCCAGCCGTTGCGGGTACACGCCGCAGTACGAACACCTCCAAGAATTGTATACACGGTACCGCGACAAGGGGTTAGAAGTACTGGCCTTCCCTGCCAACAATTTTGGTGGACAAGAGCCCGGGAATAACAAGCAGATAGCCCGCTTCTGTTATACGAAGTATTCCGTCTCGTTTCCTCTGTTCAGTAAGATCAGCGTGAGGGGCCAGGACAAGCACCCGCTCTACATATACCTCACGGAGCAGAGTCCGTTTCCCGGAGAGGTCCGCTGGAACTTTCAAAAATACTTGGTTGACCGGTCAGGAACGGTGGTTGCGCGATATCGATCGAGCCTTGTCCCTCTCTCTGACGAAATTGTTCAGAATATCGAGGAGGCACTGGCAAAGGTTGGCTAGGGGAATACGTTGAGGACATATAATGTCTCATAAGAGAGTGCCGGCTGGCGGACACCATCACAATCAGCTGGGGAAACTTGAAAGCGCGTGGGCCCGGAGAATCGTAACGCCACACCGCAAGCAGGAGTCCGTGTGGGATTATCCTCGACCGCCACGAGTGGAGCCTGTGCATCAGCGGATAGTCGTAGAGTGTGAGGGACTTGTTTTGGCTGATACCGTTCAAGCCTATCGTATTCTGGAGACGGCAAGCCCCCCGGTCTATTACCTGCCGCCAGCCGACGTCCGAACGAGGCACCTCGAGCCGAGTTCGCATGTAACTGTGTGTGAGTGGAAAGGGGTCGCGCGCTATTGGACGGTGAGAGTGGGCAAAGTGCTGATCTACGATTCAGCCTGGAGCTACCCTGAGCCTACCCCGGATTTTGAAGTGATTAGGGGGTATGTCGCGTTTTACCCAAGCAAGATGCAGGCGTGTTATGTTGGCAAACATCTCGTCTCCGCTCAACCCGGTGACTTCTATGGTGGGTGGATCACTCCAGATGTTGTCGGGCCTTTTAAAGGCGAACCGGGGACAGAATTCTGGTGATCTCTCCCCGATACCTCTCCCGATTTCTACCACGTTCCGATTACCAGAGGCACGCACCATCCAAATCGTAATCAGGCGCTGGCGCGTGGGCGCACAGTCGATAAGCCACCATCAACGCTAATCACCTGCCCTGTAATCCAGGATTGCTGCGGTTGCAGCAGCCACTCAATCGCACCTGCGACATCGGCTGGCTCTCCGATCCGCCCCAAGGCATGCATGGCCGTCGATGCTTTGAGTGAGGCATCGCTTTTCGTCAGTCGAGCCGTGAGCGGAGTGCGAACCAAGCCTGGCGCGATGGCATTCACTCGGAGGTTGTGGCTTCCATAGGTGGCAGCGGCTGCGAGTGTCAACCCGATAATGCCCCCCTTCGCAGCCGCGATGGCCTCATGGTTCGCGAGGCCGACACGCGCGGCAGCGGAGGAGATCAACACGATGGAGCCTCCTACCTTCTTCATCATAGCGCGGGAGGCTGAACGGACGATTAGGAAAGCAGAGGTCAAATTCGTGTCTATTGTTGCGGCCCATTCTTCGTCGCTGGTCAGATGAGCAGGTTTCAGCACGAGTGAGCCGACGCAATGCGCGACACCATCAAGGCGTCCATGCTGGTCGATGATCTTGTCAATACACCCGTCTATTTGCCCGCCGGCGGTGGCATCTAGCGGAAAGGGCTGCACGCTGGTCTTGGCTGCAAGAGCCGACAGTCTCTCTGAATTCCGGGAGGCCGCCACTACGTGAACTCCAGGCTTGGCCAGGCGCAGACACAGCTCCGATCCAATCCCTCCGTTAGCGCCAACGACGAGGTAGATCATCAATTCACGGCATCCTCAGCGTGAACCAGGTGGAAATGCCCTTCATGCCGTTTCGCTCGACGTTCGTTCCATCCCACACTGCGAATGCGACTGGGATTGATGCTCCAGACGTGAACTGCACGTCATTGTCATCACTGGTGACGATTGCGCGCTTCATCACGACCCGCCACGATGGGCCGATGCAGCAGCCACCCTTTATCGATCCATACGGCTCCCAGAGACCATTACCAGTAACATTCTGGTTTGGCTGGGTCGTCAGCGTGCTGAAGCCATTGGCGTTGAGATCCTCAACGGAGCTGGCACGCAGCGCTGGGTCAGCCATGATGTTGCCGGACCATGCTGCCTCGTTGAAGGGCCCCTCAGCCAGACCTACACGGTCCGGGAATGTGACGCCACCAGCGGGCTCCTGCATATATAGATCCGAAGCCATACTTGGATACTGGTCAGTCACACTCCAGATTCCTGCAATACGTTTGCCGAGGTCCTTCTGCCATTCGGCGTTCCACCGCCAGATATTGACGGTGCCACCGGACTGGCCCATGCACTGGAAGGGTGGCGCGCCCGAGGTGTTGACGGGAAACTGCACCGCGGCTTGGTCACGGAAATCCTGTGGACCGATCGTAGTGTCATTCTTGGTCTGATCTGCCCAATTCATCCAGACCCCGATTTCTTTTCCATTGGTCACGGCCCTCACCATGACCGATTTAACAGAAATGTTGGGATGCATCGGCGTGGTGATCGTCTGTCCACTCAGTGGCACGACAATCGCTGGCGCACTTTCCCAGAGAGGGTGCGCCGCATCCATCGGGATCGATCCCTTTGTCTGCTTAACCGGAAGAGTCACTGGCTGGCTGATCGCCAGAGGGATCTGAATAAGAGCCAGGCCGAGTCCGGCAAACACAACGGAAGCCAAGGTGCTGAGTACAAGCTTGAATGGGCGTCGTGATCTTCTTCTCATGAGCGTCCCCCCCCTTTATGTGAAGCTAACCCATCTTGCTGTCGGCGCGGCACTCGAGCCGGCTATTGAAGGGAAGTCTTACCTTCCGGGTCCCGCCGAGTCCCGAGCTAAAGCCTTCCAGTCAGGATAAGAACAATGCCGGGTCCACTTGCTTTTAATGGCCAAGCTACTGGCTTATCAAAGCGCAACGCAACGTCTAAAGATCGAAACCTTAGACAAGCTGTGAGGACGAGCAGCCTGATACTGCCCATGTGCCGCCTAAAGGTGCGGAGCGGCTCGAATCAGCATGTTGGGGCGTCATTCGTGATCCGTTGTTTTCCGGGGCTAGGGACACTGCGCCCGGATCGCTGACTCATTGGGTGTTGAGGTGTGATGGACGCCATGCTCTTGAGGTCCTTCACGACATAAATCCCTCTTTGCTGCAGCAGGTCCTCGTAGCCTACGACGGCCTCGCCTCCGACGATAATTGGACAGACAGGCAGAATACGGGTCGAGAGGAGGTCAATGAACCTGGACATTGTCCTGCGCGGCTGTTCGTATGTGATCGAGAGGACGGCTAGGTTGGCAACGTGGCGTTCACACGCTATCTGGAGGACATCAATGCTCGCGTCCGGACCGAGGTACAGTGCGTACCAGCCAGCATGTTGGAGATACAGAGCCGAGGTCATGGCCCCAATCTCATGGAATTCTCTTGGTGCGCAAGCGACGACCACGGTAGGACCGGTGCGGCTGTTGCTCTGGCATAGCGCCTGGACAATTTCCTGGCGGGTAGCGTGGGTAATGACTTGCTCGCCGGCATTTCCGATCTCTCCTCGATGCCACAATTCACCCACAGCTCGTATAACAGGGAAAAATACCTGTTCGATCGCTTCCTTGAGCCCGAGGTGACTGGCCGTGCGACGGATCTCGAGGGCTACGCCCCGTGCGTCGGGAACCCGGGCACTCTGCACGATGTTGAGGGCATGCTGTCTGAGGTTTTCCGGGACACCGGGTACAGTAATCGGTGTGTGCGTCATCTGATCACGCAACTTGCTCAAGCCAACTTGAGCAAGTTGGCCGATGCTTTGGCCTGCATCGGTCTGAGCTTTCAAATACAGCAGAAGCTGGAGATCGTCGTCAGAATAGATGCGGTAGCCATTGGGCGCACGCTGTGGGGTAAGCAGCCGATAGCGCCGCTCCCAGATGCGAATCACATGGGCCGTCAGCCCTGTGGTTTCAGCTATGTACCTAATGGAATATGCCATGGTTCCTATGTCGCCAGAATCCTGTCAGCTATAATCTGCCAAGCTTGACGGTCTTTCCCACCATTGGTGCGAGTCGGATATTCCCTGTTTAGGGCCTCAGGGAGATGGCCGAACGCTAAGCGTTTGGAACCACCCGAGGCATGGTCAGCTCACCAACCTGAAACTCCCGCAGTCAGTCAATGGAGGGTTTTCAACCAGGCCAGAATGTCCGCGATTTGCTCTGGGGCCAGTTCCTCTTTCCAAGCGGGCATGTTCTGTCCCCGTCCGTTCAACACCGTGCCCCAGAATCGGTCCGGCTGCTTGAGGATGGGGTTTCCCGCAAGTTTTGGTCCATATTCGCCCTTGGCAAAGGCTGCATGGCATGACTTGCATTTCGCGGCATACAGATCAAATCCCCGATCCCGATCTCCCACAAGAGATGCGAGTTGTGTCATGTCATAGCTCTGTCCTGTTGTCTCGCCCTCTTTTTTGGGGAAGGGACTCTCCATGCCAATGTCTCTTTGAGCTTGCTTGTCAGAGGGAGACGCTTCAACACTCCCGGGCCTGACCCTCAGTATGGTCAGCATTCCTCGTGGATATTGTCCGTCATCCGCGACATGAGGCACAACATGACAGTGGAACAGCCAGGTGCCCTCATGCCTGGCTATAAACTCCACGATCTTAATCTCGGCCGGCCCCAGGCTCACCACACCGTTAGGATTCTTGGCTCGGATGGTTCGAAGGTTACCGGCGTCAATGAGATCCCAGGTCTGCCCATGCAGGTGGGGGGTATGAAGGTCCCAGCCCATGTTGGCGAGTACGAGACGCACTCTCTCGCCTCGGGTTACTTCAAAGGGGGCGTAATCGGGAGCTGATCTCGTGTTTATGGTGTGAGCGTCTTTCTTCCCATCCCCGTTCAGATCCCATTCGTCCCAGAACGTGATGAGCTCACGGTCGGCTTTCGGCCAGGTCGGATCCTCGATGACAAAAAGCCCATACATCCCGTGATCGATGTGCACGGCCGTGTTGAAGTGACAGTGGTAGAGGTAATACCCGGGTTCCACCGCCACGAATTCGTAAGTGTAGGACTCACCCGGAAGCTGAACTTGTTCCTTCCCCAGGGCTCGCTGTCCATTCCCATCCATGTTGAAGGGGTGGATCCCGTGAAAATGAATACTGTGTGGAAGGGTGTGGGTGTTGGTGAAGTGGACGCGGACGAGGTCTCCGACGTTGACGCGGATGACGGGGCCTGGGACACTGCCGTCTTCGCCTTCCAGGGCATATGCCCAAACGGTGGCCTCCTTCTTGGGTTCTCCCAGCAAGGTAATGACCTTCTCTCGTACGGACATGTTGAACTCTTTGACTGAGCGCTCTTGAGCAAGGCTGAGTCCGCTGCTGAAGAGGACCAAGACCGACACGAGAATTCCTGCCATGAGTGTGTACATGTAATTTGCCTCCCAGGGGAGACCCTTATACTTTGTTTTTGATTCTACTCGTGGTATCCACGAACCCGTTTCAGTCCCTCACGGGTGTCGAGCACGCCCGCTAGGGCATCAATGTATGCACGAGAGGAACCGAACGGCGTGATGCCCACTTCAGGTTCTTCTTCCTCGGCGTCATACTAGGGGGATG
>JBFJQA010000072.1:0-13667 GCA_041616875.1 Nitrospiraceae bacterium | reverse complement strand
GGGCTTGGCCCCCTGTGCCATCTTGATCTGCAGCTCCCTAGCATTCACGAGGTAATGGGAGGTCACCCCGAACCGGCCCGAGGCGACTTGTTTGATGTAAGAATTCTTGGAATCGCCGTTCGGCAGCGGCACAAAGCGCTCTGGATCTTCCCCACCTTCCCCGGTGTTGCTCTTGCCGCCAATTCGGTTCATCGCAACGGCAAGAGTTTCATGCGCTTCCTTGCTAATCGCGCCGTAGGACATGGCTCCGGTGGTAAACCGTTTGACGATCTCCTTCGCCGGTTCCACTTCTTCTAACGGAATGGGTTCCGGGAGAAACTTGAACTCCAATAAGCCCCGAAGATTAGACCGGTGCTTGGTTTCGTTGTTCACCAGCTCGGAAAACTCTTGAAAGGTCTGTGGATTGTTCGTCTTGGTGGCATGTTGGAGTTTGTAAATGGTCTCGGGGTTCCAGTTGTGATACTCTCCCTGAATCCGATAGTGAATTTCCCCTCCGAAATCCAACTGCCGGACCGGCAAGTCCGCGTAGGCTTGGCGGTGGCGGCGCAGCGTTTCCTCCCCGATTTCGCGGAGCCCGATGCCTTCCACGCGAGAAGCCGTCCCAGTGAAATACCGATCCACCATCGCTTGCGCCAGGCCCACCGCCTCGAAAATCTGAGCCCCACAGTAAGACTGAACGGTGGAAATACCCATCTTGGAGAAAATCTTCAGGAGCCCCTTGTTCACCGCCTTGATGAATTTGTTCTCGGCGGTCGGCGCATCCACCCCTTCGGGGAAATAGTTGTGGCGTTCCAGATCGACGAGGGATTCGAACACGAGGTACGGGTTCACCGTCCCGGCCCCATAGCCGATCAAACAAGCAAAGTGATGCACATCACGAGGCTCCCCGGTCTCCACGATTAACCCGACTTCCGTCCTGTTGCATTCCCGGACCAAATGATGGTGGACCGCCGAAATGCCCAGCAGACTGGGGATGGGGGCCCATTGTTCAGTCACCCCCCGATCGCTCAGGATCAAGAACTTAAAGCCATCTTTTATGGCTTGGGAAGCTTCCTGGCAAAGGTTCTCCACGGCTGACGGCAGGCCGTCTGGCCCTTCAGAGACCTTGAATAACATGGGCAGGGTCTTGCTCTTGAAATGGGGATCTTCGATCTCCCGGATTTTCTGTAGTTCGGCGTTGGTCAAAATGGGCTGCTGAACTCGGATCCGACGGCACGCCTCTGGGATTTCCTCCATGACATTGGGTTTCGGACCGATGCTCGTCACCAGGGACATCACCAGCTGCTCGCGGATCGGATCGATGGGGGGATTGGTAACCTGCGCAAACAGTTGCTTGAAATATTTGAACAGCAACTGGGGCCGGTCGGATAACACCGCCAGCGGCGTATCGGTCCCCATCGAGGACACTGGTTCCTCGCCATTCACCGCCATGGGGGTGATCACCATCTTCAGTTCTTCGACCGTGTAGCCGAAGGCCTGTTGCCGTTGGCGCAGGCTCGCATGGTCCGGCTGGGGCACATTCAGTGGTTCGGGAAGTTCGTCGAGTGAAACCTTATATTGGTTAACCCAGCTTCGATACGGCCTCCGGTTAACGATGTCCGCCTTGATTTCCTCGTCGTCAATGATCCTCCCCTGCGTGGTGTCCACCAGAAACATTTTTCCGGGCTGGAGTCGGCCCTTCATCCGGACGAGCTTGGGATCCACCGGCAAGACGCCCGCTTCGGACGCCAACACCACCATATCGTCCGTCATCACCTGGTAGCGACAGGGCCGCAGACCGTTTCGGTCCAAGGTCGCGCCGATCAATTTGCCGTCGGTGAAACAGACGGCTGCGGGACCGTCCCAGGGTTCCATCACGGCGGCGTGGTATTCATAAAACCCGCGTCGATCCAGATTCATATGAGGGTTTCCGACCCAGGGCTCGGGAATCAACATCATCATCGCGTGAGGCAGGGACCGACCGCCCAGCACTAGAAACTCGAGCGCATTATCGAGACAAGCGGAATCACTCTGGTCCGGAAACACGATGGGAAAGAGTTTCTCGATATCATCATCGAAGAGGTCTGACCGTAGTCGTCCCTGGCGCGCACGCATCCAGTTGACGTTTCCTTTCAGCGTATTGATCTCACCGTTGTGACACGTATAGCGATAGGGATGGGCAAGCGGCCAGGTGGGAAACGTGTTTGTGCTGAACCGGGAGTGCACGAGCGACAGCGCACTCATGAGGCTGGCATCTTTCAGATCCTGGTAATAATCGGACATCTGATGCGGGAGGAGCAACCCTTTATAGACAATCGTTTGACCGGACAGGCTTGGAATATAGAAGTGGTCTCGACCCTCAACGGCTGATTCGCGAATGGCCCGTTCAACGCGTTTCCGAATGACATACAGTTTTCGTTCAAACTCTTGTTCGTTCAGCACATCCCGAGCGACAAAAAGCTGACGGATGGCCGGCTCGGTCTTGCGGGCTTGCACCCCGATGGCCTCACTCTTCACCGGCACGTCTCTCCACCCCAACAGGCGTGCCCCTTCTTCTTGGATGACGCGATCGAAGAGGGCTTCACATTGTTTTCGGCTGGTGGGATCCCGGGGGAGAAAGACCATTCCCACCCCGTATTCCCCTGCTTTGGGGAGTTTGATCCCCACAGCAGAGGCCGCCTGTTTGAGAAATTCATGGGGTATTTGAAGGAGAAGCCCTGCCCCATCACCCGTGCAGGGATCGCACCCTTGCGCCCCTCGATGGAAGAGGTTCTCTAGGACTTTGAGTCCATGTTGGACGATGGTGTGCGACTTGCGGCCCTTAATGTCGGCGACAAATCCGATCCCGCAGCCATCTTTTTCGAGCTCGGGGCTGTAGAGGCCTTGTCGTGGGGGAAAGCCAGGGATGCTCATGTGGGTCCACGCTAAAAAATGGTTGAACACTTAAATGGATATTTCATGCCCCGAGGTTCATCAGGCGGAGTCGAATGGGAAAGACCCCTCGCCTCCCCTAACCAGCAGCTCTACGAATGGCCAAACCTGTTGGAAAAATTGGTCTGTCACCTTACTGGAAGGGCCGATTCCCTGTCAAGACGACGAGGCTCCACGCCCCCCGTCCCTGCTTGACTTTAAACTGATCGGTGCCCTAGTATCGCCCGCACTATGAATGAAGGCCCGACGGTTTCTACCCCCCAGTCGATGACAGACATCTGGGAAGCGTACCGCCGAGAACTGGAGGGGGTGGAGGACGAGGTTCGAAAGAATTTAGATTCGCACGTCGCCCTGGTAAATACCGTCGCGGCCCACATTCTGAGCAGCGGGGGGAAACGGGTTCGTCCCCTCTTACTCATTCTGTGTGCCCGCCTCCTTCAGTACACCGACCAGCGGCACCTCTTGCTAGGAAGCTTGGTTGAGTACATTCACACCGCCACACTGCTTCACGACGACGTCGTTGATGATGCCGATTTGCGGCGGGGACGCCCGACCGCCAGAAAAGTGTGGGGCAACCAGATCAGTATACTCGTTGGTGACTACCTCTACTCTAAGGCCATTTGTCGCATTGTCGACTTCCGAGATCAAGCAATTAACGAAGTCCTATCTGATGCGTGCCGCAAGATGGCGGAGGGGGAGGTCTTGCAACTGTACTACAATGGGAACCCCGCCTTGACTGAAACCGAATACCTCCAGATTGTGAAGCACAAGACGGCAGCACTCATTGGGGCCTCCTGTTGTATGGGAGGCATTATTGCTGGGGCCTCGGATAATCAACAGGGTGCGTTGTTTCGGTTTGGGCAACATCTCGGGATTGCATTCCAATTAGCCGACGACACGCTGGACTATGCCGCGAAAGGGGATCGATTGGGGAAATCCCTCGGCCAGGACCTCCGTCAGGGTAAAGTGACCCTCCCACTGTTGCACCTCCTGCAACACTGCCCGAGCCAGGACCTTCAGATGATCAAGGACCGGATGGAAACCCGGACCTTCACGGAATCTGACCTCGTTCGGATACTTTCCCTGATGCGGGAGCACGGGTCCCTAACCTACGCGAGAGAGCGGGCCCGCTCCTTCGTAGATGCAGCTTCCGACGATCTCGCCCTGTTTGATGATTCCCCTGCCAAACGTGCTCTCCTGGTCGTGGCCGAATACATGGTCGCTCGCGATTGCTAAGCGGTGACCAGCCTTCGAGTGGCCTGGCAACTCTTCACACGGGCTAGGCAGTCTTACAGGCTTCCCCACGGCACCAAGGGCACCACGGGAACCGTGGCCCCACGCTGAGCGATGACCATGGCCCAACCGAGACACCCGTTGGTCGGACTGGCGACAGACGCAATCAGGATTTTTCTCCTAGAACAGCGCGTTCTGGAGCCGCCGGGGAGTCTGTTCGCCGAAATTCCAACCGCCTCCGACCCGGCAGGGGCGTTTGTATCGCTGAAGCTCGAAAGTCGGTTACGGGGCTGTATCGGGACGACGGAGGCGGCTCGAAAGACCCTCGCCGAGGAAATCATCCACAACGCCATCGGCGCTGCCACGCGAGACCCGCGATTCCCCGCGGTGACCCCCAGCGAATTAGAGACCCTCGTTGTATCGGTGGACGTCTTGAATCGACCTGAACCCGTGAGGGATCTTCAGGAACTAGACCATCGCCGATATGGCGTCATCGTTCGATCCGGCACCCGGCACGGTGTTCTGCTGCCGGATATTGAGGGGATTGACTCGATCGCAGAACAGCTGACGGCGGCGAAAAAAAAGGTTGGGCTGTTCGAGCATGATCCTGCCGATCTGTTCCGATTTGAAGTCATCCGATATGTATAACTGTGCCCGCGTTCCACCAGTTGTGGCTCGGGATTTCGAACCCAAGATCGTTCCTGTCCCGACCGTGGGTCCTGCATGACGGAGATGCAAACATGGCCAAGGTGATCCCATTTCAAGGCGTCTTGTACAACCCGGACCTTGTGGAGGACATGAGGGAGGTGGTCGCACCTCCGTACGATGTCATCGATCCCCCAACCCAAACCGCGCTCTACTCGCGACACCCGAACAACGTCGTCCGCCTAGAGTTTGGCGTAGACGAGCCTGGAGACGACTCTTCCCATAATCGTTACCTTCGAGCCGCTCAATACCTTCAAGACTGGTTGAAGAGCGGGGTTCTCCGTCGCGACCAAGAACGCGCCATCTATCCCTACGCCATTGAGTACAAGACCCCTGGTCGAGAGGGGGTGGCCAAGCCACTGGTTCTTAAAGGTTTCTTGTCCCTCTTGGAGTTGGAAGAGTTTGGAGCCGGGCGGGTCATGCCGCACGAAAACACTCGGACAGCGGCAAAGAACGATCGTCTCAATCTCCTGCAAGCCTGCCGGGCCAATTTCAGCCCGATCTTCTCCTTGTTTTCAGACCCGGAGGGTATGGTGTCCACACCAATTGAGAACATCATGGCTTCGCAGAAACCACGCATAGAGTTCAGAGACGGCGAAGGATTCTATCAACGTCTGTGGGCCGTCACTGATGCTCAAACCATTCAGACCGTCGTCGCCGCCATGAAACCCAAACCGCTTTTTATCGCAGACGGCCATCACCGGTACGAGACAGCACTCACCTTCCGGGATCTCCAGCGTGCCCAGGCCGCTTCGCAAGCTGGCGCCAATCTACAATCCTGGGAGAGCGTCCTGATGCTGTTCGCTCGGCTTGAAGATCCAGGGTTGACTGTCCTTCCCACACATCGGGTATTGAAAACCGCCATGCCCGACATTGAGGATATTCGGAACAAGCTTCACAAGGACTTCACTATCAAGGAATTCGGTTTTGGAAAGGCGGATGAGCCCCAAGTTCGCTCTCACTTTCTCCATTCGCTCCGCGAATGTGGGCAGCGCAGGCAAGCCTATGGCCTGGCCCTCAGAAACTATCCCAAGTATGTTCTGCTTGAGCGCCGCGCCGCCCCCGAGAAACCCCAGGGGACATCTCCGCGTGAACGCCTCGATGTCTCTGTGCTCCACGTAAACATTTTGGGCCCGCTCTCCATAGGAGAACTGAGCGAAGACACGGTCGTCTACACGAAAGACGATGACGAAGCCCTGGACCTAGTTCTCACGGGGAAGGCGGGTGCCGCCTTTCTTCTTAATCCCACCAAAGTCAGCGAGGTGAGTGCCGTGGCCTCGGCCGGGGAGCGTATGCCGCACAAGTCGACCTATTTTTTCCCTAAACCTCTCACAGGTCTGGTCATCAACGTGATGAAAGAGGGCTAGCATGAAACCGAAGATTCTGATCGTGGATGATGACCCGGACATAGTCACGATGCTTAAGGATCGACTCAAATCGTTTGGATATGATTCGATCACCGCTGAAGACGGCGTGCGGGCCCTGGAGCTGCTGGATCGAGATCCCCCGCTCCTCATGCTCCTCGATCTCGAAATGCCACGGTTGTCAGGCCTGGGAGTCCTGAAGAAAATTGCGGAGACCCGGGGTCCTGTTGCCACTGCGGCACCCCACCCAGCCACAGGCATTCCGCCTGTCCTGGGACCCGAAACTCCTATCATCGTCATGACCGCCCATGGGACAATTGAATCGGCAGTGGAGGCCATGAAATGCGGCGCCTACGATTTCGTCACCAAGCCCTTCAACATGGACCATCTCTCACTTGTCATCGGGAAAGCGCTCGAGCGTGAATCGCTGAAGCGACAGGTGGAATACCTTCGCTCCGAAGTTGACGCCAAGTATGCAGCCATCGTCGGGTCAAGCCCGAAGATCGCAACCGTCTCGGAGGCTGCCAAACGAGCAGCAAGCTCGAATGCGGGAGTCCTCCTCCTCGGTGAGAGCGGAACGGGAAAGGAACTCTTTGCACGGTCTATTCACCAATGGAGCCCCCGGGGAGCCATGCCCTTTGTGGTCATCAACTGCGTGGCGCTCAGTGACTCCCTGCTTGAGAATGAACTCTTTGGGCATGAAAAAGGCGCCTTCACCGGCGCTGACCGGATGGAAAAGGGTAAAATCGAGGCTGCCGATGGTGGCACATTGTTCTTGGACGAAATTGGTGACATGCCCCTTGCACTCCAGGCCAAGCTCCTTCGGGTCTTGCAGGATCAGGAATTCCAGCGGGTCGGAGGGACGCGGTCGGTCAAAGTGAACATACGGGTGATTGCCGCCACGAACAAGGACGTCAAGAGAGCGATCAAGGACGGACACTTCCGCGAAGATCTATTTTATCGCCTCAATGTCGTCACTCTGACACTCCCGCCGCTGAGGGACCGGGTAGAAGATATTCCGCTCCTGGCCGAATTCTTTCTGAAGCGGCATGCCAGGGAAACCAAAAGGCCGAGCCTCCGCTTCACCCCGGAGACGCTAGCTGTGCTTACCCACTATTCCTGGCCTGGCAATATTCGAGAACTCGACAACACGATCGCCCGAGCGGTTGTCTTGAGTCCAAACGACGCCATTTCACCCGAGGTGCTGGGGCTGTCAGCCCAGGATGGACCCAGGGAACGGGCGGCGTCGGAACAGAACACCTATCTGGACCTGCCGTATCATGAATCGATGGAACAGCACAGCCAGACA
Organism: Nitrospiraceae bacterium; assembly: GCA_041616875.1. Lineage (GTDB taxonomy): Bacteria > Nitrospirota > Nitrospiria > Nitrospirales > Nitrospiraceae > JBFJQA01. Next base: position 6,146 of record JBFJQA010000072.1, on the reverse strand, counting down.
CTCATTCTCCGGGCTCTCCGGTTTTCCAACGGCAATCAAACCAGGGCTGCCGAACGGCTCCGGCTTCAACGAACCTACCTGGCTCGTCTTATCCGACAGAAAAATCTTCCCCTTCATTCCTCAAGCAGTTGATATTCGGCACTTCGGTGCTAATACTACTGATGAACGGCTTCTTGTGAGAATTCCTGGCTGGCAAAAGAGAGACAGGATGGAAGAGAATTGATCGCAGAGGGGACGATCCCGTCACACCAAGCCTTGGGTCGTTCCCGCGAGGAGTCGTACGAGGACAGGCATGGCCATTGACCCAGTCTGCGGCATGACAGTCGAGGAAGCCCGTGCTCAGGCTACCGCGGAGTACGGTGGGAAGTTGTATTACTTTTGTGCTCCTGGGTGCAAACGGACCTTCGAGCAAAATCCAGAACGAGTCCTGCATGAGGGACCCAAGGATATGGGGGGGACCGATGTTGTCCCACCCATCCAACTCGTCACCCTCACTCCGAAACCCCGCCTGAACGCCACCGCCACAGCGGCGGGTCCCGGGACAGCCGGCGCTGCCCCTTCTGGACAGTCCCAGACTATGACCATCCCCATCGAGGGGATGTCCTGTGCGTCCTGCGTGGCGAGGATTGAGAAGGGATTGTGTGCGTTGCCAGGGATACAACGAGCTTCGGTGAACCTGGCTACCGAACGAGCGACCGTCGAATACCTTCCGAGCCTCACGGGCACGCAGGCGATCCAGGAATCGATCCGAAGCCTGGGGTATAGGCCGGGGGCAGTGATCGACTCAGCCATGGAAGAACCCACGGCCCTGGCCCCGGTGGAGGAGCGCCAACACGTAGCTTATCAGGTGCTCAAACGGAGGTTTTTGATTGCGGCTGCGTTGACGGTGCCGGTCATGATCTTGGCCATGTCCGAGCACCTGGGGTTACCCCTGTCTCGCTCCACCTCCTTCTGGATCCAGCTCGCCCTTGCCACACCCATTCAGTTCTGGGCGGGATGGCAATTTTATCGGGGGGCCTGGGCGGTGGCACGACATGGCACGACCGATATGAACACCCTCATCGCCGTGGGAACCTCGGCCGCCTACTTTTATAGTCTTGTTGTGACCCTGGCCCCTGGTCTCGTGGCAGCCATTGGTGTCACGCCGGCCGTCTATTTCGATACCTCGATGGCGATCATTACTCTGATTCTGTTCGGACGTCTCATGGAATCACGCGCCAAAGGTCGAGCGTCAGAAGCAATTAGAAGGTTGGCCGGCCTTCAACCCCAAACCGCGAGAATCCTTCGGGACGGACGCGAGCGTGACATCCCGATCAAGGATGTGCGAGTCGGAGATCTTGTTCTCGTGCGGCCAGGAGACAAAGTGCCAGTTGATGGCGCGGTACGACAGGGAGCGTCGGCAGTTGATGAATCCATGCTCACTGGGGAGAGTCTTCCAGTCGACAAGAAACCTGGGGACATCGTGATCGGGGCGACCCTGAATCGCACGGGAAGTCTCACGGTGGAGGCGATGAAGGTAGGAAAAGATACCGCGTTGGCCAGGATTATCTCCATTGTTGAGGAGGCCCAAGCGTCCAAGCCGGAGCTCGCCAGACTGGCCGATCGTATCGCCGCCATGTTTGTCCCGGCGGTGATTGGTATTGCGCTGATCACGTTTGTGGGTTGGTTAGTGCTGGGTCCCCACCCAGCGCTAACTCACGCATTGATCAACTTTGTCGCCGTCCTCATCGTTGCCTGTCCATGCGCGCTCGGCTTGGCGACACCGACCTCCGTGATGGTGGGAATTGGGAAGGGAGCTGAATCCGGGATCCTCATCCGAAGTGGCGAGGCCTTGGAACGGGCACAGGATCTCACCACGGTGGTGCTCGACAAGACCGGCACCTTGACCAAGGGCGAACCAACGGTTGGCGCGGTTGTACCCCTCGCTGAAGGGTGGACAGAAGACCGCGTCCTCGCCCTCGCGGCAACGATTGAACGGAAATCAGAACATCCAGTCGGTGAAGCCATCGTGCAGTACGCCAGGAGCCGGGATCTCACGATTGAGGAACCGAGTGACTTTCTAGCGATACCAGGCCAGGGAATCCAGGGAAGGGTCGGAGAGCGAGTAGTCTACTTGGGGAACGCTGCGCTGATGGAAGCCGTGAAACTGCCTGTTCCCGATCACGCCCAGCTGGCATCCGATCAACTGGCTCGTGCCGGCATGACGCCGATGTTCCTGGCGACAGATGAACAGGGTTCGAGCCTTCGGGGAAAAATTCTAGGCGTCCTCGCGGTCGTGGACAAACCCAAAGACTTCGCTCGAGAAGTCGTGGCCTCGTTACATCGGTTGGGGCTTGAAGTGATCATGCTCACGGGTGACAATCAGCGCACAGCCCAGGCCATTGCAGAACAAGTAAAGATCGACCGCGTTCTGGCACAAGTGCTTCCCGATCAAAAGGCTCGAGAAATAAAACGCCTCCAAGATAAAGGCAAGGTCGTGGCGATGGTGGGAGACGGCATCAACGACGCCCCAGCCTTGGCCCAGGCCGATGTCGGTCTCGCCATCGGCACAGGAACCGATGTCGCCATGGAGGCGGCAGATATCACCTTGATACGCGGGGACCTCCGAGGCATCGTGTCAGCGATTGCACTCTCGCGGGCAACCACACGGAATATCAAGCAGAACCTGTTTGCGGCCTTTATCTACAACACGCTCCTGATTCCTTCCGCCGCCCTTGGATTTCTGAACCCCATCTGGGCCGCCGCGGCGATGGCCCTGTCCTCCGTCAGCGTTGTGGGAAACGCCTTACGGCTGCGGCGGTTCAAGGCACCCGGGCTGCAAGACCCATAAGCCCAGGCTGGGCTTCTGCGAAGCGCCACATGGTCCCCGTTCAAGTCCGTTGCTTCGTCCTTTTAAGCATGCCGAGGGGCCTCAATTACCCCCCGGTTAAGATATTTCCTTGTCTTTCTGGCGTTTTCTGGATGCGGTGCTATACTTACCAAAAAAAGGCGCACTGAAGAGAAACCCAGGAAAGGCATCCCATGCCGATCATTGTCCCGGAATTTGTCCCCTACCTACTGGCCATATTGGGTCTGCTCATTGTTTGGCAAATCCATCAGATGCAAGTGGTGGCCGGCCGGATTCAAGCCACGAGCGTGTGGGACAAATCTGGAATTCGAATGTTTATTCACGCCACCCCAAATGATGACCAGACCTGTCCGGCCTGTCGAGAGGCCAATGGTGTGGCGGTTCTCCCATCACTCGCCGCCAAAAAGAATTATTCCCCCATCCATGGAGCCTGCACAAACCCAGCAGGGTGCCGGTGCCAAATGATCGGGCTGTATGGAGGATGGGCCCAGGCCCAACGCTTGCTCGCGCAACTTAGATCAAGAGCCCAGTCCAACCGAATCAAACTACCAGAGGATAAATTTGCTGCGTTGATCACCGGACCGTGGGAGAAAGCGCCGCGTGCCCATCTTGACCGTATTTCCATGCACATGCTTGAGGCAATGCAGGCGGAGTCACACGATCCTCGAACGGCGCTTGCCAAGTACCAGATCGTCATCGACCAGGCCAAGGCACCCCGGGACCTCCCCTTCGTCACTCCGGCGTATATGAGGATGATTGATTTGCTCGAGCGATCCGAACGTCAGCAGGAAGCTCTTTCGCTCATCGGGCAAGTGGAAAAACTTGGTGGGGAGAAGCCCAAGGGGCCAAAGAGTTTAACAGCAGCGCAATTGGAGGACCTGTCACTGCGAAAGACCCGCCTGCAGGCCGCCCTGCCCCGAGCGAGCTAGTCAAGACGTCATTTTTTATGGCATCATGCGCTGGGGAACATGCCGCGCTGCCTGAGACGAACGAGTTCCAGTTCAACATCCCGCTGGGCCTGTTCATACCGCGCCAGCGTGCCGACGTCAGACCAGTACCCCTCCATGAGAAAACCACCTACTAATTCTCCAGCGGCAAGTGAGCGCTGATACGCGTCAATAATCGAAGATTCTTGCCCCACGGGGATCCCCTTAAGAAGCCGTGGGTCCATGACGTGGACCCCCGCGAACATGTAGGTTTCTAGAGACCGTGAGTCACTCCTCCCTCTCCCATTGACCCGGACAACCCGCCAGTCCTGATCCACTTCTACCGGCCCCCAGCGATCGGCTTCCGGGTCCTCACGCACAACCATGGTCGCGACTCCGCCGAGCTGCTTGTGGAACGCCATGAGGGCACCGAGGTCCAACTCAAGCAATGTATCGCCATTCAACACGAGAAAAGGCTGACCTAAAAAAAATGGCTCGGCTTGCTTGAGGCCTCCCCCTGTGCCCAGGATGACAGCTTCATGCGAGTACCGTAGGCGCATCCCGAGTGCAGAACCGTCCCCAAAAGCACTCTGTATCTGAGCACCCAAGTGGTGCAGGTTGATAATCACCTCGGTGATGCCGAACTGCCGAAGCAAGAGGAGATTCCATTCCATCAGGGGCTTGCCCCCGATGGGCAGGAGAGGTTTGGGCGTGTGGTTCGTAAGGGGGCGAAGGCGGGTACCGAACCCGGCGGCGAGGATCATGGCTTTCATAAGGAATCAGGCGATAGGATCAAAAGATCGTGATGAGTCATGAGTCATGCGTTGGGAACAAAAGCAATTGAGGCTATAAGGCCCCGTTCGAGTTCACCGATCACCCCTCACTCTCTTCCCCCGCCCCCCTTCGTCTGGGCACCGCTTCATGTGTCCCTTTACCGCAACTCGGGCACATAGGGAGCCAGGTGTTTGTGAAGGGTAATCAGTTCAGGGTACTTGGCCAAATTCCTGCGCACATATCCCAAGGTCCTTGGAATATCCGCGAGAAACTTTGGATTCTGCTTCACACGGTCGATATACACGAACCGACCTGCCGCCTTGAGATTGCGCTGAATGCTCGTAAAGTCGAACAGCCGCCTGAAATCAGGCTCGCGATATCCAAGCGGCTTCTCTCTGGCCGTCTCGGTGAGGTACAGACGAATGAGCTCTTCGATCAGGGGTTCTTCCAACTGGATATAGGCGTCACGGAGGAGCGAGGCCACATCGTAGGAGGCTGGCCCCATCAAGGCATCCTGGAAATCAATGATGCCGAGACGAGTGCCCACCACCATGAGGTTTCTCGAGTGATAATCACGGTGCGTGAAGACCTTCGGCTGGCTCGCCATGAGCTCGGCGATTCGATGAAATTCCGATCGAATGACCAGTTTCTCTCCCTCAGGAATCGGCTTCTCCTGCCTTGCCTCCACGCCAAACTCCAAGAAGTGGTCAAACTCCCACATCAAGAGCGGCACATCGAACCCACGGTGAAAGGCGAGGCAGCCTTGATTTGACAGCGACGTGGCTTTGGTGTGGATCCTCGCGAGCGTCGTAATGGCTTGATGATACAAAGCAGAGCGGTCAGGCTCCTGCAATTCTCGATAGGCCTCTGACAAGGTCACGTCGCCAAAATCCTCCAGGTACAAGAGACCAGCTGCTTGGTCGTAATAATAGAGGCGTGGCACGGCGATCCCGGCCTTCCATAGATGGTATAAGACATTGATGAATGGAAGTTCGGTCATGCTCGTCGAGGAGCCACTGACCGCCTCCTCCGATTCCTTGAAGTCCTCGGGAGCCGCGAGTTGCATCAGAATCAAAGACGCAACTGCCCCCCCCTGCAAGTGAACTCGAAAGTATCGCCGGTTTGACGCGTCACCGGATAGTGGAGCCAGATGAGCAAAGTCTGCCGGAAAGGGGAGTTTAGCCCTGATGGTCTCAACCACGCGCGGTGTGTGCGGAAGAGGAGGGGAAGACTGTGAAGAAGAGGGATCCACGGCCGTCATGTCTGTGAAATTATACCCGTGAGCCAGCGCCTTGTCACGAAATCGCAAACCCGTTATGCTTCTCTCCTCCGAGCAAACCCTCAACCAGGAGCGCTTTTCATGCAATACGTCCATTTGGGGAGGACGGGGGTAAGAGTCAGCCCCCTCTGTCTTGGCGCCATGAACTTCGGGCCACACACGAGCGAGGCCGATAGCTTCAAGGTGATGGATCGGGCCATGGAAGCGGGGTTAAACTTCTTTGATACGGCAAACGTCTACGGCGGCAAGAAGGGCGAGGGAGTTACGGAACACATCATCGGTCGGTGGTTTGCGCAAGGGGGCGGCCGTGGGGGGGGGG
>JBFJQA010000071.1:0-13707 GCA_041616875.1 Nitrospiraceae bacterium | reverse complement strand
CGGTGGGTCGAAGAGCAGTCTGAACCCACCGGGCGATTTTTTGTCGGAAGGCAAAAGTTCCAAATGAAAGAGGTCGGCCTTCAAACAATTCAGGATATCGCTTGCATGCAGGTCGCAGAATGCCTGCACGCTCCCAAGAAGATTGCTCGAATGGGGGAGAAATCGCTTCGGCGCATGGAGGAACGGGCTCATGGTGGAATACTCCGATTGGCCAACCTATTCCTACGGGATCAAGCACATTGCGAGAATGGTCACGTTTCGATGGCGGGATCCAGACCCCTCAGGCGTAAACTCGATCGCCTGGTACAACGAATACCTGGCAAATCCTTCCAACGACGCCGCCTTGACCAAAACCTTACGCTATAATGAGGACGACTGCCTGGCCATGGTGGCGGTGGAACAGTATTTCGAAACCGTCCTCTTGCCTAAACGGAATCCAGCAAGGGTTGCAGCCTGTTGGGCGAAGCGCCAGACGAAAGAGGAGACGAATCCTTTCTGGTTGAGGCGACTCTAAGGTTGTAAGGAGGAAAACTCTCATGACTCAGACATCGTCACGTACGTTGAGTTTGTTAACGAAGGGACCCAACCGTATCGCACAAATCGCCTCACTCGTATCGTTTACCGTAATGGTCCTGGCCTTCGGGGTGGGGATGGTTCTAGCGGGGCCAAGGTATTCTGACCCGGCTGTAAAGGAAGCTCTTGAGCTCGGAGAGGAGTTTGGGGTGATCGTCGGAGAGGTCGATGAAGAGATGCGAGTCATCCTGGGGCTGCAACGTGCGGAAGGCGTTGTGGTCTATGAGGTGATTGCGGGCCGCCCGGCCGACTTGGCAGGGATCAAAGTGAAGGCCGTGATCAAAGAGATCGATAAATACGAAATCCGAAACCTTATAGACTTTGGTAAGGCACTCAAGGCGGCTCTGCCCACGGAAAATTTCTCAGTTGCGACCTATGAAGCAGCTGACCCGGATAACCAAGGTCTGTCCGGTGGGCTGAACTTCCATTTTGTGCGAACAGAGAAGAACTGATGATTCTTCTGGGGCAAAGTCGTGCAGGGGCGGCCTCAAAGAGCTTTTCGCGATAGGACTGCGAGTTTCTGCATGTGCCTTGTGCTGTCCACGGCCTCTAGGTCTCGGGGGACCAGCCCTAACCTACCGATCGATCGAAAGACTCCGCCAGCCCTTCCAATTCCTTTTTAATTTTTGCGACCTCGCTGCGTAATCGCTGAAGGGGGAGGGTGCCATCGAGTCGGTAATCCGCAAGGCGGATCTTTGTGCGCAACGGTATCTGGGATCGGATTCGGCGGAGAGCTTCAGCACGTGAGAACCCATTCCGAGCGCGCAGGCGGGCGATCTGACTCTTTTGATCGGCGGTGACGACTATAATCTTGTCCATCCGCTTGTGGGCTCCGGCTTCAATCAGGACCGGGGCGTCGTAAATGATGAGAGCCTTGGGATCGTTTCTCGCGATCTGCCGTGAAAGTTGAGCCTGGTACCGCGCTACCCGGGGATGCACGATGGCATTGAGTTGGCGTAGCTTGGCGGGATTGCGGAAGACAATTTCGGCAAGTATGCCGCGATCGAGCGTGCCGTCGGCACGAAGAACTCGTCTTCCGAAAGTTCTCACGATATCTCGATGGGCTGGTTTCCCCGGAGCGACGGCCTGCCGAGCCAAAAGGTCCGCATCCAGCACGATCGCCCCAAGGTCTTGGAAGATGCGGGCCACTGTGCTCTTGCCAGTAGCCAATCCTCCGGTAAGGCCGACTAATAGCATGCGGGAGGATAGCACGGTGATCTGTAAGCCCACAACAACATGCAGGCACGCAGATGCTTGTCTTGACTTGGTGAGTCGGTTCCCTGTATCACGCTGTCATGGCACTCTCACCAATTCCTTTTCAGCGCGCTCTTGCTCTGGGGCTCATGGCCTTGATTTTCAGCCCAGTGGGCGGCTGGGCGGGCCAGGGTCTGAAAGAAGGACTTGCTCCAGCCGGTGGTGGTGGGCCACGGACGCTCGTCGTGGCGCTCGATGGATCGGGAGACTACGCTTCCATCCAGGAAGCGATCGACCAAGCTGGCCCTGGCGATACGGTTCACGTGAAAGCCGGCTGGTATCAGGAAGATGTCACGATCCATAGCAAGGAGCGCCTGAAGCTTATGGGGGAGGGGATTGATCAGGTTGTTATCCTCGGACGGAATCGCGTGGGCTCGTTTCATATCGGGAAATGGCCGTATGGCGCCGATGAGGTAGAGGTCAGCGGCTTAACGATCCAAGAGCATGGTGGCCTCGCGCTGGGTATCTTCAATGGCCGGTCGTTGGCGCTACACAATGTGCGGGTAAATGGGATGCTTTTTGGGCAGCAAGCACAAGGGGTGCGAATCGAGGGGTGCGACATAGGAGGAAGTGAAACAACCGGAATTCAATTTGCCGACACCCAGGCGGTGCTCATTGGAAACTACGTTCACGATAACGATCACGGGATCTCGGTCGCCGGCAAATCGCACGTACGGATCGAACGCAATGTGATTACCGGGAACTTGTTTGAGGGAATCGTGGTAAAAGATCAAGCGCAGGCCTTCCTCGTTAGCAATACGATTGTAAAGAACGGCGGGGGAGCAGCCTTTTTAGACCGCTCACGAAGTGTTGTCTCCGGCAACGTTGTTGGACTCAACAAGGTTGGCTTCCTCGTCGGACCCTCGAGCCACGTGACGGTTTCCTTTAACGCCCTCTATAACCAGGAGGAAAATTATCTTCGCAGCGGGTCGCCAAATATCCCGGCTCCTGAACTGCAAGCAAAGTCCGACCTTACTGTCGATCCCCGCTTTGTGGATCCAAGCCGGGATGATTTCCGGCTTAGATCCGATACCCCCCTCTTAAAAGTAGGACAGTTTCCCTACTTAGGGGCATTGGCCCCTGCATCGCCAAAACCCTGAAGCTCTTCTCATTTTCATAAGTAATTCACAACTATAGGTTTTCTTGCGGCAAGGGCAGCACACGAGGGCATGTGGTATGCTTTTGTTACTGTGTAACAGTCTCGGAGCGAATCGCGAACTCAAGATCTAGCTCTCATAACCGAAAAGGAGACTCTAGGAGGAACGGATTGCATGGCCAGCTACAATGCAAAGCATGAAACGGTTGGACAGAGGGGAGTTCCGCCCCTTGAGGAACTAGAATCGGGAAAACTGGTCGGTGCGATCATTCCCATGTCGGAGCGTGCCCAGGTTGCCCTGCGCGATAGTATCGAAATAATCGATTTTCTGCTAAATCAGGAGAGTGTAACCTGGAGTTAGCGGTGCAGATTCCGCCATGTTGATTCTACTCGCGGTGCTCTCCCTTCTGGTTCCAACCTCCACCCCGCCTTCAGGATCCTCTCGCTCCTAAGACTTGCCGATCCTCTCGTTCGTTGAGGACCTCCATTTTTTTGACCTGCTGTAAGGTTCTGCCTGCCCCTTCCGACTACCCTCTACAATCCGCTAACCAGAGCGAACCACCGAAAATGGCGATTTTCCGCTCTTTCTAAAAGCTTTTTGTGACATAGTATCTCAGATTTTGGGAGAGGTCTCTATGGAAATACCCACCCATGCTCCACCTGGCGGCTCTGGGCACGCTCCGAAAAACAATCATTCCCCCGCCACCGCCGAAGGCCAACGACTGGAAGAAGATACCAGGCGAGAGCGACATTGGAAGCGCTGGGGGCCCTATCTCAGTGAACGTGCGTGGGGCACCGTTCGTGAAGATTATAGTCCCCATGGAGAAGCCTGGAAATATTTTTCTTACGACCACGCGCGATCCCGCGCGTACCGGTGGAATGAAGATGGCATAGCGGGAATCTCGGATCGACACCAGATGATCTGTTTCGCCCTCGGGCTTTGGAATGGGCGAGATCCTATTCTGAAAGAGCGTCTATTCGGACTCACAGGGAACGAAGGCAATCACGGCGAGGATGTGAAGGAATACTATTTCTACCTGGATTCGACCCCTACCCACTCCTACATGAAATACCTCTACAAGTATCCTCAAGCCGAGTTTCCCTATTCGCGGCTCGTGGAGGAGAACAAACGCCGTGGCGGTAAGGATGTAGAGTTTGAACTCCTTGACACAGGAGTCTTTACGGATGATCGCTATTTTGATGTTTTTGTCGAGTATGCGAAGGCAACGCCGGAAGATCTGCTGATCAGAGTGGAGGTTGTCAATCGTGGTCCTGATTCAGCCGACCTCACTGTGCTCCCGACTTTATGGTTTCGAAACACCTGGTCCTGGGGACTCGATGTACGGCGACCCCGGATGCGGAAGGGGAAGGTAGTCAGGAACGCGAGCATGGTCGAGTTTAGCCATGAATACTACGGCCCACGTCGGTTACTGTGTGAAGGGAATCCCGCTCTTTTCTTTACAGAGAACGAAACAAACACGCGCAGGCTTTACGGGGACCCGGATGGTCCCCGGTACGTGAAGGACAGCATCAACGACTATATTGTGCATGGCGACAAAGAGGCCGTGAATCCGGACCACATCGGGTCGAAAGCGGCGGCGCACTATGTGGTCAATCTGGCATCTGGCGAAGGCGTCACAATCAAGCTGTGCTTCACGAACAGGGAGTCAGGTCATTCACTGCTTCAGGCGGAGTATGACCAAGTGTTCAAGCAGCGGCAGAAGGAGGCGGATGAGTTTTACAACAGCTTGGCACCTGCAAGTGTGTCAGAAGATGCTCGTCGGGTCCAACGCCAAGCGTTCGCGGGCCTTCTGTGGAGTAAACAATTCTATCATTACGAGGTTAGTCGCTGGCTCAGGGGCGATCCGGGCGGTCCAGAGCCCCCGACCGAACGGTTGCATGGGCGCAACTCGGCCTGGACGCATCTCTTTAATGCCGATGTGATTTCGATGCCGGATAAGTGGGAGTATCCGTGGTATGCGGCCTGGGACTTGGCCTTCCATTGCATTCCGCTGGCGCTCCTGGACTCGACGTTTGCGAAAGAGCAGCTCGTCCTGATGTTGCGTGAGTGGTACATGCATCCAAATGGGCAGATTCCGGCTTACGAATGGGCGTTGGGTGACGTGAATCCCCCCGTCCACGCCTGGGCCGCATGGCGGGTCTACAAGATCGAAAAGAAGCGGAAGGGCGTGGGGGACCGTGCGTTCCTCGAGCGAGTCTTCCACAAACTCTTGCTGAATTTTACCTGGTGGGTTAATCGCAAGGATGCGGAGGGCAAGAACATCTTCCAAGGGGGATTTCTTGGGCTGGACAATATCGGTGTCTTCGACCGGAGTGCGCCGCTTCCGACCGGTGGCCACATCGAACAATCGGATGCGACCAGCTGGATGGGCATGTATTGCTTGAACATGCTCAGCATTGCGCTGGAATTGGCTAAAGAGAATCGTGCGTACGAAGACGTTGCCAGTAAGTTCTTCGAGCATTTCGTGTACATCTGCCGGGCCATCAACGACATTGGCGAGGAAAACATAGAACTGTGGAACCGGGAGGACGGGTTTTTCTACGATGTCTTGCACCTTCCCGACGGCCGCAAGTTCCCGCTCAAGGTACGCTCCATGGTTGGCCTCATCCCGATGTTCGCTGTGGAGACGTTGGATTCCGAGCTGATTGACCGCCTTCCACAATTTAAACGGCGCATGCAATGGTTCATCGAGAACCGGCCGGACTTCAGTTCGCACGTGGAAACAGAATCCAAGGACGGGGAAGTGCGACGATTCCTCTCGTTGGTCGACTGCCGGCGACTCCGGAAAGTTCTCCGATACATGTTGGATGAGCAGGAATTCCTCTCACCGTATGGCATCCGGGCGTTATCGCGTTACCACAAAGGTCATCCCTACATACTCTCGATGGATGGGATGGAGCACCGAGTGGACTATGAACCGGCGGAGTCGAGTACGGGGTTATTCGGCGGAAATTCCAATTGGAGAGGACCGATTTGGTTTCCAGTCAACTTCCTGATCATCGAGTCACTCCAGAAGTTTCATTATTTCCTGGGCGATACATTCACAGTCGAGTGCCCGACGGGGTCCGGTCAGGAGATGAGCTTATGGGAGGTCGCGGGGGAACTGTCGCGCCGTCTGACGCACACTTTTCTGCGCGGGCTGGATGGTCGACGACCCGTGTTTGGTGTAACGGAGAAATTTCAGGGCGATCCTCATTGGCGAGATCTGATCCTGTTTTATGAATACTTCCACGGTGACATCGGGGCGGGGATTGGGGCAAGTCATCAGACCGGATGGACGGGGTTGGTGGCCAAGCTGATTCAACAGAGCGGAGAATAGACGAAATATGTCCAAGAAAGCGGGGGAATGCCGAAATCTAGACTACGCCTTGAGTGGTGAATGGCTGGGATCCAATGGATGCGACGTATTTTCTTCAGGTGCCGTGGCCGGCCCGAACACCAGGTGCTACCACGCCTTGCTTCTCGTTGCCTGTAAGGCTCCGGGCCTCGGTACCTTCGCCCCTAGTGAGTCAAAGTACCGGCCTCATTACCAGGGATCGGTAGGTGATCGAGATGGTGCCTGTCAGCAAGGAGCAGTATGGCTTTTTCTCTTAGGACCCTTCGTCACGGCGTTCATTACAATCAATAATTCCTCCCTGGAACCCAAACGGAAAGCTCGGTCCATTCTCGCAAGATTCGAACAACATCTTCATGAGGCCTATGTAGGTCAGGTATCGGAAGTCTTTGACGTCGACCCACCGCATCTTCCACGGGGGTATGTTGCACAAGCCTGATCGGTTGCCGAACCTCTGAGCCCTCTGATCGAAGATGTCGAGGGTAGCAGACCCTCCCGGGACTCCAGGCGGTTGAAGACCAGTAGGACGGTAGAGTCCAGTTTACGAAGGGAAAATTAGAATACAGGAGTTAACTGTGTTCAATTTCGGCTTCAACGTGATTGAGGGGAACAGAACGCTTTGATATACTCCGCCTCCTCATTGAGTTACCTGAGTTTCCCCATGACGGAGGCCGACGATGGACAAGGAGGGGTTGTCAGACCCAAGGGACTGGGTCGATAAACACGGGGATTACTTATATCGGTGTGCGATCCTGCGAGTTCGAGATCAGGGGGTGGCGGAGGAAATCGTACAGGAGACCTTCCTCGCCGCTCTGCAGGCGAAGGGTCGATTTGCCGGCCAATCGACTGAACGGAGCTGGTTAGTCGGCATCCTCAAGCACAAAGTTGTGGACCATTTCCGAAAGTCCTCTCGAGAACAGACGAATCCGGCAAGTGATCTAGCTGGAAGTGCACTTCCCGACCTCTTTGATGATTCTGGGCATTGGAAGGGCGAGGCTGCTGGTCCGAAAGAATGGGCGAATCCCAGTGGCGCGGTAGACCGGAAGGAGTTCTGGGAAGTGATGAAACGGTGTCTAGGGGAGTTGCCTCCACGGTCGGCCAGCGTCTTTTCGCTACGCGAAATTGATGAAGTCTCAAGCGAGGAGATCTGTGCCATGCTCAACCTCACGAAGGCGAATCTCTGGGTCATCCTGCACCGCGCTCGCGCGCAATTAAGGCACTGCCTCGAAGTGCATTATCTGGGGCGCACTGGATAAACATTATTATGAATGCCGTTCAACGCACCTTCGCAAGGGTTCTCCTTCGTTTGATTTTTCCTTGTACGGACGTGACCCGATTGGTGTCTGAATCTATGGATGGAACCCTTCCATTCTTCAAACGTCTTCGGGTTCGATCCCACCTTTATCTCTGCGTGTGGTGTCGTCGGTTTAGCGAGCAACTGAGTTTCTTAAGAGATGCATTGCGTCGCCACCCTGAGCGACTCGAACACCAAGACATTCCTCCTCCCTCCGGCCTTTCACCGGAAGCCCGGCACCGCCTGAAACAGGCCTTATCCTCTCCGGAAAGGTAGCCGAGGCAACACCGTGTAGTCGTTCGCCACGATTGACTAGGCGAACAGTGTAAGCGTTGACACGGTTGGCCTCGGTAGGCTGCTTGGTGCGACGACCTCCGTCACGGTGGCTGACGAGAGAGCTGCACTCTTTGTCAAGCTCCGTCGTCGGATTAACAGAAGCTGGTGATCTCAGTGGGGCAAGAAATGACTGCCAGTGAGATTCTCGCGCCGAATCTACACCAAGATTGGGTAATAAACCAGGCGGTTTGTCTATGGTCTTCAAGAGAAAGGAGCGACAAATGGCCCTAAGAATCGTGGTCTTCTACGGTTCCGTTCGGTCGAATCGGCAAGGGATCAAAGCTGCACGATTTATCGTGAAGACATGTCGGGAGAGAGGCCACGAGGTAGCCTTGATTGATCCGCTGGAATACCCGGTGCCTCTTCTGGACAAGATGTACAAGGAATACGAATCCGAGAAGGCGCCAGAAATCCTCCAGCGAATGGCGAAACTCGTAATTGCTGCCGATGCCTACGTCATCGTGTCAGGGGAATACAACCACACGGTTCCTCCCGCGTTAGCCAACTTGTTAGATCACTTCTTGGAAGAATATTTCCGTAAACCGTCTGGCATTGTGTGTTATTCGGCTGGCGCTTTCGGTGGCGTTCGTGCTGCTATGGCCTTAAGGCCGATGCTAGCTGAGATGGGGATGTCCAGCATCCCATCAGTCTTTCCTATATCGACTGTTCAGCACGCTTTTGATGAAGAGGGGACACCTAAGGACGAGGGGTATCACGGACGTGCGGCCAGGTTCCTGGATGAATTGGACTGGTATGCGTATGCCTTGCGGGATGCCAGAAACCGACCCTGCCCACGCAGCGAATGCGCCGGAGTGCAGCTCGTCGGTTCAGGGGGCGCCGGGTGACCCTCCATGCCATGGATTGGAACAGGAAATGATTGGGTTACACGAAGGTGACTATTAGGGCCGTCAGGTCTAAGGCCAGTTTTTCTCGGGTTGACTTTTCGTGTATCGGGATTATCTGTGAGATCAATCAGGCCCAGCTGGAAGTGCAGATTTTGCGATAAAACTCAGGTGAACGGAGGTGAAATTATGTTGGTGAAATGGAGCCCATACAGGGAGATGGAGCGTACGTTTGATGAGCTTTTCGGCCGCGACTGGTTGAGTCGGCCTCTGTGGGATGATCGGAATGGAGAGGTTGGGACGTGGAAGCCGGCGGTGAACGTGTATGAAGACAAGGAAAACCTGTTTGTGGAGGCACAGCTGCCGGGAATTGACATGAAGGACGTGAAGCTCTGGGTCACTGATCATACTTTGGAGCTGAGGGGGGAGCGGAAGATCGAGCACCAGGCGAATCAAGAGGGTTACCATATCCGGGAGGCTCGGTATGGTACCTTTGGACGAAGCTTCACGCTTCCTACCTACGTGGATCCTGAAAACGCGAAGGCAAGCTATGATGGGGGCGTGCTGACTATCACCGTTCCCAAGCAGGAACAGGCGAAGCCGAAGGTCATTCCAATCGAAGCCAAATAAATGGTAGAATAGGTTTGAAACGCTGGCAGGAACCCCTCGGCGGGAAAAGTCGCCAAGGGGTTCCTGCTTTTACCTGTGTAGAGCCTTTAGGCTTTAGGAGAGATGAGGAAAGGAGAAAGGCCATGATTACCATTACGGAAACCGCAGCGAGCAAAATTGTGGAACTCATGAAAGAGGAAGAAGGGTCCGAGGGACTACGTATTTACGTCAAGGGAGGGGGCTGTAGTGGATATCAGTACGGCATGGCCTTCGAGTCCAAGGTCAGCGAGGATGACACCGTGATTGAAAAGGGCGGGGTGAAAGTCATCGTAGACCCACAAAGTGCCCCTTTGCTCAATGGTACTGAAGTGGATTATGTGGATAGTCTGCAGGGCTCGGGTTTTGCCATCAAGAATCCTCAGGCAAAGACGACCTGTGGATGTGGGAGTTCGTTCTCGGCCTAACCCATCATTGATTCACGGGATTTGTTTGAGCGTAGAAAAGGCCTCGTGACCGTACCGTCCCGAGGCCTTTTTTCTGCGTTCGAATGACTCTTCGGGAATAGCTAGTCTATTAACCCTTTCCTTTGAAATTCAGTGCAGCGGAGTTGATGCAAAAGCGCTTTCCGGTTGGCTGCGGACCATCCTCAAAGACATGGCCAAGGTGCGCGTCACAGGACCTACACTTCACCTCTGTTCTTGTCATGCCATGGCTTTGATCCGTTTGAGTGGCTAATGCGGCGGTGTCAGCAGGCTGCCAGAAGCTTGGCCATCCGGTTCCGGATTCATATTTATGGTCTGAGTTGAAGAGCTGGGCCCCGCAACAGATGCAGTGATACATGCCCTGCCCTTGGTGTTTGTAATATTCTCCACTGAAGGCCCGTTCGGTCCCCCCCTGTCGGGTGATCCGGTATTGTTCTGGTGTCAGTTGCTCTCTCCATTCCTCTTCGGACTTTCGAAGTTTGTCATCCATGGTGGCACTCCGTTTTTAAAGGGCATGGGGCATTGACGACACGTCATTGTCCTGACAAACTGTCTCATAAGCCCCTGCCACTTATCAACCTGTGCAGTGAAGGGTCCCGAAACTTTTCTCATTAACGGGTGCAGCAGCTTGCGCCAGAACGCGAGTCCTGCCAGAATTCAATCCCACTTCGTTAGATGGCGGAGAGGTTGATGGTATGAAAGCCATAGCCGTGTATCCTGGGAAACCCAATTCATTGCATCTCGCCGAATTGTCGAAGCCTTCTGTTCAGGAGATCCCAGATGATCGGGGCGTCGTAGTTCGGGTGATTCGTGTGGGGGTGGATGGAACGGATAAGGAAATTAACGCTGCGGAATACGGCCAGGCGCCGCCAGGGTGCGACTTTCTGGTAATTGGCCACGAGTGTCTCGGCCAGGTGGTCGAGGTCGGAAAAAACGTGAGCGAATTGGTCGCTGGGGACTATGTTGTGCCAACGGTCCGCCGGCCAGGAAATAGTCTCTATGATAAGATCGGTCAGTATGACATGACCACGGATGATGTCTATTATGAGCGGGGGATTAATCTCCGACACGGATTCTTGACGGAATTGTTCGTAGAGGATCCGGAGTACCTCGTCAGAGTCCCCAAGGGTCTCAAGCATGTCGCCGTGTTGCTCGAGCCCACATCAGTGATCGAGAAAGGAATCATTCAGGCGTATGAGATTCAACGGCGTTTAAAAATCTGGCGCCCAAAACGGGCGGCGGTTTTGGGAGCCGGAACAATTGGACTTTTAGCAGCGTTGTCTCTCCGCATGCGCGGCCTGGAAGTATCCAGCTTCGGTCGTACCACGGGGCCCTACCGAAACGCAGATTTGTTGAGGGAGATTGGAGGCCGGTATATCTCCACGAGAGAGATGTCCATTAAAGATGCTGCAGCCACATATGGCCCCTTCGACCTCGTGTTCGAGGCGACCGGGTTTTCGCCCCTCGTCTTCGAAGCCATGGAACACCTTGGAAAAAACGGCGTATTGGTCCTTTCAAGTGTAACGGGAGGGGGTCGTCAAGTCCAGGTGCCTGCGGATACGATCAACCTTGGGTTTGTCCTGGGGAACAAAGTCATGGTTGGCACAGTGAATGCCAATCGCAAATACTTTGAAGCTGGCGCCTATGACCTCTCTCGAGCCGAACTGGAATTCCCAGGATGGCTGTCAAAACTGTTGACCCACCCTGTCAAAGGTCTCGACAACTATGCGGAAATGATGCGTCTCCTGACACAAGAACAAAATGCCATTAAGGTCTTTGTGAACGTGGCCGAGGAGTAAGGCGATGTCCTACCAGCCCATCGAGAATTACGGACTCATTGGCAATATGCAGACCTCTGCTTTAGTTGGAATGGATGGGTCGATTGACTGGCTCTGTCTCCCCCACTTTGACTCGCCGAGTGTCTTTGCCGCCATTCTTGATCATCACAAGGGCGGACGATTCAAAATCGCCCCTGCCGAAGACAGTGTCACGAAAAAACAATTTTATTGGCCTGACACGAACGTCCTGGTCACCCGGTTCTTGTCTCCGGATGGGGTAGGGCAAGTCATTGACTTTATGCCCGTGGCAAACCTCCTTCAGGACTCACGGCCGTATGCACTGATTCGGCGTGTGCACATGGTACGCGGTGCCATGACATTCCGCTTGGAATGCCGACCGGCTTTCAACTACGCCCGCGATTCTCATGAGGTAAGAATCCATTCCCAAGGGGCCAGCTTCCATGCCCCTGGCATGCACCTCGGACTGGCATCACCGCTTCCGCTGAAACAGGACGGCCAGGGAGTCGTCGCCGAATTTTCGCTGCAAGAAGGGCAAACGGTGACCTTTGTGCTTCAGCAACTGGGAGAGACTGATGTGCCGATCAGAACCTGCACGGATCGGGAAGGGACTGAACTCTTTGAAAGGACGGTAGAACACTGGCGGCGCTGGCTATCCAAATGCACCTATACGGGGCGTTGGCGGGAGATGGTCTATCGGTCCGCCTTGACTCTCAAAATGCTGACCTTTGAGCCCACAGGAGCCATCGTTGCGGCCCCAACATGCAGTCTTCCCGAGGAAATTGGTGGGGAACGCAATTGGGATTACCGATACACCTGGATCCGCGATGCCGCCTTTACGTTGTATGGACTGCTGCGGATCGGATTCACGGGCGAGGCCGCGAAGTTCATGCAGTGGATTGAGGCCCGCTGCCACGAGCTCAACCCAGAGGGATCCTTGCAAATCATGTACGGAATCGACGGACGTCACACGCTGACAGAAGAGATGCTCAGTCACTTCGAGGGCTATAAGGGATCTGGTCCGGTTCGAGTCGGGAACGGGGCTTATGACCAGCTGCAGTTGGATATTTACGGTGAGCTGATGGACTCCGTGTACTTATACAACAAATATGGCTCGCCTATTTCATATGATCTGTGGGTCCACCTCCGACAACTCATCAATTGGGTCTGCGATAATTGGCACCGGACCGATGAAGGCATCTGGGAGGTGCGAGGCGGGCGGCAACATTTCGTGTACTCCAAGCTCATGTGTTGGGTGGCCATAGATCGTGGCTTGCGGCTTGCGGACAAGCGTTCGTTCCCCGCAGATCGGGAGCGGTGGTTAAAGGTCCGGGATGCCATCTACGAAGAGATTATGGCCAAGGGATGGAATCCCAAACTCCAGGCCTTTGTTCAGTTTTACGGCAGCGAGACACTCGATGCCGCCAATTTGATGATGCCGTTGGTGTTCTTTCTCTCTCCAACGGATCCAAGGATGCTCAGCACGTTGGACGCAACCAACCAGGTCCCAGAGAAGGGAGGGTTGGTCTCCAATAGTCTCGTGTATCGGTACAACGTCGAGCACACTTCTGATGGACTAGCTGGGGAAGAAGGGACCTTCAATATTTGTACCTTCTGGTTGGTGGAGGCCCTCACCCGCGCGGGGCGTGATGATCGCCATCGGTTGCAAGAGGCTCGTCTGATGTTCGAACAAATGCTGGGCTATGCGAACCATCTGGGACTGTTTGCAGAGGAAACCGGCAGACACGGCGAGGGGCTCGGAAACTTCCCGCAAGCCTTTACTCATCTGGCCCTGATCAGTGCCGCCTACAATCTTGACCGAGCATTGGGAGGGAAACTGTGATGCCTCTCACTCCGCTCGGGGTGACCCTCCAGCAAACCAGCTATCGGGGCTGGAAGGGCTGGGAGGTTCACAAACACCATGGGACCGATGGTGTGCCCTTTCAAGAATTGGACAGCGGTGCGTATGATTTTCGTACCGAGCGGCCATCTTGTTGAGATCACTTGTAGCCATCCGGTGAGTTTCAAATTTGGAGTGGACAGTCAGACGAATGAGAGAGAGGAAGCTG
>JBFJQA010000070.1:0-13741 GCA_041616875.1 Nitrospiraceae bacterium | reverse complement strand
CCGCGCCGTTCGAACGCTCTTACTTTGGCTGAGGCTGTCCTGGCCTTGGCTGTCCAGGTTTCGGCAAGGGCCCTTTTTTTGAGACGTCCTTGGGAAATGGATTCATGTTTTCACCTCCCTTCCTGTTCTGGGTCAGTAGGCTTGGGAATGTCATTACCTATGTGATGGCTTCATATCCATGGGGGAACTATTGCTCGAAACATTCTATTCCCTTGGCCATCTGGTGCAGAAAGAGAAGAAAGAATGTTGTTTATGCTTTTGCATGCAGTTGAACCGTCATGGTTCGAACGGTACTTTTTGTCTCTCACCGGTCGTGAACGACACCACAACGGAACACATCTGTGTATTCCGGAATTTTTACGTAAACGAAGCAAAGGTTATACCTGAGAATTCCTTGGCGCAGTTCAGTGAGCACTCACGCGATTATCTTGATGGATCAATGGGTTTGGAAACTGCGATGCGGATGAGTTTGGATAACTGGTGGGAACGCCGGAAGGGGGAGAGACAAGTTGTTCTGTAGATTGAGAGTCAAGCCGTTGCAAGTTATGGAATTTGGCTGACAAGTAGGAGGATTCGGAAAAGAGGACAGATTGTTGGTGAACGGACGGAATGTCTTGCAATCCAGGCTACAGGATTGTGGCAGATTCGGGTTTCCACATGGACATGCAGGAGCTGAAGAGAACCTCACCGGTGTCTCTGATATCGTAGACAGGCTTTGATGAAGGCTTGAAAGAGCTTCTTCGTGGGCTGACTGTCTGGCTGCCGTTCGGGATGCCACTGGACGGCAAAGATTTCCGAAACGGAGGGCTTCTCCATTTGAACACGTCGAAGATGTCGTCAGGAATATCCATGGCCGCCAGTTCTTCGCGGTGCTCCCATAAAAAGCGGTCCAGATATTCGGTAACCGGGATCCAGGTCCGATTCCAGGGGAGCTTGCACCGCATGCCGCGCGATGCTGCCTCCAGTCTCGCGATTAGATAATCATGGTGGGTCATCCGATTGGCGGCTCGCTTCCCTTTGAGCCACCGCAAGGCTACGGCTTTCGTCAAACAAAGGGCAGCCACGATGAACTCCGGAATGTTTGAATCCAAGACTCGAATTTCCAAAGTTGGGGGCTTTGTTTTTCGCCCGGGGTTGTAGACCAGTTCCCGAGTATCTACCATAGTCAAGCGTCCTCGCTTGGTTGCCGTAAAGTACGTCTCGCTGCCGCGGAGAAACCTGTTCGAGGCTTTGCCTGTAACCTGTTTTCTCCAAATGGGCGAATTTGCCGCGACCGCAATCAACAGTGGGCATTGATCATGGAGATGCCAGGCCAAGGAGGACGCCTGCTGGCGCATCAGCTCTCGGCCTTCCACCGACAGGTGTAGGTGAGCTCCGGCAAAGCGGTTGGTCCATCCTCCAACCAAGAGAGGGATTCGGTGATCAACCTCGTCTTCACGGCTGCGGTATAGGTTCCGAAAATATTTTCGCAGTCCTGCTTTCAGCAAAAAGAAGGCTTCTCGGACCGTCGCGAAGGGACGGCTATTGTATTCGCTGCCGATGGAGGCGTCCCGAGTGAACCGCTCCCCTGCCTCGGACAACCCAGGTCTTGGCCGAGACAGGCGACGCCCGATTTGGAAATCCGAGGTGTCGATACTATACGCCTCCAGTTCTACCCCAATGATGATGCGCTTATGGAAGACGGTCATGAATGTCTCAGAATATCCCCGGTCTTGTTAAGGGATGATACACGAGAAGACGGTTCAAGAGGGTGGAGCGTGAAAGGAGTTCTGGGCGTTATCTGGGGTGGAGAAACGATGATGGCCAGGCAATGTGAGGGGCCGTCAAGGGTACGGGGTTGTGTCGCGAATAACCTTGTTCTGGAATCGTGATGCGAATGGCCATCACGAGTGAACTTTTACCCTACTCTGACGGTCGGTTTCAATGACTTCCTCAACGCTGTCATCCGATCCTCACCTGACCGTCTACCCTCGTTGAAGTTGCTGATCGGAATTGGACCGAGCACAGCGCCTCGATGATGAGGAGAATGTTTCACCGGTGGTGGTTCAGTCCGTCGATTGTGGAGCACAGTACTGTCGACGATGTCCCCACAATTAATGCACCGCCATACTTCAGAAATCGGCTCTGGAGGCCAAGTCTCAAGAAGTGCCTCAGGTATCATGAAGCCTCTGCAGCGCTGGCACGTCATACGCCTCTTCATTTTCGTCTCACGCCTCCTCCATCCTCCGTTTTATCGGCCGGATCCGATTCGCAAAACCTCGGGTCATCTCGGTCCTAAACTGGTGCCTTTGGCGTTACGATTGGCCGCACCAGTCCCCTTCACCTCGAGGGCATGGCCGTCCGGTGACATGGATATAAAGAGCCTATCTCCCACCCTGGGTATCACCTCCATGTCCGTGTCCGCAGCGATGAGAACTTTGACATTGGTCCCATCTTTTTCTTGGACCAGGTACTCATCATTTTGAATTCCGATGAGCATCCCCGAAATCTGGATAGGTTCCGGCCCCGTAATAATCTCAGTAGTGCCGTCTGGTCTCACTGTCGCGATGATCTGTTCTCCGACTTTAAGGATGCCTTTCTTGGTCGTGTCCGAACCTAGACGGATCGACACCTCGGAACCTTCGTCCTCCTTGATCACCCAGCTCTCTCCCTCCATCTTCACGATTCGGCCCATGAGCAAGGAGGCTGAGTCCTGGCCACCGTTCTCCTGTTTGAGGGGGGATGGGATTTCCTCGTTGGTGGTTTGGCTGAGCGCGGTGGTTGTAGCGGCAATCCATCCCGTCATGACGAGAGCAACGGTCAGGCTGGTGGCGAGTTTGGCCATGTTCATGATGCCCTCCATCAGTTGGAATTGGGAGGTGACACGAGCCCTTTCTGGATCCACAAGAACCCCCAAGAGGATGAGCCTGAATCCTTGAGCAAGAGAGGTGCCAGATGATCTGCAGCCATGTCCCCTCGGAACTGTGGACTCTTAGATGACTCGCAAAGGAAAGGGTTACAGCGAGAAAAGGAAGGCGGGCAGCCAAACCATAGCCGAGCCAGGGTCTTCTTAGATCGCCGCTTGAACTCCCCTTACCCCACGAGGCAAGGACCCTGGGAACGCGACAATCTGTCCTTACTCAGGACAAGTTGTCCAGGTTGATCAGGCCCTCCCGTACCGACGCAATTTGCGGAGAAGAGTTTTGCGGTGAATTCCCAATACCTTGGCTGCCCGGTCGTGGTCTCCGTGATGGGCCTCCAAGATCCTCATGATGTGTTCTCGTTCCAATTGGTCGAGCGTTTTCCAGCCGTTGGCAGTCTCGCTGGCGGGGTTGATGGCGGTTTGTACTGAAATCGGCAGATCCTCCGGGAGGATCATTGAATGAGGAGTCAAAACAATGGCGCGCTCAATGGTGTGCTCCAGCTCCCGGACGTTTCCCGGCCAAGAATATCTGGTGAGCAACGTCATGGCTTCTGGGGAAATGCCCGTGACCTTTTTGAGGCCGGCTTGGCCATGTATCTGAATAAAATGCTGGACCAGAAGTGGGATGTCTTCCGGTCTTTCACGAAGCCGAGGCAGGTTGATCGTCACCACATTGAGGCGGTAGTACAAGTCTTCACGGAATTTGCCTGCTTCGACCAATCGTTCCAAGTTCTTGTTGGTTGCGGCGAGAATCCGGACATCCACTGCAATGGCCGACGTTCCACCGACCCGGCGAATTTCCCGCTCCTGGAGCACTCTCAGCAGCTTGCTTTGCAAGGCCGGTGTGATATCGCCGATTTCATCGAGGAAGCAGGTCCCGAGGTGCGCCTGCTCGAGAAGCCCCTTCTTGGAGCTGACCGCGCCGGTGAAGGACCCGCGTTCATGTCCGAAGAGTTCCGATTCCAGCAGATTCTCCGCGAGGGTTCCACAGTCCACCGCCACAAAGGGCCTGTCCTTTCTCAGGCTATTGGTGTGAATCGCGCGAGCCACCAACTCCTTGCCGGTTCCGCTGTCACCCTGAATGAGAACGGTAGTTTCCGTCTGGGCGACGCGGGCGATGAGCTTGTACACACTCACCATCGTGGGCGTTTTCCCAAGCAGGGTGCCGAGCTGGTCACGCTCTCGTAACTGCTCGCGGAGGTTCTGATTTTCCTGGAGAATCCGTTTGTGTTCGAGTGCCCGGCGCACCAGAAGGCGGATATCCTCCACAAGAAACGGTTTGCTCAAGTAATCGAATGCCCCTGCCTTAATCCCCTCGACCGCCGTGGCCAAGGACCCGTAGGCAGTCAGGAGGATGACGAGCGTTGACGGGTTCCGCTTTCGGATTTCCTGCAGGAGCGCCAATCCGTCCATCTCGGGCATTTGAATATCTGTTACCACGAGGTCAGGATCAGCATCTGAAAATAAATCGAGTGCGGCACGAGCGCTGGTGGTGCATGTAACCTGGTGGCCCTCCTTCGCCATAATTTCGCGAAGAAGCTCCAACGTGTCCGGCTCGTCATCGACCAGTAAGATTTTTGTGGGCTCGCTCATCGGTGTCCCCGGAGGAAGTCGGGAGTAAGATTTGGAAACGGCTTCCCTTCCCCAAGTCGCTTTGCACGGTCAAACGTCCGTCGTGTAATCGGATGGCTTCATTCGCAATCGTGAGACCAAGACCCGTTCCCTGTCCTGTTCCTTTGGTAGTGAAGAAGGGTTCGAACACCCGATCCAGGTGATCCGGATCAATGCCTACTCCCGAATCGGCAATTTCTATGCCGAGCCATGTTCGATTCTGGCCGGTGGATTGGATCGGCTCGCAAGCAGTTCGAACCATCAATCGTCCTCCCTTCGGCATCGCCTCAAGCGCGTTATCAATGAGGTTGAAGCACGCCTCCTGGAGTTGAGCGCCGTCGGCAATCACCGGTGGGAGGCCCCTCCCGAATTCGGTGACGAGTTCGATGTTCTGTTGATCAATGATCGGTCGAAAGACGTTCAGCGCTTGCTCCACCATCACATTCATATCAACCGGGGCCAAGGAGAGCCGGGGTTTACGGGCCAGAGTCAGCAGGTCCTGAATGATACGGGACATCCGTTCTATCTGGCTCATGATCGTCCGAATTCGTTCTCGGGACTCCGAACCCAGGCTTGGATCCTCCCCCAGCAACTGCACGTGTCCTGAAATGGCGGTTAAGGGCGTGCCGATCTTGTGGGCCACCGTGGCCACCGTTTGACCAAGCACGGCCAAACGCTGCACCCGTGAGGTCTCCCGCTGCGTCACGGATAGGAGCTCATTGAGTTTTTCCAAGTCTTCGTTCCGTCTGACCAACTCTTCGGTGGCCTCCTCGACCTTTCCTTGAAGAGTTTCGTTGGCTTCTCGCAGTGCGCGATACAACCTCTGATTCTCCTCTTCTGCCTCGCGCAGCTGTCCAACCATCAGGTTGAACTGACCTGCTACCTGTCCAATCTCATCTTTTCGGGGGACAGGAACCGAGGTGCTCAGATCTCGCTGAGCCACGGCCGTCACAGCTGATCGAAGACGACGAAGCGGTCGGTGGACCTGTACCAAAAGGAAGAGATTGACCGCCATCACAATGAGTCCACCAGCCAGGATTCTGACGTACCACGACCATCGACGGCGATGCTCCTCGACTGCGTCGAACTGTCCGGTCCAGACTTCTGCAAAAACCGCCCCAACGATCTGGCCGTTGACTGTCACCGGAACCGCCATACTCAGGCGGTGGTTCTCGGCATCGTAGTACAAGTCGCTCATGGGTCGAGCTTCTGTGAGTACCTGCTTCACCTCGGGAGGAATACCGGCCGCGTCCCTGGTTGAAGTGTCCCCCTGGCTTGCCAGCAGAAACGGCGTTCCAGGATCGTCCTCCCTCGTACGATAGAGTTGAACCAGTAATAGCTCTGGATTGTTCTCATAAAGGGACTGAAGATGCTTCATCTGTCGATTCTGGTTCCGAAGGTCCGTGGCCTTTTGGGTCCGGTGGTCAATCTCCAATAGGAGCGCCGCCGTCTTGGACCGAAAACTTTCGCGAGCCAGTTCGGCGACGTAGGAGCGATCAATGAAGTCAGCCAAAAACAAGGAAGCGCCGACGATCACAAGTGTGATGAGGGAGAGACGGAATTGTAAGCTGGACGGGTTAATCGTAAAGGCCATATTTTTATCATCATAGCCGTACGGGGGCCCGGATGCAAAAGCCTCTAGGCCTCAGCCAACTGGTCCCAAGCGAGGGACAGGATGTCCTGTGTTTGAGACATCTTGTCCTGAATTGCCAGGTAGCCAAGACTCACGCGAGGGGGTCGACGGCTCTAACTACCATCAGAATAAGGCCCAGTTGCCATCGTCATGATATGGAACGTTCGTTGCAGTTGGTCTGTTCAGGTTAGGGAGAACGCCTCCTGCTCGTGAGGAGGCAATCAATTCCGGGGAGGAGGTGAACTACCATGATGAAATCCTTTGTGAGCGCGTTAGCGCTTGTGATCGGGTTGGCCTTTGTGGGCGGATCGTTCGCCCTCGCTGCAGAAGAGGGCGCTCCAGCGACTGGAGAGACCTCCATGCAGACGGCTCCTGCGGAGTCGAACAAGACGCAGATGAGCGAAACGAAGACGAAGAGTAAGAAGTCCAAAAAGGCTAAAAAGGCTAAGAAGAGCAGGAAGACAGCAGAGAAGTCACACGAGTAACGCCGTCTGTGCCTCTCCTTTACGCGAGGGACTTTCTCGGCCTCCCCATGCCTTTGAACTCAGAGACCATGGGGAGGCCGGTCCCAACTCGGCGAGTCGGTAGCGAAGAAGAGCCGTGCATGGCCTTTTCGATGAATTGAGGATCGGAATCCATGGTTATCAAGACGCACGATCAAGATGGACCTCGGGGAAGTCAGGAACTGTCAGAAGACTTCTCGTTCGCGTCACCCTGTACTCTGCAGCAAGTGGTCCGGGATGGGCGCCAAGTCAGTTCGGGCATAGGGGGGAGGATCTTGGTCGTTGATGACGATGCCGACTTTCGCTCACTCCTCCTTAGCGGTTTACGATGTCGGGGATACGAGTGCCGGGGAGCGGAGCATGGGCTGGCTGCCATTTCGTCCTTGGTCCTCCATCCTGTGGGTTTGGTCCTGACGGACCTTTCGATGCCCGTGATGGATGGCCTCGAGCTCATTCGGCGTATGGCCACCACCCCAAGTCTTTCTGCCACCCCGGCAATTCTCCTCACGTCCTCTTTGACCCTGGATATTTGCCTCCGGGCGCTGAGTGTCGGTGCCAAAGCGGCCCTTTCAAAGCTCGATCCTTTCATGGTGCTGCTCGACACGATCCGGCAATTCTTGCCCGATTCCCATTGTCGAGCTGTTTAAAACTTTCTCCGACACAACAGGCTATAACTATTTACCTCGCTCTTCGTTTTGGTCTGGACCCACATCCCCTTCCCTTGACTGAACCTGATAGGCCTTAGGGGGGAGGGGCGTACACCATGGCCAGGTCCAGAATTGGCGAATGACCCGGGCTGACTACCGCCGCCGCACTCGTGTCTTTGAGAGGAGCCCCTCAAGCATGTCAGGATGTTATTCAACTGCTCCACCATTCCCTCAATCAAAAGGAGCCAGTTTCATAATCTTCAGGAACATGACCTCTGTATTCCTCAGGTCAGGGTATGTCACCCATACGTGTAGCCAAATGCGAAGGGCCAGTTTCCAGCATCGGATCTGGGGTGATTCTGGATGCTCAGGGCTCGACTCTGACGCATGCATATGTGGTGATGGAACGGGCACCCTCAGGGTGATCCTGTAGGATGGGACGCGACTCCCCGCCGATGGAATCGGCGCCGATCCCATCAGGGATGTGGCAATTTTTCGTGCTGGTCTCCCCAAAGGCCGACGTCTAGCTGCAGAGTGTTGGAGTGCATAGCCGTCAGAAAGGAAGTCCTGATGGAAGTGGACAACCAAAGTCACCGTAAAAGGTTGGAACGTTTTCCCGATACCGCACGGTGACGTCTCAGACTTCTAAAACCACTTGAGCCGACGGAAGATGAATATCTGGAATCCAGCCAGTATAACGAGGAGAAGCGAGACAAACACAAAGCCATACGGATTCTGAGAACCCGGGATCCCTCCGACATTAATTCCGAGCAAGCCGGTGAGAAGTCCCAGTGGGAGAAAAATGCCGGCGATGACGGCGAGCATAAACATGGTCTTGTTCATCTGCTCAGCGAGGCGTCCAGCCAGCTCTTCCTGCATGGCGGCAATCCGTTCGCGGGCAGCATCCAGGTCTTCGACATAGCGAATGATTTGGTCGGCGACCTCTCGCAGACGAATCTTATGGGCGGTGCCGAGCCAGGAGACCTGCTCAAACTGCAAACGGGCCATAAGGTCCCGCTGTGGCGCCAAGTAACGCCGGAGACTGATCGCCTGGCGCCGCAGCGTGCCGAGCTGCACGCGAAGTTCCCGGCTGGCGGCGGTCACCATGTTGTCTTCGAGCTGGTCCGCTTCGTCTTCGATACCGGCCACGACTGGGCCCATACGATCAACCATTTTGTCGGTAAGCGCCACCAAGAAGTCTCCGGGGTTCTTGGGACCGCTCTGTGCTGCGAGGTTGTCGCGAAGATCCTGGACTGCCATCACACGACGGGACCGCAGGCTGATAATTCTAAAGGGATCGATCCACAATCGAATCGATACCATGTCCTCCGGGTCCGCACCAGGGTTCAAATTCACCCCGCGTAAAATTACCAGGAGCCCATCATTGAATGCGACAGTCCGTGGTCGTGTTTCTTCTGCAAGGAGAGCCTCTATTGCAACGGAGTCGATGCCGCTCTGCTCATTCAGCCAGACCTGGCCTGAAACCTCCGTCCGATCAAAGTGTGCCCAAAGGATCCCATGCGTGTGTTCCCAAGCACGGATTTCAGGCCAACCGATTTCCTTCCCAGAACCCTTGCCATCAAGCAGATACCCACAAATAAGGCCGTCCGTTTCGTCCATCGTTCTCTCCCCTGCCTGCTCCCTTCAACACGATTGCGGTGGCACCAGTCTCTGGTGAGGTGCCATCATCAGAATGCAGTGGTTGAATGCCTGTCAAGTCTAGTTAAAGCCAGGCTAGAAAGCCAGAGTCAATGTTGACCAGAGGCCGAAATCTTCTTAATCGGTTTGTAAGCCTGATTCCAAACTCATTATTCCAAGGCAGACACCACATGCGTGGCCACCAGAAATTCGGACTGGCTCTTATGGCATGACTGTAGAAAATGGATTCCATATGCGGTAGATTCAGCCTCACTCGATCCCACCCGTCTCCCACATGCTTGTCAATTCCGGGTTCTGGAGCACAGAAATGAAACACGGGTTGAAAAAACGGTCAAGTAAGTCTGGTCTTCCACCCGGGACTCCTGTTCATATCGGGCAACAGAGGACCGATACGGTGACCATGACCGTCTGTACCTATAGTGGTAAAGACTTTCATGAACAGGACACGAGCCATGTAGATGAGTGTCTCGCATTGGCCAAGAAACCAGGCATACGCTGGGTTGCTGTGCATGGCATACATCAAATCGAAATACTACAACGGCTCGCGTCATCTTTTGGTTTGCACCCTCTTGTGCTTGAAGATATTGCGAACACGGAGCAGCGACCCAAGGTCGAGGACTATGGCGAGTATTTGTTTGTGGTGCTGAAGGGGCTGCACCTCAAAGAAGAAACGAGTGAGATTACCGTTGAACAGGTCAGTCTAGTCCTGGGCCAGGATTTCGTGCTGTCATTTCAAGAAGGGTCAGGAAAGATCTTGCAAGCCGTGCGGGAACGACTTCGAAACGGGAAGGGTCGCGTGAGAACGCTGGGAAGCGATTACCTGGCTTATACGTTAACCGATGCCGTTGTGGACCACTATTTCGCAGTGCTTGAACATTTGGGCGAACACATCGAACGTCTTGAAGAGGAACTTGTCACCAATCCAGGAGCTGAGGCACTCCAAGCGCTTCATCGGTTGAAACGTGACATGATCGTCTTGCGGAAAGCTGTGTGGCCCCTTCGTGAGGTGATCGGTCATTTTGAACGTGGTGATTCCCCTCTCATTAAGCCATCGACCCTCATCTACTTTAGAGATGTCTATGACCATACCATCCAGGTTATTGAAACCACCGAGACCTTTCGTGATATGCTGGCCGGGATGCTCGACATTTATCTCACCACGTTGAGTAATCGACTCAACGAAACAATGAAGGTGCTGACCGTCATTGCCACCATTTTTATCCCGCTCACGTTGATTGCCAGCATTTACGGAATGAATTTCAGGCACATGCCCGAGCTGGAGTGGCCATGGGGCTACCCGGCTGTCCTTGTGGTGATGGGAAGTTTGGCAGCCGGGATGCT
Organism: Nitrospiraceae bacterium; assembly: GCA_041616875.1. Taxonomy (GTDB): domain Bacteria; phylum Nitrospirota; class Nitrospiria; order Nitrospirales; family Nitrospiraceae; genus JBFJQA01. The sequence continues at coordinate 3,445 of JBFJQA010000070.1, read as the reverse complement.
GTGGTTGTTCCGAAGGAAGAATTGGATGTGATGCCCCGTAGATTGGAAAGCCGGCCTCTTGAGCTCTCTTACTGAGAGAGCTTGTTGTAGGCATCCAGCGCCGCTACCTTATAACATTCGGCCAGGGTCGGGTAGTTGAAGACAGTCTTGAGGAAGTACTCGAGCCCTCCTCCTGTCCCGAGGATGGCCTGTCCGATATGAACCAGTTCCGTTGCGCCGGTTCCGATAATATGGACCCCCAACAGTCGGTGGTTCTCTCGGTGAAAGATTAATTTGAGAAAACCACTCTCATCGCCTGATATTTGGCCGCGGGCAATCTCCCGGTACCACGCTTCCCCGGTTTCATAGGGAATTTTTTTCTCCGTGAGCACATGCTCAGGATCCCCGACCATTGAGATCTCCGGGATGGCGTAGATTCCGATGGGAAAGTGCGGCGGCATGGGCTGCGCTTCCAAGCCGAAGGCGTAACAGGCGGCAAGCCTTCCCTGCTCGGAGGATGTTGCTGCCAGGCTTGGAAACCCAATAACATCGCCTGCCGCGAAAATATGGGGGATTTTGGATTGGAACTGTTGGTTTACTTTGATGCGGCACCGTTCGTCGGCAGAGAGACCGGCCTTATCGAGGTTCAATGACGCGGTGGCCCCGATCCTTCCCACTGAAAACAGAACTAGATCAGAGACAATCCGCTTCCCCGATTCAAGAAGGACGACCGCGCGTCGGGGAGGACCCTCGACGACCTCCAACCGTTCGACTGTTTCTCCGAACCTGAAGGTGACGCGCTGCGTTCGCATTTGGTGAATGAGCTCATCAACGATCTCCCGATCCAAGAACTCCAAAGGGCGCTCCCGTTTGTCCACTACGATCACCTCGATTTCCAGTGCGGCAAACATGGACGCATATTCGATGCCTATCACCCCTGCTCCGACAACGGTCATGGTTTTTGGCAGGCGCTGGAGGTTCATCATACCATCACTGATGAGCACAACCTCTCCGTCTGCTTGGGCTCCGGGAGGGGAGGTCGGCACTGTTCCGACAGCAACGAGAATCTTGTCAGCAGTAATTAGGCGAGAGGTGTGGTCGCTGACCACCTGGATCGTATGAGGGTCTTTGAATGAGGCATCGCCTCTGATCATGGTGACGTCGTTCCGCGAGAGCTGATCTTCAATAATCTCGGTCTCCCGGCGGATGACCTGTTGCACTCTTGTTAGCAGGTGTTCGATTGAAGGTCGGCGACTGGTGTGAAATTCCTGGCTCGGTTCGGGCCTGGCGAAGGGATGAGCGAAGGGCAATACCGCCTCTCGGAAGGTCTTGCTCGGTATTGTACCCGTTCCCAGACAGGCTCCCCCAACAACGCGTTGCCTCTCCACGACCGCGACGCGCTTTCCCAGTTTTGCTGCTTGAACGGCGGCTCGTTGGCCTGCCGGTCCACTTCCGATGCACAAGAGGTCATAATCGTAGGCGCCGCTCATGGTCCCGCCGATCTTCGTATTCCTAAGAAGCGTATCCTTTTAACGCGACAGGGCATCTGCCTACTGCCTGTCACGTGGATCGAGGCGCTCGTGTCTAGCGTAAGGTCGTCAGGGGAGAATATGCTTCCGAGGCCTTGCTATTTGGCAATGGTGGTACTCGGAGCCCCCACACGAGGCGTTTCCGTCACAGTCATCTGATAAAGCTGGTACAGGAGACGAAGGGCCTCTTCATCCTATGCCAGTTTCCGTCCCTTCGGAATACTATAAAACCGTCCCTCATAGTTAATTTCAATGGCAGAGTTATTCTGAGAAGACTCAGCTTCCAGAATTTCTAGAGTTTTGGCCGGGCCCACGGTCGTCAACTTTGTGCGGGGGTCCGGTTCCACGTCATATTCCTGGTCTTTGTCGATGCCGCGCGCGAGAAAATTGAGAATGCCGTGGAAACTTCGGAGCCTGAAGCTGCCATGCAAGGGATAGTCGCCGCCTGGATATCCTGGTCGAGTGTCAACGAGCAAATCATGGGTCGCTCCTTGTTCGGCCTCGTCGTTCAGGGCGATCATTTCCTCATTTGTCAGAAGGTCGGGATCGTAATTGGTAATGACGATTCGGCCCACAACCTCTTTTCGGAGTTCATAAACCTTCTCTACGGAGTTATAGGCTAAGGTGTATTCCTTTTCCAAGGCTTCGAATACCTCACGAGAATCGAGAGCCACCTTCCAGGTTTTTTCAAACACGAGGGGCTCTACATATAATTGGTTCTGTTCTTGTATCGAGGCGAGGTGAAACACGCGGCGTCGAAACTCCTCATAGTCAGATTTTTGACTCGGCGAGTTTTGAAAGACTTCCTCGATTCTTGCGGTGGTGATGCGAATTTCAGCCGCCATCAATCGGAGCACCATGCCAATATAGGCTCGTTGCCTGAGTAAAAGAATAACCTTATTCTCATCCAACAATGCCAACAGCCTTTTGGTGAATTCATCCCCTTCAATGGGGACAATACTGAACGTGGGGTTTTCAGCAACGGAGGCGCCGAATATCGGGGACAGGCCGGTCCCGTCCGTAAAGCCACCCAGGGGCGGGGTCGCTCCGGCGCTGAATTGAAAGTTAAAGGTTGCCGCCACGTTCGACACGGCGGTGAAGTGCACCGCGTCATGACGACGCGCGCGAACGATATTCAATAGAAGCTCTTTGTTTAGTGCATTGAGGACAGCGTGGTCGTAGGCCACCACTGCCCGTTCTAAGGTGATGGGAGATAAGCATCCTTCTTGACCTATGGCCAACAAGATCAGGGTTACCAGGAGTCTAAATGTTTTCACTTGTTCACCTACCCAAGTCTGGAGATGACAGCCGGTGCTCCCACACTAGGTTACTTGAGAGGCCAAGGGGACAGGCAAGGGCGAGCGAATGTGGAGATCGCGTTGAGGGAACGGGATCTCGACTCCATGCTCGCGGAAATTCTTGACAATGGCGCAATTGATTCGTGACTGAACTCGCAATCGGCCCTTTGGACTTGCTACCCATGCCCACAGCCGCATATTCCAGGCGGAATCGCCAAACCCGAGTAATAACACCTCTGGCTTGGGGTCGGTTAACACCTCTGGTTCGTCTTTGGCCGCTTCCAATAGACAAGAGATCACGGTATCCAGTCGTGAGCTATAAGACACTCCTACGTCAATTTCCACCCTGGTTTTGGGATCACCGTGTAACCAATTGATGACCGGTGAGGAGATGAATTCAGAATTGGGGACCACAATGGCAATATTATTCAGAGTCCGAATGGTGGTCGAGCGTATGTTGATTTCCACGACGTCGCCTTCCGTTCCTGCGACTGTCACACGGTCTCCCACCCGAATGTGCTGCTCAAACAGCAGAATAATTCCAGAAATAAAATTGGACGTGAGGTTTTGCAGGCCGAATCCAATCCCAACGGAGAGAAACCCGAAGATAATGGCCAATCCGCTGAGGTCGATCCCGAT
>JBFJQA010000069.1:0-14057 GCA_041616875.1 Nitrospiraceae bacterium | reverse complement strand
GGTCGGCACCGAAACGCTCGTTGCCAAGGGGAAGCTGCTGCGCGCCTTGGGAGCCTTCGAGCCCTCCGTGGTCAACGACCTCCAGCTGGAACGTTTCATCTCGCGCACCGACCTGGAGACGGATACCGGCGGCTTTAACGACACGTTCCTTGACATGCGTCATCCGTCGGGCATCAGGGGGATTGCTGGGATCCGTCACGCTATCGGGGATGCCGTCATCCCTGATCTGGGATTCAATGATGACAGGGACCAGGTTCTCTTAGGCGCGTTCATTCCCCTGCTCAGGGGGTTCTTAGTCAATCCGGAAAAGGCCCGGCTAGAGAAATCCCAACTGGCCGATCCCCGCGCCCAGATTCAGATCGCCCAGACTCGACAAGATTTGTTCTTGGGAGCTGCCTCTCAATACTGGGACTGGGTGGCGGCCTGGAAGGTGTACGATGTCCAGAGGCGGGCGCTCGCCATTGCGAGGGACAGGCTTGAGCAGATCCGAGGACGGGCTGCCGCCGGAGCTGCCGCGCCGCTCGACGTGACGGAGGCTGAGCAGGAAGTACAGCGCAGGCGGGAGAGCCTGCTCGCGGCACAGCGAACCGTGGAGCAGGAGGCGTTTAAGCTCTCGCTGTTCCTATGGGAGAAGGACCATCCGGTCGTGCCGGTCGCGGAGCGTGTACCGCCGTTTCCCCAAGTGAAGTCACCCCCATCCTTGGAGGTCTCAGTGTCTGATAAGGAGAAGGCCAGGACGGATCGCCCTGAGGTGCGGGCGGTCAGGATCGAGGCCGAACTCAACGGCATTGATCTCAAGTTAGCGAAGAACAACCTCCTGCCAAATCTCGACGCGGAAGTGGAGCCGGCGAGGAGTCCAGAAAAGTTCATTCTGGGATTGGGGTATCGGTTTGGCGTCACGTTGAGATTTCCGTTCCTGCAACGACGAGCACGGAGCGATCTCGTGGAGGCGAACGCCAAGGCTGAGCGGTTGGCGTTCACGCTAAGGTATCGAGAAGAGCAGGTGGCCACCGATGTTGACAACGCCCTCTCCGCATTGGGTAGGGCAAAGGAACGAATCCAAGCAGCGGCCCATTCCCTCCGTCTCGCGCGGACCCTGCTCAAAGGAGAGCAGATTCGATTTGATCTGGGCGCGACCAGCGTGTTGTTCATCAACCTGCGGGAGCGCAACGCGGTCGAGGCTGAGGCGCTGTTGATCAGGGCGCGAACGGATTACGAGAAAGCTTGGGCCTTCTATCGCTGGGCTACGGGTTCTTGGGGTGTCAACACGACGGGAGGCCAATCGTTCTCGAATTCCTGACCGCCCGGCGGTTCTTCCGAGGCACTTGGCCATGACCGCTTCCCATCTCAAAGGACAGCAGGAGGACCAGCACCACGGACTGCTCCGGCAGATCCTTGCCCGCTTGCGCCTCTTCATCGCTCAGGAACAACGCCTCCTCAGCCTCCTGGTACTGTATGCGGTGGCGGTCGGTTTTTTCTCGTTAATCATCCCCCTCACCGTCCAGGAATTGGTCAACACCTTCGCGTTCGCCATCCAGCCGATCATGGTCGTGACCCTGGTCGCTATCATGGCGGCGATCCTGCTCTTTGTTGGCGCATTTCGCGTCCTCCAGTTCTACGCCACTGACATGCTCGAAAGGCGACTCTTCGTTCGAGTCGCCCTGGCACTCGCCTCACAGTTGCTACGCTTCAGGCAAGACTTCTTCAAGGTGGAGCACGCGAGTCGCTTTTTCGAGACGGTTCTCATGCAGCGTGCATTGTCTGCACTCTTGGTGGACTTCATCAACGTCGTCGTCGGTGGGTTCATTGGTATGACCTTGTTGGTCTTCTACCATCCATTGTTCCTCGTTTTCGATCTCTTCCTGATCGGATCCGTGGTCATCATTGCGCTCCTTGGCCAGGGCGGTCTCAGGGCAACCTTGCGGATGTCTCAAGCCAAGTACGATACCTTTCATTGGTTTCAGGAGGTCGCGAACAACCTGCTCCACTTCAAGACGACTCGCTGTTCGCCTCTCGTCCTGCGGAAGGCCGATACCCTGTCGGAGTCTTACGTGGATGCCAGAAAGTCCCGCTTTCGGGTCTTGGTCCGGCAATACGCCGGATCGGTGTTGCTTCAGGTCATGATCCATACTGGCCTGCTGGGAGTGGCCGGATGGCTAGTCGCGATTGGCCAATTAACAATTGGCCAGCTTGTGGCAGCAGAGGTCATTATTGCCACCCTACTGGTCAATCTGGAATCGGTTGTAAAGCGGATATACGTGGTTTTCTACTTCTTGACGGCGCTCATTGAGCTTGACGAACTGTTCTCGCTCCCCAAAGATCCATTACCCCTTGCGGGCCCTCTGGATCTGCCCGCACCCGCAAGACGCGCCCTCATGGTGACGTGCCACCACGTGTCCTTGTCCCTCGATGGGGCTCAATTGCTGCGGAACGCGCATTTCGAGGTAGGAGCCGGCCAAAAATGGGGCGTGGTGTGTGAAAGTGAGACAGTCCGCCATCTGTTGTCCCGCGCACTCGCGGGAGTCGAGCCGCCCGATTCCGGTGTCATTCGATATGACGGTGTCGATGTCCGCGAATTGGGCACGGATACCGTCAACGCCTATCGTGGCTTAGTTCTTAGTTGGCAAATCTCATTATTTGAGGGCACCCTGGAAGACAACATTACCATGGGACGAGAAGAGGCTAGCTCAGAGGACGTGCGCTGGGCCCTGCACCTCGTGGAGTTCATGGAAGATGTCGAGGAGCTATCCCATGGCCTCAGCACCAACATCGGTTTCCGTGGCAAGGAGCTGACCCCAAGCCAGAAATTGAAAATTCTGCTTGCGCGCGCAGTTCTCTGCCGCCCCCCCCTCCTGATCCTTGACGGTGCTCTGTACGAAATTAGAAGTGACGTCCGCGAGGCGATTCTGGGACGCCTCTGCTCGCCACACCAGCCTTGGACCGTTGTGATCGTCACCACCCATCCCGAGATCAAGGACGTGGTCGAACATTGCGTCCACGTGAGTTAATTGCGCGTGCACCTCGCTGCCCCGACCTCGTCCTTTCACATGGGGGTTCTGACGACCTTTACGGTCTTAAAGCATCGGATCGGCCCTCGGTATTCAACGCCTTTCGAGTAGACGTGCTGATGACTGCGGAAGCGAACCCGTACATCCTCAGAACGTGGGCAAGCTCACCCTCTACCACGTCAAGTCGTGGCTATGCAGAGGGTGGCGCACTCTCATTGGGGAACAGTATGATAAAACGATATACAGGCCTGCGTCCGTACACTGCCCGGGAGGATAGGGGACGCCTTCCTGCAATGTGTAACGCGGCTGATTCCCAGCCTCATGTGACAGGAAGCGGGTCTGTCCGCTGCCTACGGCTGTCCCTATCAGATGACATGGCGTAACAAACAAGGCTCATCTGGAACCTATCTGGAACACAGCCTTGGGCATCGGCGCCACGCAGCCTCCCCACGGGGAGCTGTCACGGCCTGTGGCCCGGGTGGAGCTTCCCCATCCCGCGGCCACGTTTTTAGGCTCCGCCTAGGTCTGACTTCGGAGCCCCGAGCGATCAGGCCTGTGTCGGCCGGCCAAATGACTTGGCAAAGAGTAGTGACCCACAAGGAAATAACGAGAGCTACAAAAAAAGGCGACGCCTAGCGCAAGGGTACCATGACAGATCTGATTGCATCTCGAAGTCTTATGGCCCTCTCGCTTGGTTTCCACATCATCTTTGCGGTGGTTGGCATGGCTATGCCGCTGATGATGGTGATCGCGGAGTGGCGCTGGCTCCGGACCGGGCAGGAGGCCTACCTCACACTGGCGAAACGGTGGGCCAAGGGCACCGCGATCTTTTTTGCCATCGGCGCCGTCTCGGGGACGGTCCTTTCTTTTCAACTTGGGCTGCTGTGGCCGAGATTCATGGAGTGGGCGGGACCCATTATCGGGCCCGCCTTCTCGATGGAAGGCTTCGCCTTTTTCACGGAGGCCATCTTTCTGGGGATTTATTTGTACGGGTGGCAAAGGGTTCGCCCCGCAGCCCACCTAGCATCTGGTCTTATCGTGGCGCTGAGTGGGGTTGCCTCTGGCATCTTCGTAGTCATGGCTAATGGCTGGATGAATACGCCGCGTGGTTTCACGCTGCTCGATGGGTGGCCGGTTGCCGTGGACCCGATCGCTGCACTTCTCAACCCGTCTGGTTTGGTCCAAACCCCGCACATGATCTTGGCGGCGTATGCGTCGGTAGGATTTGCCGTGGCTGGCCTCCACGCGTTCCTGCTGCTCCGCGACACCCGCAATCTCTTTCACCGGAACGCCTTTGCCATCGCTCTGGTGGTCGGGGGCATGGCGGCTGTGCTCCAGCCTCTCAGCGGGCACGTTCTAACCCAGAGGGTCGCTGTATTCCAGCCGGCCAAGCTCGCGGCCTTCGAGGGCCATTTCCAGACGGAAAGGGGCGCACCCTTCAAGTTTGGAGGCATTGTCGACACGGACCGCCAGACTGTACACTACGCGATCCAAATTCCATACGGTTTAAGTCTGCTTCTCTACGGGGATACTCAGGCTAAGGTGATCGGCTTAGATGCCATCCCACGGGAGAATTGGCCTCCGGTAGGGGTGGTCCGCAACGCATTCCAGGTCATGGTCTTCGCGGGGTTTGCACTTGCTGGCCTTACGATTTGGGCAGCTTGGCTTTGGTGGTGGCGGGGTACGCCAGCAGCTTCGCGCCGCTTCCTTCAGGCTATGGTTCTCGCGACTCCACTCGGATTTATCGCCACCGAAGCCGGTTGGGTCGCTACGGAGGTTGGTAGACAGCCATGGATTATTTTCGGTGTCATGAAAACGGCAGATGCCGTGACATCTGTGCCGGGCATGGTCGTACCATTGATCACGTTTACGTTGCTCTATCTTTTGCTAGCCGCAGTGGTTGTATGGTTGATGCTTCGTCATGTCGCGGCGACGCCTGAGCAGTATGATTTGAGGCCGGTGACTGGGAACCCGTCTGGTCCATGATGTGTTTGGAAGTCGTTCTTGCTGGCGTCATTCTTGGCTCCCTTACTTTTTATGTCCTGTTAGGCGGAGCTGATTTCGGTGCAGGAGTCTGGCACCTATTTGCCCGCGGCTCCCGCGCCAGCGCGGAGCGCCAACTGATCGGAGATGCCATCGCACCGATTTGGGAGGCCAACCACGTATGGCTCATCACCGTCATCACGGTTCTGTTCGCGGCATTTCCACCGGTCTATGCCTTGCTTTCAACAGTGCTACACATTCCAATCGTGATCCTGTTGATTGGGATCGTGTTGAGAGGATCGGCGTTCGCCTTCCGGCACTACGATGTGAAGCCAGACGGCGCTCACCTTTACTGGGAGCAACTGTTTGCGGCGTCCAGTCTGATCACCCCTGTGTTGTTTGGTATCATCCTGGGTTCCATTACGTCGGGCCGGGTGACTCTGACCGGCAAAAGTTTTTGGAGTGTATTTGTGCAGCCCTGGCTCCAGCCATTTCCCCTGACTGTGGGCGTCTTCGCGCTAGTCCTCTTTGCCTACCTCGCGGCCGTGTACCTGATCTTGGAGGCTCGCGATGAGGGTTTGCAGGAACTCTTTCGGCGCCGCGCGATAATAGCGGCACTGGTTGCGGCATTCCTAGAGGAAACCGTCATGCTTCTGGCAAGGACTGGGGCAACACGGCTGTGGTCAGAGGTCCATGGAACCCTGTGGGGCGGACTCGCCGAGTTGAGTAGTGCGTTGTTTGCGATGAGCGGGATCTATCTCCTCTGGCGGAGGCACTTTTGGTGGGCACGCTTGTGTGCGATTGGACAGGTGACGATCGCCTTGTGGACATTGGGCATTGCCCAGTTTCCATACCTGGTTCCGCCGAGCCTCACGGTGTTTAATGCCGCGGCTCCTCAGGCAACGCTTAACATTATCTTTGCGGTCCTCTGTTTCGGTGCGCTCCTCCTCTTTCCCTCACTATTTTATCTGTACCGTGTATTCAAGAGTTCTCCGGTCGGCCGGGGCGGGCCCCGCCAAGCTGGCTAAGCCGCAGGGCGGGACTGTTGTTGAGAGGGGCTCTCCAAACAGTGTGACAGGGATTGTGGAGATCGCCGAGCGGCACACGACTAAGAGGACGCAGAGGCAAGGACAGAGGGGAGGATGATGTCCAAGACACCCTATCCGCTACCCATGTTTTTTGATGGCCAATGTTCCCTCCGCACTCACGAGGCCGCGGCCGTAAAACGGTTTATCCACCAGGAGCATCTTGGGGAACTAGATTTGGGGAATTGAAGGGCGCGAATTGAGGGCGTCGGAGGCGGAAGCCTCTACGTGACACGGAGAGGTAAAGGACGTCTCGTAGTCCTGACGAGGTTATGTTCTAGAAGTTTGTCAGGAATTGGCCTCTCTAGATAGATTCTCCACAATTAAGAGTTGCCTGGGGGTTGGCTTCGCGAACGTCTGCTGCGCTGGCATGACAGACCGTTGTCTACCGCGGGATGTGCTTTGAGACGATAGTGGGTATCAGAACTTCTCAACAAGTTGCTCGCTGTTCTTCTCGAGTACAGCGACTAATCGGAAGAGCTTCGCGGCTCGCTGGGAGCACGCGTCTTCTGGTATTACAATGAAGAAAAGGATCAGTAGATATGAAAAAGGAAAAATACCGTGTGGGGTTCGTCGGTGTTGGCCGGATGGGCGCGAATATGGCCCGGCGGCTCAAGGAGCAAGGCTACCACGTGGAAGCCTTCTACGACGTGAACCAAGGAAAAAGCGAGGAGCTCGCTCGTGAGCTCGGCAGCGAGGCTGTCGAGTCTCCGGCCCGTGTTGCGGAGCGGACGAATACGATCCTGACCGTAGTCACCGATGATGCCGCGATGCGGGCGATTTATGCACCGGGGCGCGCGGAAAGCTTGCTGAAACATTCTAACGGTCGTCTTTTCATCAATTGCGCAACAGTCTCACCGGCCATCCATGTCGAAGTGGGGACGGTTGTCAGGAAACAGGGCGGCCACACGCTCGAAGCCTGCATGGCCAGCAGCATCCCTCAAGCCCGGCAGGGCACACTCTATCTCATGTGCGCGGGAGAGAGGGAGGCGTTCGACCAGGCCAGGCCGCTCCTCCAATCCATGAGCACAAGTCTTCGCTACATTGGATCGGCCGGCGAGGCGGCGACGGTGAAAGCCCTGGTCAACATGGTCATGAACGCGAACACGGCGGCCCTGGCGGAGGGGTTGGGTTTGGGCGCCGCGCTCGGTCTCGACGTGGCGATGCTGCGCGAGGTCTTTGCGCAGACCGGCGCGGCCTCGCGAGTCCTGGAGACAGACGGGGAGGATATGCAAAATCGCGAGCACGAGTGTTTTTTTTCGGCGGCACACGCCCTGAAGGACTGCGGTATCGCGCTGAAGCTGGCGGAGCAGGCAGGACTGCGCTTACCCGTGATGCAGGCCACCTTTGAGCAGTACCAACGCCTCCTGGAGGCAGGAAAGGGCGAACTGGATAAATCCGCCGTGGCGGAGCTAACGTTCAAAGGCAGGGCAGGCGGCGGGTCCAATTAAGAGGTTAGTCCTAATAAGGAGTCAAGAGAGCGGCAGTCTTTTTTGAACGCGGCCCACGCATAGCCCCCCTGCGCCTGTAATTTGCTTGCGCGCCTCATTTCCGCCTGGGCATTCCCTCCGCGTTCTTACCGGCCCACCTCGTCTCGCGAACACCCAAGAAGCCTCCATCGATCAACCAGTAGGGGATCCGGATCGTGGCCTCCAAAGGACACGCGGCCAACGGGTTACCGGTTAGAGTTCCCCTCAGCGCACTATTTGGGGAGTGCTACCACACGAGTCGCGATGCATCTTGTCCTGTCCCGTGCCCCGCTGAAGACGAGGGACCCCTTCTTGCGCTCAGAACCATGCTAGAGTAGCATCGTCGCTTGTTTGGTTGTGAATGAGGTTCGCCCATTGGTGCATCTACCAAGCGTTCACTCTCCATGTAAGAAGGAGGCGTTATGCCCGCGCAGGACCAGAAACCCAAGCCGAAGATTGCCCCACTGCCGAACGGACCCTATTATTTACTGAATGATCCAGCGCCGAAGGTGGTAGAGAACTTGACCAATTCGAAGGGCGAGTCCTTGTCGAATGTCCGCGGGGTCGCCCTGTGCCGGTGTGGTGGCTCTAAGAATAAGCCATTTTGCGATGGAACCCACGGAACGAATGGCTTTTCAAGCGAAACAATCACAGATGGGAAGCTGGATAAGCGCGATAATTATGTTGGCAAGCACATTACCATTCACGACAACCGGGGAATCTGTGCCCATTCCGGGCAGTGTACGGACAATCTGGCCTCAGTGTGGAAAATGAATACCGAACCGTGGATCGATCCGGACGGCGCGACGGTTGAGGCCATCATCGAGACTATCCGCAAATGCCCTTCGGGGGCGCTTAGTTATTCGATCGAAGCGATCGAGCATCGAGATCAGGAGCGAAAACCGATGGTGACTGTCTCAAGAGATGGGCCCTACCATGTGACGGGCGGCATCGACCTTGTTGGGGTCCAACGCGGAGAGGGAGCGTCAACCGAACACTATACGCTGTGCCGATGCGGAGGCTCGAAGAATAAACCGTTTTGCGACGGGACTCATTGGCATATCAAATTTAAAGACGAGAAGAATTGAGCAAGCCTGTTCTCCTGGCAGTTGAACGGCCGAGGCATTCAAACTGGCTGCTCGTCACCTGCGGGGCAGGGACTAATCATTCTGAGTGTGCCCCCGTTTTCCGCATCCTTAATCAACGGAAGCGAGTGATCCGAGGATATGATAGCCGCCATCGACGTAGATCACCTCCCCGGTGATACCTCGACCCAGTGGACTCACGAGAAACAGGGCTGTGTCGCCCACTTCTGCTTGCTCGGTCGCTCGCCGCAGCGGCGCGAACCCACGATGATGCTCGACCATTTTGCTGATTCCTGACACGCCACGCGCAGCCAGGGTCTTGATTGGTCCAGCCGAGATGGCGTTCACCCGAATGTTTTTTGGACCGAGATCGTGAGCGAGGTAGCGTACAGTCGCTTCGAGCGCGGCTTTCGCGACGCCCATGACGTTGTAGTGCGGCACGACCCGTTCGCTGCCGAGATAGGTCAGCGTAACGATGGATCCCCCCTCGGTCATGAGGGGCGCCGCCCCTCGAGTAAGAGCGACAAGCGAGTAGGTGCTCACGTCAAGAGCAGTCGCGAAGCCCTTACGGGTCGTATTGACGAATTCGCCCGTGAGTTCTTCACGGGGCGCGAACGCTACTGAATGAACAAGGAAGTCGAGTCTGCCGAATTCCTGCTCAACCTGCTTCATCAACGCGTCGATCTGGCCGTCGTCTCCGACCTCGCAGGGGAAAGCCTTGGCCCCGGGCATCGTCCGCACCAATTCCTCCACATTTTCCTGCAGCCGCTCGTTCTGGTAGTTAAAGAGAAGTTGAGCTCCCTCGCGAGCGGCAGCCTCCGCAATTGCCCAAGCAATGCTGTGCTTGTTGGCCACGCCGATGATGAGCCCCTTCTTTCCATCCATGAGCATAACGCGCTGTTCTCCTTCTCTGAGTGTGAAACGATCGCTGCACAGTGATGTTGTGCCCGGGCGCCTGCGGCGACATGATACAGATGCAAACCGACCTCAGGTTCGACAGCATGGTGGTACGCCTGTTCGTGACAGCCACCGCAGGCGAGAAGGACGGCGATTCTTCCGGCAACGGTGAGCCTCCGAGCACCCCGAGACCGACGGCAGCGCTTGTTACACCATGGTGCTTGCCCAAACCGGGGGCAAAGATAGCATGATTTGGCGTCTGTGTGAACCAGGTTCCGCTGCCGCATCACGGTCAATGAGTCTCTCCACCGGGTACCGAATGGCATGGGTGGGAGGTCTCGCTGCGGGGCTGCTGACCACGAAGACGCCCTGGCCGAGAATAATGAGCAATATGCCAAGAGGAGCAAAAATAGACGGGTTGCCTAGGCTAACAACCCCTGTTGACCGGATTCATTTCCACAGCTTCGGCATTGAGGTTCAGGTCACTGAATTCCCCCATCTCTGCAATCACGAGCACATCCACCACAGAAAGGAGTTTTCGCTGGCCTGCCACCAGAGCCCCTTCCATGAGTGTCCCAGCCACGGCGAGATGCCCCTGAGGATCGGTCGGGACCGTGGCACCCGGGAAGGGCCTTGGAACGTGGATGTGAATCCCCTGGTCGGCGTTCTTTGATACCCACAGCGCGTTCCAGGTGCTCAGCGCGATGGCGTGACCAATTTCGTGTTTGGCAATAGTCAAGAGGTCTACTGCCCGCGCCGCCCGGACACCGCTTGAGAAAATTCGGCCCGAATTGACACGCCTCGCTCGGAGGAACGTGAAGCACTCGGTACCCGTCTGGTATTCGGAATTCTCTAGAGGAGTCGGATCGAGAAACCACTTGGTCGACCCATCATTGTCAAAATACACCATAGCTTCGGTCACTCTGTTGGGTACACCACCCTGGTGAAGGACATTATGAACCCCGGCTCCAAGTGGAATCGGTGACCAGCCAAACTGGATGGTGACGGTATGGTCATCCTGAATGGCACGCTCCCAGGTGTCGGCTGCTGAGTTGAAGAGGTCGACAAGGTTGCCTCCGCCAACGGTAGTCGTCGCAGCTGGTCCCGCAGTCACCTGCCCGCCAATGGACTTGAACTGTGCCCCTGGGGCAATGTATTCCCGAATAATGGTCAATGCTGACACGGAAGTACTCGCAAGCGCAAAATACAGCAGGTTCGTCACAGTAATGAGAATCAGCACATTGATGCGCATCATGATGTGCTCACGATATACGAGCTTTGCGCAGGGAGTTTAAGCATCTCGCTGCGGCCAGTCAACCATGTGACGTCGGAACGAAGAAGGCATGAACTCGGAGCACTCGAGGATAAAAAAACACGTCGCCATCGAGCTCTGCCTTCTGGCGGTATTGGCACTCGCGTTTCTGCTTGTTTTTCCCCAGCGTCCGATTGTCGTAGACCTAGGACTTGCGGTGTTTGCTGTCACGCTCCTGTTCTTTAACATCCCGTACACCAGAGGTGTCATCTGGAGACGATTCCCCCCAACCCTGGATTATGGTACGCGACTTCAGAAGACCATTTTGCTGGTTGGACCCGTGACGGCGATCGTCGTGACCGGCCTGCTCGCAGCAGGCGTGGTTCTTGGCTACCTCGAGGACGGCTTGAACGGAGCCGTAAGGCGTGTCGTCAATTGGCATGTGCTTGCTGCGTTCGCTCTCTATGTCCCATGGGCGCTTCTCCAGCAAACTCTTTTCCAGTTTTACCTGCTTGGTCGACTCCTGACGCTATTTCCAGCTACCCTCGCCATACCCTGTACCGGGATTATTTACGCCTTGGTCCATTTACCCTGCGTCGACGTCACGTTGGCGACTGCCGTTGCCGGAGTATTTTGGACCTACGTCTACTATCGTTATCGCGTACTCTGGCCTCTCGCCTTCTCACACGCGTTGTTCGGGTCCACCTTCTACTACTGGGTCTATGGTCGCGACCTGGTAGGGGTATGGATACAGGGCTCGTGAAGAGAGTCGAGAGCGGAGATCCTGGAGTACCTCCGCAACGAGCGACCGAATTGGATGCACCGGAACGACGCCCAGATTGTGCGAAAAAGATCGTGAGAAGAGGCCTCTGAGCACAGTAACTTAGACCATACGCTCGAACGCCAGGACCCGAACCACTCCTGGAGAGATTGTCGTGGAGTAGGCCAGCCAGGGCTACCACCACCCCCGGAGGTTCCTCACGGTCAAGATGAGAACGCTGTGCCCCAACGACACCGAGTTTTGTGACAAGGTTGTGTTGCTCGACCTTCTCACAACAACAATTTGACAGACACCTCGGAATTGGTCACAATCAAGTGGAAAGTATTAGACGTAGCCATCCTCTCATGAACACCTCGAAATAGGGACATTGGACGAGCGGATGTCCGTCGGGCGAATGGCCGCGGGATCTCATGGCACTGGACCTTGACCTCAATCTGATCTGAGCATCGCCTGTAGACCACCGTCCCGCGAGAGCAATCCAAATCCTGGGAAAGGCCAAATGGTGCAAATCATGAACGCTATGGTCTCCAAACTATCCTGCCTCACCCTCGGTACCACCTACGACTTCGCGTTGGCGGACTTTCCTAATACCATGCAAATTGAAACGACCAACGCCTGCAATGCGGAATGCGTGACATGTCCACACCCTGCGATGAATCGAACGATTAAACATATGGATGATGAACTGTTTGCCAAGATCATCGACGAATGCGCCACTCATGATTGCGGCGATGTGCAGTTACACAATTTTGGCGAGCCCTTTCTCGACAAGAAACTGACGAAGCGAATCTCTTACGCGAAGCAGAAGGGCCTGAAAAAGGTGAAGATTTTTTCCAATGGTTCGCTGATTGACTCCAAGAAGGCCAATGAGCTGATTGATGCGGGCCTTGATGAAATAAAAATAAGTTTTGATGGCTCGACAAAAGAAGAGTTCGAAAGAATCAGATATCCACTACAATTCGACCAACTCATCCTGAACATCAATGAACTCATTAGACTCAGAAACGAAAGGAAATCACCCCTAAAAATAAAGGTGACCTGTTGTAGCACCTCGGACAAGAGTGAAACAATCAAGACGTTAGAAAACATCGCCGATGAATTTTCTTTTGACCATGTCCATAACTGGGGCGGGCAAATCGAGGATGCCGACGAAAGGACATCGATCAGAAAAGCGTGCCACAGGGTATGGCGCACCTTCACTGTCTTGTCGAATGGAGACGTTGCCTTATGCTGTCTTGATTATGAGGGCAAAGTCGTGTTGGGCAATGCCAGAAACACCTCTATTTATGAAATCTGGCATAACCCGCTGTACGAGAAAATGCGACACTACCATAAAACTGGACAGCAGCAGCAAGTCAGTATTTGCAACAATTGTTCAAAGTCATTCTGGTAGACGGTGTACGACCCTGATCCCATAATTTTGGATTGCTTGGATGACAGAGCTCGATCCTCTCAACGTTGAACGTCTCCTGATACGGTCTACCAACTGGGTTGGTGACGCGATATTGACGACGCCCACCATTCGTGCAATACGAACACACTTTCCCCATGCCGCAATTAGTATCTTGGCAAAACCTTGGGTAGCACCGATATTTGAAAACAGCCCTCATGTCGACCATGTTTTGCTCTATGACCCAGCCAAACGGCATACGGGGGTATGGGGTAAATGGCAGCTAGCCAAAGACTTGAGACAGCACAGATTCGATACAGCGATCCTCTTGCAGAATGCATTCGAGGCGGCTCTCATTGCCTTTCTCGCTCGGATTCCTCGACGGATAGGATACAATACCGACGGTCGCGCCTTCCTACTGACCCATTCGGTCCCCTGCACACCTGAGATTAAAAGCCTTCATCAAACCCAATACTACCTCCGTCTTCTCGAAGGAGTCGGCTTGCCGAATGATGGCGGGGGCCTTAGTCTCACCCTTAGCGAGCAGGATACGACTCGCGCCCTTGAAATCCTTCGTCGGGAACAGGTGTCACCGGAAGCCTGTTTGGTCGGGATAAACCCTGGCGCTACGTTTGGAACAGCAAAGCGGTGGTTTCCTGACCGTTACGCTGACTTATGTATCCGACTCAAGAACTCTTTTGACATCCAGATCGTCATTTTTGGCGGACCGGCAGAGGCGGCTTTAGGAGAGCAGATCCGATCACTCGTGGGGAAGGGTTGCGTCAATCTCTGCGGAAAAACGCGGCTTCATGAAGCGATCGCGATCATTGACCGGTGCAGGTTTTTCATAACGAATGATTCCGGCTTGATGCATGTCGCCGCTGCCCTTGATGTTCCTCAGATTGCCATATTCGGACCTACCAATCACGTCACGACATCCCCGATCAGTCCCAGGAGCCACATGGTTCGAGTTCCGACAGCGTGTAGTCCTTGTCTCAAACCTGAGTGCCCCATTGATCACCACTGCATGAAAGACATTGCGGTGGACATGGTCTATGACATGGCTGAATCGCTACTTCACGAAGCCATTACGACCGTCCATCGCGG
>JBFJQA010000068.1:0-14076 GCA_041616875.1 Nitrospiraceae bacterium | reverse complement strand
GCTCAGCACTATGCCAGCTATCGTGCATGCAGGGCTCTCTTCTGTTTTGTCTATGATCCGGAAGGCCGGATTGGGGATCCCAGAATCATCGAGTCTGAGGAGAGTAAAACGGCGCATGGACTCTCTGTCCATGTACTTATCTCCCCGAAGTAGCGTCGTTGACCGCGACACTTTTCCTTTCGCCCCTCGGCTGACTCGTGACGTGCCCCGTTGACTTGACACCTGCAATTCCGCTAAGGTCTGCCGCTGCTGTATGGAGAGTCGGCCATCTACCACCTAGCATTGAAGGACGGAGAATGTACCATGTCTGACCGTGCCTACGTCTTGATCAACGTCCACCCCGGACAAACCAGCGATGTCGTGAAGTCTCTCCTGGAGATAAAAGAAATTAAGAACATTGACCCCTGTTGGGGAAAACCAGACATCTTTGCAATGGTTGAGGTTCCTGACCAAGATGCGCTGACCTCCTTGGTCCTCACACGGATCCATGCCATTGAAGGTGTGTCCCAGACTGATACGCATCTTGTCTACCACCTCCAAAAGTGATCGCGAATAGGCGCTTCGGCTAGCCCTTGACCCCGGCCACAAGAACTGATCGCAGTCGCGCTCCTGAATTGTGAGGCAGGGCGGGTGGAGGCCCCATTCGACCTGCTTAAAGGAGGTCTGCTGGTGACTCTTTGAGGGCACGTCTTGAGCGCACCGAGGGTGGGACAACGGACCAAACATAGTCTCCCAGTTCATCCCGGTAGGTAGGCGGAAAAGACAGGCCTCTAGTGATCGCCCAGGCAGGCGACAGATGGCCGATTCCCATGCCCGAACTGTTCCTCGTGCTAGTGTCCCTCGCGGTTGTGGGGATCTTAGGCACGCTCTCCACCGTCGTCTCCGCGTCTCTTCTACTACGACTCGGATTCGTGTGCTTAGGGATAGGATTAGCTGTAGGCCTGCCAGCCGGATTGTGGTATCACATGGTGTTGTACCGCGCGCTGGCTAAAGCCGGGCCGGCTCCAAAGAAATGGTGGCTCTCACCGAGCGACTTCCATGCCAAGCTGACTGACGAGGAGTTTGCGAGTATCAAGCCCTGGTATGTCTTGGGAGCACTGAGTTTCGCCGTCGCCTTGGCAGGAGGGCTGACCGCGATGGTTGGGATATTGTTTACGGATTCCTTCTGATGCGAACCATAGGCCCGAGGAGATCTTTCACCACGTTGCAAGGAGCTCCCTAGATTAGGATTGGAGCCTCCTCCCTTCACACGATCCCGGCTTTGCGTTGCAGCCAACGCACATAACGGATGATCTCCGCCACGTCCTCCCTCGTGACATTTGCAATGGGTGGCATGTTCCCAAAGTTCCAGTGGTGGGACCTCACGCCGTTTGCCGCAGCGGCATAGAAGGTCGCATCCCCGTGGTGGCTAGGCTCATAGATTTTGTGGACGAGCGGCGGCCCTTGATTCGTGCCTTTTGCACGCTCACCGTGGCAACGGGCGCAGTTTCCGTTGAACGTCGTCTCTCCAACCCGCAGGTCTGCCGGAATAGGCTCTGTCACCGCGCCCACCTCGCGTCCCTGCTCACATGCATTCACGGCTAGCCCACAGAGGAGGAGAGCCACGAGAATCCCCCGGCTGACCCTGCCTGAAACATCGCGGCCGGCTGCCGGGGGCTCACACCGTTCCATGGGGTTATCGGGGAGAAGCATCATCATCTGCCTTCTTTGAACCTGGCACAGACCCAAACTGCTCTCGCAACATTCTGGCGGTCCGCTCCTTGGTCACATACCGATGCACTCGTACGGAAATTGGAATGAGGACGATCAGGGCAATCGTCAAATACATGAAAAATTCTTCCGGAGAAACACTCATTGGTGGGAATTAGGTCCTTGCATAGGGTATCGGGTCAGCCAGACCGGCCTCCTCAAAACCAGCCTTGCGAATGTGACAACTATCGCAGTGTCCGCATGCCGTCCCATCGGGAAGTGGATCATAACAACTATGTGTCAGATGAAAGGGGACACCAAGCTTGGTCCCGGTTCGAATAATGTCGGCTTTGGTCATGTGGAGTAAGGGAGCACGGATCTCAATCCCTTTCCCGACCGAGCCAGCCCTGGTCCCGAGCCTTGCCACTTCCTCAAAGGCCCGCAGGTATTCCGGCCGGCAATCAGGATAGCCGGAGTAATCGAGGACGTTGGCGCCGATGTAAATTGTCAATGCGCCGAGGGTCTCGGCGTAGGCCAAAGCCAGGGAAAGAAAAATCGTGTTGCGCGCGGGCACATAGGTATTCGGGATACCTTCCCCCCGCTGTGCCTCCGTGCGATCTTTAGGAACCGGCTGATCATCTGTCAGTGCCGAGCCTCCAATAGACCGAAGGTCTAGTGTGATGACCAGATGCCCCTCGGCGCCCAGGGATTGGCCCACTTGCCTGGCCCGCTCGACCTCGACCCCATGGCGCTGTCCGTAGTCAATAGTCAAGAGATAGACGCGGCATCCATCTCGCCGCGCGACAGCCGCAGTGACTGTCGAATCTAGGCCTCCGCTTGCCAGGACGACCGCAATCACGAAACCCCTCGCCGGCAGGCGGGTATCGACTGTCGACGTCCCACACAGGACCGAGACCAGCCTGTTATTCTCTTTCCTCTTCTTTTTCGATTTTCTCTAACAATTCTTCGCGCGATTGGCACTCCACACAAAGCCTTGCAAAGGGCACCGCCTCCAGCCGCTTCTCACTGATCTCTACCCCGCATTCGGCACACACCCCGTAGGTACCATCCTCAACTCTGATCAGGGCCTCATCAATGAGTTGCCTTTTTCGGTTGCGCATCTCCAAAAGGGAAATTCCTAACTCCCGCTCCAGATCCATTAAGGCATGATCTCCGGAATCCATCCCCGACTCGAGACGTCGTTGCTGATCACTCGTCAGGGATTGTCCCAAGTCTTCCTTTATTTCTCTGAGAATCTCTTCGCGCTTGGCTAAGAGCAACTTCCGCAAGGATTCCCGACGTCGTTTTTGGGAAGATTGGGGGCCAAGTACATTCCTCGCTTGATTCTTCGTTTTGCTACTGGATGGGCGTGGCGCACTCGGTGCCCTCTTGGCGCCAGACGTTCGGCTCCCTCCAGACCGTTTTCCAACAGCCTTTGCCTTTGAGGCTGCTTTCCTCTTCGTTTTGACCTTTGCCACCATACTCAACGATCCCCCTTTCTTCGTCACATGCTAAGGAACGCAACCGGCGAGGATGAGTTGCCTCCCCTGCGCCCAGCTTGAACGCGGGCAGGAACACATGTTGTCATGAGGTTACGGGGGAGGCTTAGGAAGAATAGGTGATGACGGAATGGATCGGACAGCCGTTCACTTTTTCACGACCTTTGAGCCCTTCCAATTCCACAAGCACGACCAGAGCGACGATCTCACCCCCTAACTGACGAACCAGATTCACCGTGGCTGCCGCGGTCCCTCCGGTTGCCAGAAGATCATCGACGATCAGAACTCGCTCTCCCATCCCGATGGCGTCGCGGTGAATGGCCAGCGAGTTGGCCCCGTATTCTAGGTTGTACTTTACCTCAAAACAATCAGCCGGAAGCTTTCCAGGTTTTCTCACCGGGAC
This sequence comes from Nitrospiraceae bacterium, assembly GCA_041616875.1. Lineage (GTDB taxonomy): Bacteria > Nitrospirota > Nitrospiria > Nitrospirales > Nitrospiraceae > JBFJQA01. The sequence continues at coordinate 10,485 of JBFJQA010000068.1, read as the reverse complement.
AAATCCTGCTCCCAGATGATACGCTATTGGGCTACCGAAAATGAAGCCCCTGGACTCAATTCCGACAATTTTTTGGACGCCCTGATCCCGATAGTGATCGACCAGATGATCAAGGATACTGCGAAAGGCCTTGGCGTCTTTGAGTAGCGTCGTGATGTCATAGAAAAGGATTCCCGGCTTTGGAAAGTCCGGCACCTCGCGAATCAACGCCTTATAGTCCATGAGTTGGACGTCCTCCTACAACAGGTCCTCTTGCTTCAGGGTCTTTCTTTCGACGACGGCCCTCAGCCTCACCAGCGCCGCGGTTTCGATCTGGCGGACACGCTCCCGCGTTAAACCGAGGTCTTGACCAATCTCCTCTAAGGTTTGGGCTTCACCGCCGTCGAGTCCGAATCGAAGAATGATCACAGTCCGCTCTTTGTCCGGCAAGTCCTGTACCCACTCCATGAGCTCCTCCCGGCGCAGCACGCCTTCCGCAGTCTCTGCCGGTGAGATACTCAGGGGGTCTTCGATGACGTCACGGAGAAAGGTATCCGAGCGATCGTTCATCGGGCTGTCAAGTGAGCAGGTTGTACGAATAAGTTGTTTGAGACCGATGACCTCGGCTTCAGAATTCTTCATCCTGGTCGCGATCTCATCGGGCCTCGGTTCCCTCCCTAGCTCCTGTCCTAGCTGCTCAGCATTTGACATAAAGCGATTCAGCCGTTCAACGACGTGCACTGGCAGACGAATAAGTTTGCCTTGATTAATGATCGCTCGCTCAATGAATTGTCGAATCCACCAAGACGCATAGGTGCTAAACCGAAACCCTCGCTTATAATTAAACTTTTCAACCGCCTTGATCAACCCCAAGTTTCCTTCCTCCACAATGTCTGAGAACGGAAACCCTCGATTCATATAGCGTTTTCCAATGCTGATCACCAGGCGCAAATTAGATTCGATCATCTGCTGACGCGCAGCGTGGTCCCCCTCGATCACCCGCTTGCCCAGCTCTTGTTCCTGCTCGAAAGTCAGGAGCGTGGAATTCCTGATCTCACGCAGGTAACTCTTAACCGTATCGAGGCCTTCGGAGGGCCCCTCCTTTCGTTTCCACCCTGGCCTAGCACCGGCCACCTGGTGCGGGGATTCCACGCCATCACCCTCACCGTCAATTTCGTCCGGTGCATTCAAGTCTTCGTCACTTCTTGCCATGCAGGACTCCAGTCCCTACAACCATGGTTTCCGGTCAATACCAGACCTGGAAATCCGCCCATTGCCCGTTTGGCGAGGCCCATTCGACACGAACGTCATCAACCCTAGCCGCTGGTGGTCCAGCACGCAGAAGCTCCAGAAAAGATTCCACGGCTTGGCGTTCGCCCTCGACTTCCACCAAGACTCGTCCGTCGTCGAGGTTTCGAACACCACCTTTTAACCCCATACGGGTTGCAGTCTCCCACGCAAAAGCACGATAGGCCACCCCCTGCACACGACCAGCGACCCATACCCGAGCTCGAAGAGCGGACTGAGAATCCTCCGTGAGCATCAGCATCCGACCGCGTTAACTGCCCCTGGGGTTCATTGCTGAGGAAGGCCGTAAGATAGTTGGAGGTTCGAAACTGATTTCGAAGGTCAGCCACGATTCAAATGGGATTTCCAGATCGCTGCCTCTGTTTGCCTCCTCACTCTCGCACCAAATCTTGTTTTCAGCAATGGTATTCTGTTTTTTTTCTGGAGTTATGTGCTCACCCATCCGGGGAGCCGAGATCACTTCACAACGCACAGGCCCCGGCTACACCAGCAGGTTCTGGACCCAGGCCTTCATCTCGGCACGTTTGTGCGTGGAGAGAAAAGTGGAGGTGGTTATTCGATGTCACTCTTCAGGTATCGCCGAGAAGAGGTCAAGAGACCGTTCCTCGACCTGTTGTGCGAAAATCTACTGAAGGTATCTTATCGATGGGCGAGGAACGAATGTAGGGCCCATCGTAGCGCAAGCGAGGGGTGGTCGGGGCGAGAGGATTTGAACCTCCGACCCCCGCGTCCCGAACGCGGTGCGCTACCGGGCTGCGCTACGCCCCGATCCCTCAGTATTTTTCCCCCAAGCTCCTACCCGAGGGTCTCACAGGACATCCCGTGAGCTTCAGCAACTCCCCTGCAGATGACCTTGCCCTTGTGCAGGTTGACACCTCTGCCCAGACCCGGATCGGAGCGAATCGCGTGGTCTACGCCCGCCGAAGCAATGCGGACTATAAAGGGTAGTGTGGCGTTGGTCAAGGCAAAAGTCGATGTGCGGGGCACAATCCCAGGCATGTTAGAAACGCAATAATGTAAGACGCGATCCACCTCGTATACGGGATTCGAATGTGTCGTCGGTTTTGTGGTTTCGAAACACCCCCCTTGATCCACCGACACGTCCACCACCACCGATCCAGCCTTCATCCGTGAAACCACCTGACGTGACACTAACTTCGGAGCTCTGGCGCCTCGCACCAACACCGCACCGACGACGAGATCCGCTTCCTCCACCGCCCGGTCAATCAAGGGTTGGCTGGAGGCGAGGGTAACAACCCTTCCTCTATACAACGCGTCGAGTTCTCGTAGCTGCTCTAAATCGAGATTAATAACTGAAACCTGTGCGCCCATCCCCACCGCAATCCTTGTTGCCGCACTGCCCACGGTCCCGGCACCTAGGACCACAACCTTCGCCGGAGCCACCCCGGGAACCCCGCCCAGCAAGACTCCTCGCCCTCCATGTATTCGCTCCAAGAAGCGGGCTCCAATCTGAACCGACATTCGCCCAGCAATCTCGCTCATCGGCTTGAGCATTGGGAGACTTCGATCAGCCCCTTCAGTTGTTTCATACGCAATGGCTGTGACCTCGGCCTGCAGCAGAGCCCGAGTCAGCTCAGGGAGCGCCGCCAGATGCAGAAAGGTAAATAACGCCTGCCCCGGACGAAAGAGCGAACACTCGGACAACAGCGGCTCCTTTACCTTCACGATCAAGTCTGCTTCGTCGAACAGGTGCTGCTTGGATTTGGCCAGACGCCCCCCTGCCCTTTGAAACTCTTCGTCAGAAAATCCGCTTCCCTCTCCAGCCAACGACTCAATCCAGACGACGTGTCCCCCCTGACTCAAAACCCGGACCCCATCCGGCGTGAGGCTGACACGGTATTCTTGATCCTTGATCTCTTTGGGCACACCGAGGATCATCAGGATTCCTTTCTGTGTAATCAACAATTAGCAGCCTTATTATACTCTGGTGATGCCGGAAATTCTTCCATCAGATTAGCCCTGTCCCCAGGACCAGCGCATGACCCGCCTGTGCCGCAGCGCACGATGTCTGGCCAAGTCACGCCCCGTCCTGTCCTGTCCCCTCCCATGGACATCTATGCAACCCCTCGTGTAAGATGCCGCGATGACCAGGGGGCAATGAAACTCATCAGCTTGTGGAAACACGTGAGCATGGAAAGCAAGGACACCGCATCTCCAGAGACTTGTGATGCTTGTGGCACTGAGCGTGGGCCTTTTATCAAGGTCTCTCTGGGAAAGGACTTCTTCGGCCGCCCCTATGATCGACTTTCACCATCTTCCGACCAGAAGCCTAAATGGTATTGCGCGGGTTGCTCTCAACAGAAAAACCTCCAGCGTGACTTTCGGGATATCCAATCGGAGGTATCAAAGTGGCAGGCGGGTCAGGCCTCCGAGCTAGCTCATGCGGACCACGTCTCCCGATCCCAAGTCCGTCTTCGAGAAATACACGCCTACCTTGAAGGCGCCGGTGGTGCCTCACCCTTTCTTGAGTCGACCGCCGTCATCAACCTCCTGCATCACCTCGAGACCGGTTTAGGCAAGTCTCCTTCCAACCATGAGTTCCAAAATATTTGACCGGTGTCCACCTTCACACATCATATTTTTGTCTGCATTAATCAACGGCCCAAGGGAGACCCCCGGGGCTGTTGTGCTGATCATGGTTCAGAACGCCTTCAGGGATTCTTCAAGAAAGAAGTGGAACGATTAGGGCTAAAAGGCACCGTCCGGGCCAACAAGGCAGGATGTCTTGATCATTGCGAGTACGGTCCAAGCGTCGTCATTTATCCGGAGGGGGTATGGTACTGGGTGGGCACCGAGGCTGACGTCACGGAAATCATGGAACGCCATATCATGAAGGGCGAAATCGTCGAGCGACTGCTCATGCCTGACCACGCGCCCCCCAGCCGCAAGCTTTGACCCCACGTCGGTCAACCTCAGCGACTCACAATCGACATTTCGCAACCAGGCGGGGCGGCTATGGCAGTAGAAGAAAAATGGAAAGCGAACCAAGAAAAAGTCGCCTTTATGAAGCACTTCCCCGGGCTGATCGCAGTGTGGGAAGCCACAAGCGGCAAAACAATCGAGGCCATCAGGCCACTGTCATCGAAACCGTCCGCCGCTGTGCTCGTGTTTTCTGACGGCACCTTTGCGGTCGTCCCTGCTCTTCGACCGGAACCGTGGGAACTTGCAGAAGGACTTGCGGCTGCACGGCCCCTCCTCGAGCCAAGACATAAAGAAGCGTACGCTGAATACGATAGGTTGGCCCGGAAAGATAAAGACGCACTTCGGCGGGCAAGGATGGAAAAAATCGTTGGTGCCATCCAGAACAATCTTGAACACATTCCCGAGCTCAAGGATCGAATTAGACAACTCGTAAAAGAGTGGACGTAAACGAAGGCCAGCGGAGGGAGCCTATCCATGAACATGCTGGAATTGTTTTCCCAGGGCCTCTTTGAAGGTGTAAAGCCTATGATGCTCATTAGAGATCACCTCGTTCGTCACCCCGACCGTTGCTCCCAGAACGCCGTCTGTATCCCTGTTTGCCCAACTGGCGCGTGGCTGTCGACCCCGCCCTTCAAGTTTGATTCCTCGCGATGCCTCGAAAGCTGCCGCCTCTGCCTCGATGCCTGCCCGACCCAGGCCATTTACGCGGTATACCGCAAAGGGGAAAAGGTTATCACGCCGCAACAGAAGTAGGGAGGCGCCGCGATACCACTTGGCCGTCTCGCATGCAGTGACTGCGAGGATGATCACGTCAGCCTGCACCCGCCCCACCCGCATGGTCATTAAAGAAAAAAGGATTTAGGCGATCTGCTTACGCAGGTGGCCCCAGTAGGCGGTCCAGAGATAACCGCAGGCACCGGTGAGGATGGTTCCCGTCATAAGACGGTAGACCTGTCCCTTAGGCATTTTGACATTGACTGAGGGATCAAGAAGGTCGGATGAGATGGCGACCCGACGCAGGGTGTGGCCCGCGAATAAAATGGGCCACATGCAGGCCAGTCTCAGGCGAGTCTCCCTGCGTGGAATGGCAAGGGTGTAGAGCCACCCTTGGTCAAGGTGATCTAGGGCAACGTGAATCAACCGATCAAGGACAGGTCGAAGAGAGCGCAGGCTTTCTTTCTGCAGCAGATCCCTCGGTCTCAAACCGACTTCATGTAAGAAGGGCTCTGGGATATAACAACGTCCCCGTTGGAGGTCCCGGGCTAGGTCCTTCACGACATTGGTGAGCTGCAAGCCCTTTCCAAAACGTACCCCGACCTTGGACATCTCAGGCACGTTCCAGGCCGCCAGTGATGGCAAGTGGGCACACATCATCTGGGTCCAAAACTCGCCAACACATCCGGCGACGTGATAGATGTAGCGATCGAGATCCTCCATCGAAGGCAAAGGCACAGGGTGGTCCCTGCTCCCTTCAGCAAACACCGCAAGGTCCATTTCCATGCCAGGGATGAGTCGTTGCATTAAACTGCTGATCCGCTCCTGATCCTCTCCAGACAATTCACCGTAGACACGAAAGCAACCGTCGACGCGTTCCAGCAACAGTCGCTCGGCCGACTGACTTTGATGAGGCAGGACGGCACCCTGTATTTCCTGGATCTCCTTTGAACGCCCCCCCCTCCCATCGAACTGTGCCTTGAATTGACTGAGGCATTGCCGACGGAGGTCCTGGCCGATCAGATCCGTGTCCGCGATCGTGTCAGCTGCGCGTGCAAACAGATAGGCCAAACCTACCTGGGTTCGCACAGGGGGAGGGAGTATGTTCAAGGTGAGATAGAACGATCGAGACACTCGCTTGAGAACGTCCGTTAACAGCTGGTCCTTGGCAAGCCCCGGCGGTGCGAGAGTCTCCTGTGGCGAGTCAGTCACTCGGTGACTTCCAGGCGACCTTCCATGCCTTCTTCTCGGTGACTTGGGAAGAAGAGGAGTTTCTTGTCACAATAAAAGGTGTAGATTCCAGTTTTAGCAGGGGTAAAACGGATAGTCACAGTGTCCCCTGCTCCGACGGTCTGTTCAATATCTAATCCTGCCACGGGCTCTTTCAGGACAAAGTTATGAGGAATGAGAAGAGTGACGCTCTTCAGTGTGAATTCAACCGGCTTTCCAACCCGCACAACCAGGTGAGCCGGAGAATAGGAATAACTGTCGAGAATGAGGGTGGCCCGTTGGACCCCATCGTCCCCCAGGCTGACCACCATACCCTCGCCGTTTGGTTCAGAACCAACGTTTTGGCCCTCTTGCGCCCTTGCCTGGGGCAAGGCAAGGAGGAAGGAGATGGCAATGGCTACCCAGACGCCCGAGCGCGTTACCATCCGTACCTTCTATCAAAAGTACCGAAACGGGTCAATCGCCGCCGCGCGACTTGACTTTGCTCAAGAAAACCTTATTTGATCAAGACAGAGGCGTAACGGTATAATTGTTAGCGTGAGGAAGTCTCCTCACCGCGAACAGCAGGGCAGTTGCAGATCATGTGAAGGAGGAAGTGAATGAAGAATATCAGAGGCATTGGGTTGCTACTTCTGGCCAACGTCCTGATCTTTGTGACCCTGTCTATTACGTTCCATGTCCTTGCCTATATGGTTCTGCCCGCCCTCGGCATCGATATTCGAGGATCGCTCAACCAGTTGGACTTGCTATGGGCCATGGTCATAGGGTTTGGAGGGGCATTTATCAGCTTGGCATTATCGAAACGAATGGCCAGGTCCATGATGAACTGCACCCAAATCACCCAGCCGCGCACCCAAGCCGAGCAAGTCATGTACGGCTCAGTTCAGGAAATCGCCCAACGCCTTCACATCAAGATGCCGGAGGTGTGGGTCTATGACTCACCCGATCCCAACGCCTTCGCGACCGGGCCCAGTAAGAACAATTCGATGGTCGCCGTCTCAACCGGTCTCCTGAACCACTTGAACGAACAAGAAGTTCGTGCAGTCCTCGCCCACGAAATGGGCCACGTCTACAACGGCGACATGTTCACAACGACGGTGTTGGCGGGCTTAATGAACACGTTTGTGTATTTCATCAGCAGGTGGGTGTACAGACACCTGGCAGAACGCAATGCCATGCTAGCCTTCGGTGTCTATTTTTTCTTGCAGGTGGTGCTCTCTTTCCTCGCGATGATTCCCATCGCATGGTTCTCCCGCCGGAGGGAGTTTGCGGCAGACGCCTTCGCTGCAAGAGTTTACGGAAGAGACTCGATGATTTCGGCGCTACAATCGATTGACCGGTGGGTGAATCGGGCTCAGATCCAGTACAGCTCTGACGATGCCTTAGCCACCATGAAAATCTCCGGGACTACCAAAGGGTTTCTTCACTTGTTTGCCACCCACCCGCCAATCGAGGTCCGCGTGGCTGCACTACAACGGGTTACCTAGGGAGGCTCTGACATGAGACCAGTGACACCGGTGCTCGCTTTTCTTCTCGGCCTGGGGTTGCTCGCAAACCCCGGAGCGGCAATCGCGGGCACTTTACCCCCTGTTGGAGATGGACAACACGGAGGGGATTTGACGAGGGCCACCCGCTCCACCAGCGTCTATGATTTCACCTTGAAAGACATCGACGGAAATCTCCTACCCTTGCAACAGTTTCACGGCAAAGTCCTTCTCCTGGTGAATACGGCGAGCTTCTGTGGAAATACCCCTCAATACGAGGACCTGCAAACGATGTATGAACAGTACAGGGAGCAGGGCCTTGAAATCCTGGCCTTCCCAGCCAATAACTTCGGCCGACAGGAACCTGGCACGAACACGGAAATTAAGAACTTCTGCTATACGAAGTACAGCTTGACCTTCCCTCTGTTCAGCAAGATCAGCGTCAAGGGAGACGACAAACACCCTCTCTATCGTTATCTGACCGAAGACAGTCCATTTCCAGGAGAAGTCGAGTGGAATTTTCAGAAATACCTGGTCGACCGCAAAGGGAACGTGGTAGCGCGTTACCGCCCACGGACCGAACCGCTCTCCAGTGAGATCGTCCAGGACCTGGAAACAGCATTATCGCAACGCTGAAATCCCAGACGTTCGCCAGCACGTGGACTCATGGAGTTCACGATTTCTTCAGAAAGGTGATGTGTCCTCGATACTCCTGGATCGCCGCACCGAGAGCGCTTTTACCAAGGGGGATGTTGGCTTCCAAGGCTTGTTCAACAGGCTCGTCATCGATCACCACCTGATACCGATCCTGGATATTGGTGAGAATTGCACCCTTTCCGGCATCCCTGGGTAGAAAGATTTCGAGCCATACTTCCTTTTCTACTAAACACACATCCCTAAAACGTTCGTAGAGCAAGGCTAATTTTTCAGGATCGGTTTCCTTCATTCCTGTCCTCCACACTCTCAAACTTTCTTTCCATCAGACACCTCGGATCTGGCACCCCTGGCGACGGAACGAAAAGCTGAGGGGAAAACGTACCTGATCGCCACGGACCATTGTCAAGAGCCCAACCACCGTCTTCCCCCTATTGGATTGGACAAGAGCCTGCCTTCCCCCTCTGTCGCACAAAGACCGTTTGTGTTCGCCTTGCTCACAAAGAAGGGCCGCAGATGGCCCAAGAGCGGTACTGAGGAAGGAGCACCGGGGTGTGGAATACTTATCAGAACCTATCGCGCTGCCCAAGGGCGGTATTGAGGTTGGGCATAGAATGTCTGAAGCGAGAGCCTAATTGCAAGCGGTTGCTGCCCTCTGGTTAGTCGAAATCGAAAACTGCATCGTCCCGACTTGACTCAAGGCATGGATTTGCTGTCCAGGGCTACTGATGTAAATCTTCACCAGATAGTCGCCAGGCTTCCACCCCTCCTCTGGCTGTCTGACCTCCAGATAGCCATATCCCTCATTCATGTCCATGTATTGAGAGTCTTTTCCAAGCGGTGCACCCGATGGTTTTTTCTCATTACCCAGGAAATACCAGTCGGCATTCATTTGCATCGGTGCGTCCAGTGAAGGGATCTCATACACAATGTACACTGCAGGTTGGTCTGGTGGAAATTCAGCGACACCAGGCGACACAGGCATGATCCTGGCATTCATAAACCAACCTGCTCGTCCGTATGTGTCGTCCGGTACTTTCCAGCCGCAAGCTATGGCAATCCAGGAGAACATACCCTGGGGGCGCTTCCAGTTCTCTTGGTCAAGTGCCGGAATATAAATCTCGCCGGATTGGGTCTCCTCTTGCTCCTTCTGAGGCATCAGGTCCCTAGCCACGCTGTTGGGGACAAGCAACAGGCCAGCCAACAGGCAGACAATGAGGGCGGGTGTCACCCCACAGGCATCCTGTTTCGGATTATGGTAGCGGTGTCTCATGGCACACCTCCTCTTCCGGAACAACTTGCATGCTGCATAATTCTCGGCGCCTATCCAACAAGCGGGGGTGGTGAAGAAAAAGATTTCCTCCCCTGCTATCTGTGTACGCAGTGGGACCCGCATCATTCCCTTTTCTTATCACCTTCACCTCTCAGACTCATATCCGCACTAGCCGGTTAAACCCTGCCCCCCCTTTCACCGTGACAACGGCTCCCCGGCTGCTTCGCTCCGCTCCCGTTCCTCTTGCTTGAGTTTCTCAAACGATCGATCGGCATTACTCTGAACTTGTTCCCTGGTTGGCTGAGGGGGTGATTGCGGGCGAGATCCTCCACACCCAACCAATGCAAGTGTCATCAGAACCGCCCCCATGATCGCAGCGGCAACAAATCCCTCCTTAACCATCCCACCCTCCTACGTCTAGGTTGACTCCCTTATCACATTAGCGACCTTTCGCCCTCAACGAAAAGCATGGCGGAGATCTGCGATCGTCTGGTCGACTCCCCGTCCCAATGCTTGACGCATCAAAGGATTCGCTGACTCTCGGCCGAACAAGAAGGATCCCTCGTTTTCTACTGGCCCTTCAATCCGAGCCGTGACCACATTATGATACAGGATCTCGGCACTCTCGACTTCAATGATCTTGCTCGTCACTAAGAAGGGAGGAAGGTCCGTGGAGTCTTCTGCAAATACTCGGTCCCGCAGCGTCGGCCCTTGAATACTATAAATCAGGACAGTATCCGTCCCCAATAGACGTCCGACACGTATCGCCGATTCCTCGCCGACCGACCCCCCTAATTGAAATCGGTGCTCTTTCAGAATGGCCCCCAACGCCGACCGCTCAATGATTTTGAGAGAGGGCCTCAGCTCCTTGATTTGGAACACGGCACCTTCTAATCGTTG
>JBFJQA010000067.1:0-14110 GCA_041616875.1 Nitrospiraceae bacterium | reverse complement strand
GCAGACGCTCGCATTGGTGGGGGAGTCCGGCTGTGGGAAGTCCGTGACGGCGCTGTCCATCATGCGACTGATTAGCCCGCCAGGCCGGATCGTGAACGGGCAGATCCTATTCCGCGGGCGCGATTTGGTGAAACTGCCCAAAGACGAAATGAGGAACATCAGAGGTAAGGAGATTGGCATGGTGTTCCAGGAGCCGATGACCTCTCTGAATCCGGTATTCACCATTGGCGATCAGATCGGCGAAGTGCTGCGCACTCATGAGAATCTCAGCCCGGCGCAAACCAGGGAGCAGGTGATTGCCATGCTCGACAAGGTGGGCATTCCTTCCCCTGACCGGCGCACAGATCAATACCCGCACGAGTTGTCCGGAGGGATGAAGCAGCGGGTCATGATCGCGATGGCCTTGGCCTGCAAACCGGATCTGCTGATTGCTGATGAGCCAACCACCGCGCTCGATGTCACCATTCAGGCCCAGATTCTCGATCTTCTGAAGGCCATTCAGGAAGAGATGGGCCTTGCAGTGTTACTGATCAGTCACAATCTTGGCGTGGTCGCGCAATTCGCCCAAGATGTCGTGGTCATGTACGCCAGTTGTGTGGCAGAGCGAGCGCGGGTGACACAGCTCTTCAGCAACCCCTCGCACCCGTACACACGTGCCCTGCTGCGCTCCATTCCTCGTCCCGGGGCGCGCCGCGAACGCTTGGAAGTGATTGAGGGTACCGTCCCCTCGCCCCTGCTGTATCCGAAGGGATGCCATTTCTTCACTCGCTGCCCAGAGGTCCTGGACTACTGCGCCGAGATGGACCCGCCGACGGTCCAGATCGAGCCGGATCATGAGGCGGTCTGCTGGCTGCACCAACCGCTCACGCAGCAACCGCCCCTCAATGCCTCGAAGGGAGCGAAGTAGTTCGGTGCCGCCCAAAAGGTCCGAGAACCAGGTTCTCCTGGATGTTCGCCGTCTTAAGAAGTATTTTCCGGTCAGGAGCGGTGTCTTTTCCAGAATTTCCGGTTGGGTCAAAGCGGTGGATGACGTCTCCTTTGACATTCTACCGGCTGAGACGTTTGGCCTGGTCGGCGAGTCCGGCTGTGGCAAATCGACGGTTGGGCGCACGATCCTCCGGCTCATGGAGAGGACCGCCGGTGATGTGCTGTTCGAGGGGCAGAACCTCTTCACCGCAGATAGGCGGCAGCTCCGCGCGATGCGCCGGCGCATGCAGATTATCTTTCAAGATCCGTACAGTTCCTTGAACCCGCGCATGACGATCGGCTCGATCATCGGAGAGCCGATTCGAGTTCATGGCGTCGCCAACGGCCAAGAGCTTGACGACCGTGTCAGCCACCTCCTGCAGCGGGTCGGGTTGGCGCCCGAGCACCGATCACGCTATCCTCATGAATTTTCCGGAGGCCAGCGGCAGCGTATCGGAATCGCGCGCGCCCTGGCACTGGACCCGAAATTCATCGTCTGCGACGAGGCGGTGTCAGGCCTCGACGTCTCGATTCAGGCCCAGATCCTCAACCTCCTGCAAGATCTGCAAGAGGAATATCATCTCTCTTACCTGTTTATTTCCCACGACCTGAACGTCGTCGAATACCTGGCCGATCGCATTGCCGTGATGTATCTGGGCAAGCTCGCCGAGGTCGCGCCGGCTGACATTTTGTTCAAAGATCCCAAGCATCCCTACACGCAGGCGCTGCTGTCAGCTAATCCCGTTCCGGACCCCGCCATGCAGCGCGACCGAGTGGTGCTCTCAGGCGATGTGCCGTCGCCCCTCAACCCGCCGCCCGGGTGTCGGTTTCAGTCTCGTTGCCCAAAGGTCATGGATATCTGCAAGCAGGATCCGCCGCTCATCCAAATAGGCCATCCCGACGGCACACAATTTGTTTGGTGCCACCTTTATAGCTGAAGACTGCGTGGGAAGAGAGATCCGGCGCCGCCCAAGCAGGCGACGTACGATTGACTGACTGTCCTGGCTTCGTTACTATAGCGCCTGTCTTGCCACCATGGGCCATTTTTCCAAACACTTCCAGCGAATTCGTCACGTAGGCCACAGCCTCAAACACGCGTTTGCCGTGGCACCGGTGGAGCAGACCCTGCTCCGAGAGGACGAGCTCTTGTTGGAAAAAATGGCCACCGTGGTCGTCCAACGCGGAATGGCAAGACCAACCGTACTGTTCTTAGAGTCGGTCGGCCCAATGAACTTCCTGGGAAGCCAGGCGCTTCATTTTCTGAAGCCCATCCTGAGTTTCGCGTGCAGCACGCGCGAGCTCGAGCAGGCCGCGCGACTCCTCGAGCGGCGCGATGCCCTCCCACGCCTGGTGACCTTGATCGAGGATAAGGCTGATTCGGGAAAGACCACCTCCCGATGACCCTGCGACTCTCCCGCCACATCGACCACCTGAAGCAGGAGTGAGGAGAGGAATCGGGACTGATGACCGATCGACCGCTCTCTGTCATCCTCGCAACCGACTGCGGCAGCACTACTACCAAAGCCATCCTGATCGAGAAGCTTGGAGACAACTATCGTCAAACCGTACGCGGCGAAGCACCCACGACCGTGGAGGCCCCTTTTGAGGATGTGACCCGCGGGGTGTTGAACTCCATCGCCGAGGTTGAAGAACTGTCAGGACGTCGGATCCTTGACGGCGAGCAAATCATGACTCCAAACCGGGCTGGCCAGGGAGACCCGAAGACCGGCGTTGATGTGTACATTTCCACCAGCAGTGCGGGCGGTGGTTTGCAGATGCTGGTCGCCGGCGCCGTGAAAACCATGACGGGCGAGAGTGCGCAGCGCTGCGCATTAGGGGCGGGCGCAATCGTCATGGACGTGCTCGCCGCGAACGACGGTCGCCTGCCACACGAGAAGATCGAGCGCATCCGATCACTCCGACCTGACATGATCTTATTATCCGGCGGTACCGACGGCGGCACGGTCACACACGTCGTCGAGATGGCAGAATACATTGCTGCCGCCGAGCCGCGGCCACGACTCGGCCTCGGGTACGCAATCCCACTCATCTATGCGGGGAACAAGGATGCTCGCCAGCGAGTTCAGGATATTTTGCGTGATAAGACCGCCTTGGTGGTCACCGAGAACCTCAGACCCGTTCTCGAACGGGAGAACCTAAAGCCGGCACGCGATAAAATCCACGACGTGTTCTTGGAGCACGTCATGGCGCAAGCACCGGGCTACAAGACACTCATGGCCTGGACCGGCGCCCCGATCATGCCGACCCCCGCGGCGGTGGGTCTCATCATGGAGACCCTCGCCAAGAGGGAGCACCTCAACCTTATCGGCGTGGATATCGGAGGCGCCACCACCGACGTGTTCTCGGTCTTCGACGGCCAGTTCAACCGCACCGTAAGCGCCAACCTCGGTATGTCCTACAGCATCGCCAACGTTCTGACGGAAGCAGGCCTTTCGAACATCATGCGCTGGGTACCGTTTACGATCGAGGAGCAAACGCTTCGAAATCGCATTAAGAACAAAATGATCAGACCGACAACGATTCCGCAGACCCTTGACGAGCTCCAAATTGAGCAGGCCATCGCGCGCGAGGCACTTCGCCTGGCGTTGCACCACCACAAATCCTTGGCCACCGGGCTTAAGGGCATCCAGCAGGAACGGACCATTTCCGACATCTTCGAGCAGCGCGCCTCCGGAGCCACGTTGATCGATATGAGTGCGCTCGATCTCATCGTCGGCAGCGGCGGCATCCTCTCACATGCGCCGCGCCGGGCACAGTCGATGCTCATGATGGTCGATGCCTACGAACCGGTGGGAGTCACCGTGCTCGCCGTCGACAGTATTTTCATGATGCCGCATCTCGGTGTGCTCTCAACGGTTAACGAAAAAGCAGCCCTCGATGTATTAGTGCGAGACTGCATGGTCTACTTGGGCACCTGTATCGCGCCGATTGGCCAGGCCAAGCCAGGGGAGAAGTGTTTTGACTTCTCCGTCACGTTTCCAAGTGGTCGCCCTGAGGAGAACGGCGCCCTCCCGTTTGGCGAGCTGCGGCTCATCCCCCTGACACGCGACGAGCAGGCACGAGTGGAGGTCAGGCCCGCGCGCGGATTCGATCTCGGGGGCGGGAAGGGCAAGGCGGTCACGAGAGACGTCAGTGGGGGCGCCGTCGGCCTCCTGTTTGATACGCGCGGGCGGCCTCTGCCGATGCCGAGCGACCATACCGCCAGAGTCAACGTGCTACGCAAATGGCACCAGGCGGTGGACCTCTATCCGAAGCAGTGAGGGGTCATGCGTGATGGGTGATGGTCCAAACAAATGCCAGCACTACTCAGTTGTCATCACCCCTCACGCTTAACGCGTCACGACAATGGCGCACACCTACACACCAGGATTGACAGTTTCGGAGCGGCTGGTGCTACGCAAACGCCGCCAGCTTCCTATTCCCGGAACGGTGCTCGTCCAGACGGGGCAAACGGTCCGGGCCGACACGGTCGTCGCGTACGCGGAGCTCCCCGGGAAAGTCCATGCGGTGAACGTGGCCAATACCCTCGGCATCGCCCCGGATGAGATCCTGGAGTATATGAACAAGAAGGAAGGCGACGTTCTTGAGAAGGATGAGGTCATTGCCGAGAACAAGCCCTTCATCAAGTGGCTCAAGACCGAAATCCGCTCGCCATCCCCGGGCACAATTGAATCGGCTTCGACGGTCACCGGGCAGGTCTTGGTCCGGGAGCCGCCCCAACCACTCAACCTGTGCGCCTATGTGGAGGGACGCGTCATCGAGGTCACTCCCGGGCAGGGCGCGACGATTGAAACGCCCTGCGGGTTCGTTCAGGGTATCTTCGGCATCGGCGGGGAGACATGGGGCGACCTCATGTCCGCCGTCGAAGCCCCGGACGAGCGTCTGACGCCGGCACACTTGCGGCCTGACATGCGGGGAAAGATCGTCGTCTGCGGCGCATTCCTGGGGGCTGACTCGATGGAACGGGCCAAGGAACTTGGCATTGCGGCGCTGGTTGTGGGCGGCATTCATGACAAGGACCTGCGCCAGCTCCTAGGCTACGACCTAGGCGTCGCAATCACCGGGACCGAGCAGGTGGGGTTCACGTTGGTGCTCACCGAAGGATTCGGCACCATTCCCATGGCGAGCAAAACCTTCAGTTTGCTCTTGGGATGTGTCGGGCAACCGGCGTCCATCTCGGGCATGACGCAGATTCGTGCAGGCGTGATACGTCCGGAAATCATCATCCCCCACGGACCGGCACGTGTGGCAGAGGCCAGGGCTGCAGGACAAGATCGTAGGCTGGAACGGACCGGCATTCAACTCGGCGACACGGCACGCATCATCAGGGACCCCCTGTTCGGCCATATCGGCAAGGTCATCGGACTTCCGGCCGAGCTTCGGCAGATTGAAACGGAAAGTAAGGTCCGCGTGGTGGAAATTGCGCTCTCTGACGGCACAACGGCAACAATCCCGCGAGCGAATGTGGAAATTCTTGAAGAAGGGTAAGCAGGAGGCGTGACAGGTTCAGCGACGAGCAAGATGAAATCATCGGTCCTGCCACTGCTATGGGTAGTGACACTCGGCATCAATTCATCTGCCATCGCGGCGACGCTCATGCCGCCCCAAGACCTCCGCGTGTACGACACGCCGAACGACGGCGGCAGGTCCATCACCGTGAGATGGGCACCCTCCGAGTACGACAGCCCCGATGTTCAGTACGAAGTGTGGCTCGAGGATGCGCCGGAGCAAGACGCGACTGACATCAGACCGGGCGCTCGTATGCGTCTGGTAACCTTCCCGTCCAACACCCGCTACGTGCGTGACTTGGATCTCCCCTGGTGGACGCGGGCCTCCTCGCCGGACTTTCACCACTACGAGATCAAGGCAACTGCGGAAGTGGCGCTGGTGGATACGCGCAGCTATGCCGTTACAGTGGCCGCATTGCGCGGCCTGGAACGAGCCGAAGTGCGACTGGGTCCCGTGGTCTCCCAGCCAAACTGGATCAATTGGAAACAGCTCAACAATTTCGCACTCATGCTCCTCTTCGGTCTGGGATTATTTGCATGCATCAAGGCTGCGCGGCGTGCGGAGGGCCAGAACCGTGAAATGTTTCTCCGCCGGATCCCCGGGCTCGACGCCGTGGATGAGGCCATCGGTCGCGCCACTGAACTCGGCAAACCAATTCTGTACCTCACCGGCGCGCAGGACATGGGGGCCCCCTCGACGCTGGCGGCCGCCGTCATCCTCGGACGCGTGAGCAAACGGGTGGCGATGTACGAGACAGACCTCATCGTCCCGCACAGAAATCCGATTGTCATGGCGGTGTGTCAGGAGATTACCAAGCAGGCCTACCTGGAAGCAGGTAAACCCGACGCGTACAAGGAAGATTCCAACTTTTTCATCACCGACGATCAGTTCAGTTACACCGCCGCGGTGGACGGCATCATGCTCCGCCAGAAGCCGGCCGCAAACTTTTTTATGGGGTATTACTATGCCGAGTCCTTGCTGCTCACTGAGACAGGAGCCGCCACGGGCGCCATACAAATTGCCGGCACGGATGCCGACCACCAATTGCCCTTCTTTGTCACGACCTGTGACTACACGCTGATCGGCGAAGAGCTGTACGCGGCCAGCGCCTACTTGTCGCGCGAGCCAGTGCAGGTGGGCACCCTGCGAGCGCAAGACCTCGGCAAAGCCGTTATCCTCGTAGGGCTGGTATTGGGCGCCGGGCTTGCGACCACGGGTGTGTGGCTGGACGTGCAGTGGCCTGCATATCTGCTGGATCTCGTTCGGGACGTCAAATGACCTTCTTGCGGCGGCAGCTCCCTCTTGTCATTACCTTTGTCACGGGCATCATGTTCGCCATGCAGTACTACGTGCCGCATCCGTTATCCGAGGCGGCCCTCACGACGGTCACCAATTGGCTCCAGATTATCGGGCTCTTCGCCCTCGTGTTGGGTATCACCAGCTTGTTTCACATCCACGCCGTGAAGATTCGAAGGCAAGAGGCGGGGTGGGGCTACAGCGTGGTGCTCTATGCGGGGATCGCTTTGACCACCGCCGTGGGCTTGTGGGTCACCGGACAAGAAACGTTAAACGGCGCCATGACGGCGTTTGGCTGGATTTACACGTACGGCATGGTGCCGTTGCAGGGCACCATGTTCGCATTGCTCGCGTTTTTTATCGCATCGGCGGCCTATCGCTCCTTCCGTGCCAAGAGCCGGGAGGCCGCGTTGCTCCTGCTGGCGGCCGTCATCGTCATGATGGGCCGAGTACCGCTCGGCGAGTACTTGCTGCCTCTAAGCGGGGACATTTCACAGTGGATCATGAATGTGTTGAATGCCTCGGTGCGTCGGGCAATCCTGATCGGAATCAGTCTGGGTGCCGTTGCCCTGTCAATCAAGATCATCTTCGGCCTAGAACGGACGTATCTGGGCGGAGGCAAAGAGTAAGGTGTGAACAGTGTTGGGTGAAGGTTGAGGCGTGACCGGTTCAGTCTTCGCTTCTTGAAAACCCAGTACCCATGACTCACCACGTTCGGAGTAACTTCTGATAGGGGAATCCGAAGTGACCTTCCCAGAGCGCATGCTCCAGATCGACCGCCGGATCATTTTCGTGGTGATCGGACTATGCACACTACTGCCCCTTCTCTATCCCGTTGGCCTCCCAGTCATCAAAACCCCTGAGGTGAGATCCATCTACGACCATATGGAGTCACTCCCGCCGGGATCTGTGTTTCTCCTCAGTATGGATTTTGATCCAGCTTCCAAGCCTGAGCTGGAGCCGCAAGCCATCGCGCTATTACGACACGCGTTCAGAAAGAACCTGCGGGTGATTACCATGACCTTGATCGTGACCGGAACCGGGCTTGCGGAGCAGATCGTGAACAAGATCGCGCGCGAGGAGGGCAAAGTGTATGGAGAGGATTATGCGTTTTTTGGATGGAGTCCCGGGGCGGGGGCGCTGATCATTACCATGTGTCAGGACATCTACAAGGCATTTCCCAGCGACTATTACAAAAACCCGACGCGCGAACTGCCAGTCCTGCATGGCATCGAGGGCTGTAATGAGTTGCATTATGCGGTGAGTCTCGCGGCAGGGTTTCCGGGGATCGAAGACTGGTACATCTACGGTAAGGACAAATACGATTTCGAGCTTGGAGGTGGGTGCACGGGCGTGCTGGCCCCGGGGCTCTATCCCTTTTACCGAAGCGGCCAGATTAACGGCCTGATCGGCGGCCTCCGGGGAGCAGCCGAATACGAAGGCCTGATTGGACAGAAGGGGTCGGCCATGGCGGGGATGGACGCACAATCCGCCGCGCACTTCGTGATCATCCTGCTCGTGCTCGCCTGCAATCTCTTTTACTTTCTTGGCAAGCGCGCGAAGCATACCTCGTAACGGCAGTAAGGTCTCACCATGGCATGGGAAGCATTGCTCGGAGCCTGGGTTGCAGCGGGATTGACGCTGTTCATTCTGACCTTCCTCTACGAGGATAATCCACTCTTCAAGCTGGCCGAGCATCTCTACGTCGGCATCTCGCTGGGGTACACCGTGGTAAAGGGCTATGAGCTGCTGCATCGGCTCGTCATCGAGCCAGTGGTAGGGGACCAGGACTGGTCTCGACTCATCCCGGTGATGATCGGCCTGCTGATGTTGGCCCGCTACATACCGCGCCTCGCCTGGCTGTCGCGCATTGCATTTGCCTTTATTGTCGGCGTCGGATCAGGTCTGGCGATCCCGCGACTGATCTCATCGAACATCCTCAAACAGGTCGAAGACACCGTCCGCCCCCTGGTCACCTCATCCCAAGATGGGGTCCTCCAGGTGTCGATGTCGCTATCAGATCCGAGCAGCAGCCTGAATTCGCTGATCATCCTCGTCGGCGTGCTGTCCGTCCTGTTCTATTTCTTCTTCTCGGTCGAACATACGGGAGCCGGAAAGGTAGTCGCACTCACGGGCATCGTCTTTCTCATGCTCGCGTTTGGTGCCGCCTTTGGCTATACCGCCATGGCACGGCTCTCGTTGCTGATTGGGCGACTTCGTGACCTGATCGAATTCTCCACTCCCGCGTTTGGATACGCAACGCTCTGGCTCCTGGCTCTGACCATCCTGATCCTTGTCGTTGGGGCGTTCCGAAAATCTCCCCCGCCACCGCAGCAAGAATGAGTCGCCAACATCACTGCATGAGGCCGGTTGCGCCGTAACCTTCCGTACGGGTACAATGCCTTTCCGGTTCACGCTGAGGCGGTCACGAGGACATGATGGAAGCTGCCAAAGATCCGAAAAAATATCCGGTACTACGCAACCTCCAATTCTCGCCCATCAAGCAGGAGGATGAGCAGTACATCGTCCTGTGGGACCCGACGAAGCTTTCGCATGAAAAACTCATCATTCCTTTGAGCTATTTCTACCTCCTCCAACATTTTGATGGAGAGCACAGCCTCGAAGAGATTGGAGCCCTGTACTTGAAAAAATTTGGTGAGTTTATGGTTCCAGACCGTCTCGAGAAGCTCGTCGCCGACCTGGATGAAAGGTTATTTCTTGAGGGAGAACGGCTAGAGGCTGCCAAAGAAGCGGCTAAGACGGCTTACCGGACCTCTCCGGTCCGAAAGGCTGTCTATGCCGGCCAGAGTTACCCCGCAGACAAGAACCAGTTGCGGACGCAGATCGATTCGTTCTTCGCTTCGAAGGAAGGACCCGAAATCAAGCCGTCCGCGAATAAGGGCAAAAAAATACACGGTCTCGTAGTGCCGCACTACGAACCGCGAGAAGCAGGTCCGATCTACACCTGGGCGTACAAGGAGTTGATGGAAGCCGCACCCCCGAGCCTGTTTCTGGTTCTCGGAACCTGTCATGCCGGGCTGGACAATCTCTTCGCCCTCACAGACAAGGACTTTGAAACGCCGTTTGGCATGGTCCCTGTTGACCGCGCGGTTACTGACCAATTCCGTCAAAATGGGTTCAGTAAGTTTTTTGACGAGGAATTGAGCCATCAACACGAGCACACAATCGAATTTCAGCTTCCCTTCCTTCAGCATGCAATGGGAGCCGACAATCCGATCAGTATCGTCCCCGTGCTTTGCTCGTTTCCTCCCGCCTATGTCACTGATCCTCAATTCCAGGCTATGAAGCAGACCATCGACAGCTTTGTTAGCAGGATGAAGCAGGCTCTGCCCAAGTCAGGCAAGGACGTGTGCCTCGTGGCAAGCGTGGAACTGGCTCACCTCGGCATGCGGTATGGTGACTCGGCTCCTCCGACAGATTTCTCCTTCCACCGTTGCATGCAATCAGATTTGGAAATGTTGAAGCATGTAGAAGAGGTCAAACCCGAGGAATTTGCTCAGTTCATCTCCAAAGAAGGAGACCAGCGGAATATCTGGGGGTTTGGCCCGATTTACACCTTACTCAAACTGATCGAAGGAACAGAGGGCGTTGCCGGGCAGGTCTTACGGTACGATCGGGGGATTACGGACCAGTTTAATTCGACAGTCACCTACGCGAGCATGGCATTCTTTTGACCCGTGACCCATTACGCGTGACAGTGCCTCCAGCCTGATCACTCCTTTGCCGTGACCTTCATCAGGACTGGGTCAAGCGGGTTATCGTTTTCGTCCCGCTCCAGGGCGACAATTTTATCCAACACTTCAAACCCACGCAGCACCTGACCAAAGACTGTGTAGCGTCTGTCAAGCCCCCCCGCATCGTCGACACAGATAAAAAACTGCGACCCATTATCGTTAAAATCGCGGGTCGTTTCAGCATCCCGAGGTAACTTGGCCATGGAGACTGCCCCACGCGTATGGGGTCGATCGTTAGGCTCGGGGTTCAGAAAATACCCCGGTCCACCAAAACCATGTCGCGCCCGATCGGGTTCTTTAGTCAGAGGGTCCCCCCCCTGGATCATGAATTTGGGGACTACACGATGAAAGGTCGTGCCATCGTAAAACCCCATCTTTGCCAGATTCAAGAAATTCTCGACATGGCGGGGCGCCTCATCAGGGAAAAAGCGGATGACGATATCCCCAAACTTAGTCGAAATGACCGCGCGTGGATTCTTTTTTTCAAACTGGATCGTCATCGCTCAGCACTCTAACAAGTGCCAAAGGGTTTCGCAAGCGCCACGCTCCAGCGTGGCCGCACTGATCACCTTGTCCGAGCGCCCCCGGGTATCTCGGCAGCTAAGCCATCTCCCGGTTTGATCCAAACCCACAACGCACCGCCGCACAGGGCTATGGCAGCAGCCACGCCCAGGGCCATGTCCCACCCCAGTTGCTCGGCGAGCCAGGGAGTCAAGGTCGGTGAGAGGGTCCCGCCCAGGTTGGCTCCTGTGTTCATGAGTCCCGAAATCGTGCCGGCGTGGGCAGTCGACAGATCCTGCGTCGATGACCAGAAGGCCCCGACCGTAAAATAGAGCCAGCCGGCGCCCAATGAGAGGAGTCCAATTGCGGCGAGCGGAGCATCAGCAAAAGCCCCCAACATAATAGACGCTGAGGAGAGGATCATCCCGGAGGCACCAATAAGTGCTCGGCCTTGATTCACACCAAGCTTTGTAGTCAGGCGGTCCGTGGCCCATCCCCCAAGTGGACAGAACACCGTCATGGCTAGAAAGGGTGCCATCGCAAAAACAGCTCCTCGGAGCTCGCCAAACCCTCTGACGTTCACGAGGTATAAGTAGAACCATGACATGTAAATGTAGGCTACATAGCCCAAGCACGTATAACTCACAAGCAACCACCACAGGGTAGGGGTTTTCGCAAGCCTGCGCCACGGAACCCCACAGGAAACGTCCGGGGTGTCCACACTGAGGCTCCCTCTGATATGCCGAATTTCCTCTGCATTGACGTGTGGGTGATCCTCAGGTCGATCGGTTGCATAGATAAACCAGACAGCAGCGACAAGGATTCCCAGGAGGCCAGCCGCATAAAAGGCTGTTTGCCAGCCATAATTCACCATGATCCAGGCAGTGAAGGGAGGAGTCAGCGCCGATCCAATACCGATTCCCCCGATCGCAATCCCGATTCCGAGTCCGCGTTCGTGAGGTGCAAGCCAATTCGCAACCGCCCGGTTGAAATTTGGGAGCGCCGCAGCTTCCCCGACGCCTATGAGAAAACGGATCGACACGAGCGAGCCCAACACTCCTACCCAGGTCGTGAGCGGCAGGGTCCCAGCAAGGGCTGTGAGTACCGTAAAAACAGACCACCAGACTACCGCAAAGGCGAGCACCTTCCGTGGCCCCCAGCGATCTCCGAGCCACCCACCAGGCACTTGAAAGAGCGCGTATCCGAGAACAAACGCGGAAAATACCTGGCCCATTTGAACATTCGTCAGACCCAGCGCAGGCATCATCTGCCGGGCCGTCACCGAGATATTGACTCGATCGAGATAGGTCACCACGCTTATGGCGAAGAGCAGACCTAAGATGGTCCATCGGGTCCGCGAGGGGCTGAGAGGCATCGCCAAGAAATCACCTGTGGTTAAAACTACCTGATACCTTCCTGATCAGGCCGGTTCAGGGTATGCTCTCTCGGCAGCCTATCTGCGGTTCACATTGAGAATCGCACTGCCTAAACCATGTGCGCCTTGATGTGAAGAGAGACATAACCCCGCAGCAGCCGGCACGAGGAGAACGGGCCTGTCATCCTCGCCCGCAGAAGGGGAGGCATTATACACACCGACCCAGAAATGGACCAGGCAAGATAGTATCAAGGAGCCTGGCATTCGTGGGCAACAGAGCTCGGGTTTTCTGGATTTCTTCATCGAGGTTCAGGTAAAATGCGTAGTTTACTGGCAAGCTACTTTGACGCTATTTCGGAGGAAGAGTGACCGCTCGCCGCTGGATTCTTATACTGAGTCTGCTCACAATCGTGTGTGTTGGCGCAGCAGTCTTTCTCCTGCTCCCGTTCTTCGCCGACTCGGAATACCTCGGGCCTGAACACCTAAAAGACTTCATCCTGAGTCAAATCGAGCGAAACATTGGACGGAAGGTCGAAGTTCGCAAGGTCCATCTAAAATTATTTCCCCGGCTCGAGGTCGAACTGTCCGGTGTCACGATCTATGACCTGGATCGCACGCAAGTATTCCTCAAGGCAAAACGGGTGGACTTGATCCTGCGCCTCTTGCCCCTGTTGCAACGACAAGTGGTAGGAAAACGTCTCTCTATTGAGGAGCCTGAGCTGGCTATCCGTCGCGACCAGCAGGGGCTGTGGAATTTCCTCGCTGTGCCCAAGTTCGATGACACCGAAGACCGATCGATTGGGAATCCATTACGCCGGGTGTTACTGGTGAGGGAATTGACCATTACGAAGGGGCAGTTGACCCTTGTGGACGACTTCAGGCCGGACGGCACCCGGTCAGTACGTTTTCAAGAACTGGGGATTGCCACACAGGCCGAGCCAAGGAGAAAACGTGCCGATGTCGCCGTTTCGGCCACCGTACGTGGGCCCTCCGGCACTTCTTATCTCAGGTTGTCCGGCGCAATTCAAGGAACTCTCCCTCAACCAAGGATTGTACAGGATACCTCAGAAGGGAAGATTCCAACGTTTCACTTCGAGGGCATGCTCGAGGCGAATAATATTCAGCTTCCACAGGCTGCCGACTTTTTTGGCCCGCGGCCGGTTCCTGAGGAAGTGAAGGGCAGGGCCAATCTACGTGGTCGCCTTCGGATTGTTCCTGGCGTCGTCGGCTATGACATGGTCCTCTCGGAAATGGCTGCACAGGTCACACCGCTCACACTTACTGGGCAGGCCAGTCTCTCTGGGCTTCTGACGGCCCAACCAACATTTGCACTGACCTTTACTTCTTCTCAGATCACCGTCAAGGAGCTGCAGAGCCTGCTCCCAGTACAATGGTTTCATCCTGAATTGCCGCGGATTATTGAGGAACGGAACATACGGGGGTCCGTTGAGGCGGTCACCGCGACCCTTACAGGAATGGCCATGCCGGAACCGCGCCTCTCGTTCACCGGGGAACTGCGCGTACAGAACGGTCACGCGATGATCGATCAGCAAGGTACCGTGGCAGAGAATGTGTCTGGGACCGTGCTTGTTGAGCCGGGGCGGATTCGGGTCATGGAGTTGAGCGGGCAATACGGAACGATGCAGGTGGCTGCAGGCAAAGCCATGATCTCGCTTCTGGAAGCAGG
>JBFJQA010000066.1:0-14626 GCA_041616875.1 Nitrospiraceae bacterium | reverse complement strand
TCACCATCGACGACGTCGGGCACCGGGACACACTCCCGCCCGCGGAGCTCACCTGGGGTTCTGTCCCCGAGGCCGACGGCGCCAACGCGACGTGGGACGGTTCGAGCTGCTCGAACTACTGCCACGGGCAGACCCTGCGCCCCGGAGGCACGGTCGTGGCCTACGGGCTGACCTCCTCGCTACGCAGCGGACGCCTCCTGGGCGGGCCCCGTCATCGGTTTCGCGGCTTGTCGAGGATTGGGCTCTACACACTGGCGGCTCTGTGTCTTCCAGGCAGACGCAGGATTCGACCCTACAGCATTCAGCGGCGCATGTGGCGACATCCGAATGCGTTCCGCGAGGACCTGACGGCGTTGTTTGACCTTCTCCGTGGGGGCAAGATCAAACCGGTGATTGCGGCGCGTCTGCCTTTGGCAGAGGCCAAGCAGGCACATGAGCTGCTCGCCCGTGGGTCGGTGACGGGGAAGATCGTCCTCCTATGCGGGGAACAGAATGACTAGTGTCTTGACATCACAGACAGCACGATCAGATTCCACTGACGTTATCGGGTTCAGAAACAGTTCTTTTTGACCCCGCCGAAAAATCCGCCAAACCCTGCGAAAAACAGTTGGGATAATTCTCGGCAGGGCTAGGGGTTTTTGGCCCTCAGTTCCACTGTCCTCGCCCTTTGAACGGCCTGACAAGAATTGTTCCCTCCTACCTGTCCCAATGGTAGCAAATCCGCACTACCTACCTCTCTCTCACAGGGTTGGGGCCTAAATGGTGCTGCCCCACCCCCCTTGGTTTGGGAGCCGGGAAGGAGTCGCAATTTGACCCTATCCGTCTAGCCCTAGTATAACTACGGCCTGGCACTATCGTCTCTTCACGCTGCGCAGGGGAGGACGATGACTGACCAAAGAAGTTTGGGTGAGACTGATCTACGCCGACGGAGTTTCGATCTCAACGGGGGGACCGATCGAAGTGATGTGCCTCAATAGCCACGTCTATGTAGCGGCACGTGGGCACTTATGTCAGGTGGAGAGTGAGGCTGAAGGGCTAGAACTGATCGAGCGGCTGGAGGCCTGCAGAGAGAAAGAGGGTCAAGACTGCGAGCACCCCTAACCGTCAAGCGAGAAGAGACACCCTCCCTTGGTCGTCCTCTCCTGGCGGCAGGAGTTTCCAGAGGGTCACCGCTCGTCACCGCACCCGATGGCGTGACGGTCCTCTTGGCTCAGAGCATTCTTAAGCCGAAGTTTTAATCCATCTAAAGCACACGGCAGTTGCAACACGGCCGACTCCCTCGACCCTACGACCTCGTCACTCTCGCATCACTGGCTCATTTTTCCCCATCCGTCGATCTGAGGCTGTAGCATCCTTCCCCATGCACGGGAAGACCCTCTCCTCGTTACGCAAACTGCGAGAGGTAACCCTGCGTTTGTCCTCGTCTTGTAGAAATCCTTCCCTGAGTGTCAACTAAGTACGGGTCTTGCTCATTCAGTCGACTGGAGTGCCTAGGCACACCATTCGGAGGCCCATCGGCTATCGCGCAGTCGAAGGCCTTTCTTATTTCAGGAGGTCCATTATGAGCGTCTCACAGGCACCGGCGACCAGGACGAAGCTTCGTGTGACCTATGACGGGGTCCAGCACTGTACGGCATTAGAGGGGAGCGTCGGAAAGGCGTTGGCCACCGATGCACCACCCTCCTGCGGGGGCCGGGGGGAAGAGTTTTCCCCGATCGAATTGGTGGGGGCCGGCCTCGGGTGCTGCATGCTGTTGTCGATGGGAACCCTCGCGCTGCGAGACAAGTTAGACATCTCCGGGGCGTCCGTGGATGTGGAGGTCTCGGTGACGGACAAGCCCGTCTTGCGCATCGGGGGCATCGACCTACGATTCAGTATGCCAAGAAACTTTTCTGAGGATGATCGAGCGAAATTAGAACGGGCGGCCCATGCGTGCCCCATTAAGCCGAGTATGCATCCCGACGTGAAAATCGCCGCCCAGTTTACCTATCCAGCCTAAGGGACCACGCACTCAGAAGGAGGTGCACCATGGCGATCACCCACGGAAGATACAGCTTGGTACAAGCCCCGTTCCATCGCCCAGGGTGCCAAGGGCTCCCCCTCGATACGGTGAAGGACGGCACGGTACCCCGCCGAAAGGAGGAAGGTCATGAATGACAACACCCCCAACACAACTCAAGACCCAAGGGGGCAGTGGAAGCCGATGACGGAAGGGATGATGCGGGGTGAGAGCATGACAGACATGTGCCCAATGGCGTCAATGTGCAAGGGCATGAAAAGTAGGCCAGGCGGAGGATATCTCCTGATGGTTCCAGGTGCCGTCTTGATTCTCGGCGGGATCCTCATCCTTATTGAACCGAGGATTTTATTTTGGCTGATGGCCGGCACGTCCATTCTCATTGGAGTCGTCTTATTAGTGTTTGCCAATTTCATCCGGAAAATGGCTTCGGGATAACAGGAAGCCTGCCGCTCACGCCGTGACCCCGTTCCCGTCTCCACAGCGAGGCCTCGTTGTGTTGGCCCTCAAGACATCGTGTAGAACAAGTCGCAACTGGACACTTCTTTGAGGGCGCCAATTTTAACTGACATTGCAGGGGGACAAAGGGAGGATGTGTTATGTACGCAATCAGTGAATCCATCGCACAACACCATCGGGTCATCATCTTGTCGCTCGGCCTCGTGCTTGTGTTTATGGCCACATCCTGCGTATTCCACGACGTCATTCAAATTTGTCATTGGGTGTTTGGCTGTGATCATAAGGTCCATGTTGCGATGGCTCATTAGCTTTTCTTCACATAGTCCACGGCTCGTCCGTGCTGTGCACACGAGGCCCATGCCTCTAAGTCCTGGGTAGCTATAACTCTTGCTCCAATGAGCCTGAATGCTGGGAGGGAGGCTGAGGAGAGAACTGCGCCCTCCTAAACCGCGGGTCGTAGATACCAAACACCCTCGCAGTCATCACTTGACTGGAATCAGCGCCGTAGCAAGGCGAGGGAAATGGGGGTGGCATGGTGCATATTAAACAAAAAATTGCTCAGTTCCGAGACTCTACGACCAAACTACTCCTCTGGTCCCGGTTTCGGTCCCGATTCGAGACTAAAATTTCCGTGACCTTGTCAACAGGTCGTCCTCTCAATCATATTTCTGGCAGGGATGGAGTTGACCAGCCTGAAGTTTTACTACCACATTTTACGTTGAACTCTTTATCTCCTTTAGCATCCTGGCTGGGTGGACCGTCGCGGGAGCCGGAGGCTGCCCGGCCATGTTGGCCCGCTATGCGCACCTCTCCCCAACTCACCTATGGAACGCGGTGGAAGGCCTGGCGCGAACAAGAACCGGGACTAAAACCGGGACCAGGGGTCGAGAGGAAACGGCGGAGACGACACAACCTCTTGAAATAACTGGTGAGCCGCCTGGGACTCGAACCCAGGGCCCTCGCCTTAAAAGGGCGATGCTCTACCAACTGAGCTAGCGGCTCACCGTGCTGAGTAAGGGGGATGGCCATGCTGGCATTCAAGGAGGGGCCTTGTCAACCCTGCATGGTTACCAGCAGCATCATGAAACTATCGACGGCGTGACGACCGACGGGAACGACCGGCGGTCATGGGGTTCCGTAGCATAATCGTATGGTTCCGTTTGGAGCCGGTGGAGACCATGTCAATCGGACAGCCGGCCAATTCTTCGACGCGGGTCAAATACCGCTTCGCCTCACGAGGCAATTTGCTGTAGGCCGACATGCCTGTCGTTGGGCTTGACCAGCCGGGCATCACTTCGTACACCGGCTGACATTCTGTGAGAATCTCAATATCTGCCGGCAGCTCCCGATAGGTTTTGCCTCCGTAGCGATATGCGGTACAGATCTTCACCTCTCCGCTTCCGTCCAGCACGTCTAGCTTGGTCACCGCCAAGGACGTGAGGCCGTTGACTCGAACAGCCTCGCGCGCCATGAGGGCATCGAACCACCCACACCGCCTGGCTCGGCCCGTCGTCGCCCCAAACTCCTTGCCCCGCTCTTGGAGGGTTTCTCCGGTTCCGTCATTCAATTCTGTCGGGAATGGACCGCTCCCCACGCGGGTCGTGTAGGCTTTGGCGACACCCAACACGCCCTCGATCTTGGTGGGACCGACCCCCGTCCCGGTACAGGCCCCACCGGCCGCGGCACTGGAGGACGTGACGAAGGGATAGGTGCCAAAATCCACGTCGAGGTGGGTCCCCTGTGCTCCTTCGAAGAGCACGTTTTTCCCAGCATCGACGGCACGATTCAGCACGAGGGTGGTATCGGCGATGTAGCCCTTGATTCGTTCCGCATACCCCATGTATTGCTGGAATACCTTGTCCGCCTCAAACCCCAACACCCCATACACCCGATCCAGGAATGCATTAATCTCATTTAGGTTGTCTTCCAGTTTGCGTCGGAACAAGGGGGGATTCAGGAGATCTGCCATGCGAAGCCCGATGCGCGACATTTTGTCGGCGTAGGCCGGGCCAATCCCCCGGCCAGTCGTCCCGATCAACCGGGTCCCCTTGGATGCTTCCGCAGCCTTCTCGATCGCCTTGTGATAGGGCATGATGAGATGGGCTCTCTGGCTGATGATGAAGTTTTTCCCAAATCGAATGCCCTTGGCCTGCAGCCCATCCATTTCCTCGATCAGCGTTGCCGGATCGACCACCACGCCGTTCCCGATCACACAGAGGGTGCCTCGATACAGAATTCCGGATGGGATCAAGTGAAAGATGTAGGTGCCGCGGTCATTGATGACCGTATGGCCGGCGTTCGAGCCACCCTGGTAGCGTGCGACGACGTCGGCATCTTTGGCGAGCAGATCGACGATCTTGCCCTTCCCTTCATCGCCCCATTGTATGCCGATGACGACCAGCGTAGACATCGCCACTACTCCATTTCCACAATCCACAAAAAAATAGCCCTGACCCCACGAGATCAGAGCTCCGTGGCACGATACTATGCTGATCCTCCTCTCATTTGTCAAGCCAGTATAAAGACGTTATGGGTGTTGCGTGATGAGTGATAAGGCGAAGGAAAAGGCCGCGTGGGTATCACTGGTCACGGTGATTGCCTTGACTGCTTGTCGACCGCGTGTTAGCATTCGCTTTGTTTTACGGGGTCTTGAGCCTCGTTACGTATTAGGCATCACGCAATTCGAAAAGTGGGGCTGTGGCGCAGTTGGGAGCGCGCGTGAATGGCATTCACGAGGTCGCCGGTTCAATCCCGGCCAGCTCCACCAACATTCAGAATAGGCTAGAGGCAGCGGGCGACGGGCACTGCGCGTAGCCAAGTCTCTCGCAGGCAAGGTGGTTTCAATCTGAGCATCCTTCTCGCCTTTCGCTGTGTGACCTCCCCTCCCTAGCGCCTCTCACCGGTCGCCTTTAACGCAACAGGATCGATGCTACAAATAGAATCTGTCAGCAAACAGTTTGCGACCCGCGTTCTCTTAACCGAGGCCTCGGCCCATCTGCGCCCGGGCACCCGTGTAGGCTTGGTGGGGCCCAACGGGGCCGGCAAGACGACGCTGCTGCGCATGGTTCTCGGCGAGGAAGGCCCCGACGAAGGCCGGATCCGGAAACGGCCTCGCTTGACCATCGGCTATCTGCCGCAAGAACTGGAGAAACTTTCCGGAAAAACCATCCTGGACGCGACGCATCGGGACCAGTATCCCGAGCACGAAGCCAAACGTATCCTGTCGGGCCTCGGCTTCGCCACCCAGGATTTCGATCGCCCGGTTGAGTCCCTGTCGGGTGGCTACCGCATGCGGGTCGCGTTGGCTCACTTGCTCCTCAGCCATCCTGATGTCCTGCTGTTGGACGAGCCCACGAACCACCTGGACAAGCCTACCCAAACCTGGTTTGAACAATTCCTGCTGAACTCTGGAATCACCCTCCTCGTGGTCAGCCACGACACGAAATTCCTGGATCGGATCGTGACCCACATCTGGGAGATTCGTCATCACAAGCTCGTGGAGTGCCGGGGGAACTATTCGAAATTCTTGCAATGGCGCGCAGAGCGGGATGCCCACCAGGATGCTGCGGTGACACGACAGACAAAAGAGATCGCCCGGGTGCGGAAATTCGTGGACCGCTTTCGCTACCAGGCCAACAAGGCCAGCCAGGTCCAGTCTCGTCTCAAGCAATTGGAAAAGATCAAGCTCCTCGAACGCAAACGAGATACGAAACGGGTGCGGTTCAAGTTTCCTGAACCCTCTCCAAGCGGCAGACAGGTCCTCGAGTTAGGCCAGGTCGCCAAGAGCTACGGGGACACCGTGGTCTATGAGTCACTGGACTTTTCGGTTGAACGGGGTCAGCGCATCGCCCTAGTCGGGGAAAACGGTGCCGGAAAAAGCACCTTACTAAAGATCCTGGCTGGAGTCTTGCCGTTCGAGAAGGGCGAGCGAACCCTTGGCCATGGCGTGACCCTTCATTATTTCGCCCAACATCAGGCCGAAGCCCTGAACCCTGAGCATACGATCCTGGAGTCTCTCGCTGAAATGTCGACTCAGGCGGAAATGAACTTCTTGCGCGGGATCGCCGGCACCTTTCTTTTTTCTGGCCCGGACCAGAAAAAGCCGATTAAGGCCTTGAGCGGGGGCGAACGCAATCGTGTCGCCCTGGCGCGCATGCTCGTGGAGCCGGCCAATACGCTGCTCTTGGATGAGCCGACCAACCACTTGGATCCGGCCTCGGTGGACGTGCTGACGGACGCCATGACTGCTTTCCCGGGAACCTTGGTCTTCATTTCCCACGACCCCACCTTCCTCAGTCGGATTGCAACGCGAGTGGTAGAAATCGAAGACGGAAAGGCACGAGATTACTACGGTGATTATGAATACTATTTGTGGAAGCGGGCTCAGGAATTGGAGGCACTCAAAGAATCCGGCAATGGTCACCACGCTGAACAGCCTCTGAAGAAGAACACTCCAGGGGCCAGGGAAGCGCCGCCGTCAACGCGTCAGCAGAATCCACAGCAACAGCGGCGAGAACTGAAAAAGTCTCAGGCCCGCCTGGAGACTCAAGTCGCCCGATTAGAAACCGAGATTGCGGATGTGGAGGCTCGGATCCGAAGCCGGGACCAGGAATTGGCTGACCCAGACCTCTATCAAGATTTCGGCCGCTGGAATGAGCTCCATTTGGAGCAAGAACGCTGGAAGCACGAATTGGAAAGGCTGACGACCAGATGGGGTACTCTGTCACAAGAGGTGGAAGCCGTAAGAAAACGGCTGGAGGTGATGGGCTAGCCAGTGTCCTTGAGGGTCTCGTCCAGGTAGAGGTAGAGCCAGCGATTTTTCTCCTTCGTCACAATCTGCTCCCACACGACCCCGATCAGATACCCTTTCTCCCAGGGTTTGGTCCACGCAACCTTCCCGGCCAGTTTTTCCTGCTGTTCCTCGCCATGTTGATCCAAGAAGGCTAAGGACACCGTGACCGGCTCGTGGGACTTCAGCAGTTCCTTCGTGTGCAACCCAGCCCCGACTCGGTTGACATTATCCAGCACGGCCGAGACCGGACCGCTCTTGGGCCCCTCTCGCCCGATCATCGCGGCTCCGGTGAGTTGGACCCGCACGGATCGGCGCCGATCGTCAACCGTACCTAAGGCTTTTGTCGCACGCTTGTTCCCCATTATTTCCAAGTATAGCCCAATCGAAAGCTTTCTCCAAGCC
Organism: Nitrospiraceae bacterium; assembly: GCA_041616875.1. Lineage (GTDB taxonomy): Bacteria > Nitrospirota > Nitrospiria > Nitrospirales > Nitrospiraceae > JBFJQA01. The sequence continues at coordinate 6,956 of JBFJQA010000066.1, read as the reverse complement.
CCCCCTTTACGGGCCTTTTCTTACGAGGACTTCGGGCGATAATACCGTCTGCCGCGGAGTGGCTCTGGCAGATGTGCTTGCGTCTCTTTGGCCGAGGGATCATCATGAACATACTTATACGCATCACCATAGCCGAGGCCGCGCATGAGGCCCGTGACCGCGTTTCGTAGATGGAATGGGACGGCCAAGTTGCCAAGCTGACGCGCATCGTCGGCTGCTTCCGAGAGACCGACGTAGGAGGCGTTATCCTTGGGACGTGAAGCCAGATAGGTTGTGCCCTGCGCCAGATTGATTCGCGCTTCCGGCAGGCCGACATATTCCACGGCCTGAAACACCGCGGTCGCCACGACGAGGGCGAGCGGGTCGGCGTTCCCGATATCCTCGGAGGCGAAAATCACCAGCCGACGGGCAATGAATTTCGGGTCTTCTCCCCCTTCGAGCATCCGCGCCAGCCAATACAGGGCTCCATCCGGATCTGAATCGCGCATACTTTTGATGTAGGCCGAGATCAGGTTGTAATGCTCTTCCCCGGCCCGATCATAGCGGAGCGTCTTCGTGGTCAGCGCCGCATCCAGCGCCGCCTCATCAAGATGGACTTTGCCGTCCTCCGCGTGGGAAGTCTGCGCGGCCACAAACTCCAGGGCCGTGAGCGCGGCACGGGCATCTCCATTGCCAAACTCAATCAACCGGCGACGAGCCCCCGAAGTCAGCTCAATATGACGTCGTCCCAGCCCACGCTCCGCATCAGTCACCGCGCGGTCAAGGATGCTCCCGATCGCCTCATCTGACAGCGACTGCAACACCACCACGAGCGAGCGCGACAACAGTGGGGCGATGACTTCAAAGGAGGGATTCTCCGTGGTGGCACCCAGCAGGATAATCGTGCCATCCTCCACATGGGGCAAGAATGCGTCCTGCTGGGCCTTATTGAACCGATGAATCTCGTCGACGAAGAGAATGGTGCGACGCCCGTCCAACCGGCGATGCTGCTGCGCCGCCTGCACGATCCGCCGCAGGTCAGCGATGCCGCTCGTCACAGCCGAGAACGCGACAAACGTCCCCTTGGTCTGGCGCGCAATAATTCTCGCCAGCGTGGTCTTGCCCGACCCAGGAGGACCCCAGAGGATGGCTGAAGACAGCGTATCGGACTCAATGGCTCGCCGGAGCGGCCGTTCTGGGCCAACGATGTCTTCCTGACCCAGAAACTCATCGAATGAGCTCGGTCGCATTCGCTCGGCCAGAGGGACTGTCGCCTTCCCCTCGACGGTGAGCGCGGCCTTCACCTTTCCCGGTTCCTGGGAAAACAGCGGCGCTTGTCCTTCAGAGCTTTGCCGCATGGCAACCCTCTCCCCTTCAGTGTCAAGGTACCTCTGCCACGATGATTCTCATTGTAGCTGGAATGAGAGAGGCTCGTAAACCTCGGGCACACATCGGTGACGGTCGCAGTCCAATTGACGACGTGTCCACCATGTGATAGCAATGGCCCCCGAGGAACGGACCCCACTGCCACAGGGATATGAAGGCACACATTCACGGCATCACCATCGCCTATACTGATCAGGGACAGGGCTTACCCGTCGTATTTCTTCACGGATTCCCCTTGAACCGTCGAATGTGGTCCCCTCAAGTTGACGCCCTCTCCGCACAATGCAGAATCATTACCGTGGATCTTCGTGGGCACGGCGAATCCGATGCTCCGCTCTGGCGCTATACGATTGATCAGTTCGCGGATGATCTGAACGGACTGCTCGATCACCTGTCCCTCTCGCGGGTGGTCCTGGTCGGACTGTCCATGGGTGGCTATATCCTGTTCGGGTTCTACCGGAAATACGCGGAGAGGGTACGGGGTCTCGTGCTGACGGACACGAGGGCACAGGCCGATACCGACGAGGTGAGGAGTGGCCGATTTGCCATGGCGCAGACCGCGTATACACGAGGAGCAGAGCCGATCGCGGAGATGATGCTGCCGAAGCTGCTGTGCTCCAACACCCGTGAATCTCGACCGGACCTGGTCGAGCAGGTGCGGACGATCATTCTCGAGATGCCGCTCAGTGGACTCGTCGGAGATTTGATGGCGATGGCGGAGCGGCCGGACTCAGTCTCTCTCCTGAAAGAGATCTCCTGCCCGACCCTGGTGATGGTCGGCGAATTCGATCAAGCAACTCCCCCGTCAGATGCCCGCGTGATGGCAGAGGGCATACGCGGGGCACAGCTTCGGGTCATTGCCGGCGCGGCCCATCTGCCCAACCTTGAACAGCCAGAAGCTTACAACCAGGCTCTCGCCTCATTTCTCTCGACACTCCGCGAATAAAACAAGACCCTGCCGGACTTCTTATGGGGGGACGCGCTCGAGGCCTTAGCTGATCCCGCCGTTTGAGGTTCGTCGAATCAAACGCAGGAACTCATCGCGAGTGGTCTGCTGGCTCCGGAACACCCCCAGCATTTCGCTCGTCACGGCGATGGTGTTCTGCTTTTCGACCCCCCGCATCATCATGCAGAGATGGCGCGCCTCCATGACGACGGCGACGCCGTGGGGCTTCAGCTTGGCCTGCAACGCCTCGGCGATCTCGACGGTGAGTCGCTCCTGGACCTGCAACCGTCGACTAAAGATATCAACCACACGTGGGATCTTGCTCAAGCCCACGACGCGCTTGTTGGGGAGGTACCCCACGTGACAGCGGCCAAAAAAGGGAAGAAGATGGTGTTCGCAGAGACTGAAGAAATCGATATCCCTCACAATCACCATTTCATCATACGCGATGGGGAAGAGGGCATCGTTTAACACCGTATCAATGTTCTGCTGATAGCCCTTCGTCATGAACTGCATGGCCTTCTCGACACGAGAGGGAGTCCTGCGCAATCCGTTGCGCTTTGGGTTTTCCCCCAACGCGACGAGTAGGTGCTCAACTAAATCCCGAATCTCGATAGGGGTCCGGTTGCCTCGCCCCTTCTGTTGGTGACGACTGACCTGTTTCTTGCTGGGCACGTTCTCCTCGCTTTCAGCGGGTTGCTTCAGGTCCTCTTGTGATCATCGTGACGGGTGGTTCAGATGCGGCGGGTCTTCGAGCGCTAGGCCCCGGAATACTCAAAATAGTTGTCTCGGGTTTCGATGAGCCCTATTTTCTCCAGGCGGCCGTTGGGGACGCGCTTCACTAACAAATCCCAGATCAACAAGACTAAGTTTTCCCCCGTGGTGGTCCGGGCAGAAAACTCCGGATCCAGGTTCAAATCTCGATGGTCAAATCGCTGCACGATCGTCTCCGTGACCAGACGGTCTAACTCGTCGATGTCCAGCGCCTTCGCAGTCTTGGGTTCAGTCTCAGCCGCCACGGTCACAAACACCTCGTAATTGTGTCCATGCCCGTTGGGATTGTTGCACTTGCCGAAGAGGCGCCAATTGTCTGCCTCCGACAGGTGATCGGAGTGCAGTCGGTGAGCCGCCGAAAAACGGTAGCGCCGGGTCACGCTGGCTTTCGTCATAACACCCCAAGACTCCTGGCAGCTGAGCTCAGGATACCCAGGAAGACGCTAAGAAAAAGCCGGGGCACGATCCTAAAAGGAGCGCAACCCCGGCCCATCTTTGTATACACACTGAGGCCGCAATACTCTCGAACCCGAGGACGTCCTCGAATTACGCGCTAAACGAACTCCCACATCCACAGGTCGTCTTCGCTTGCGGGTTCTTATTTGATAATCCTGATCCCTGGAGACTGTCGACATAGTCGACTTCAGCGCCGCTCAATAATGGCGCGCTCTGAGAATCCATGATGACCTTGACATCGTTTTTTTCGATGACCGTGTCGTCGTCGGCCATCTTGGACTCGAAGGCCATGCCGTACTGATACCCGTGGCAGCCACCCCCCCGCACGTAGACGCGAAGTCCGACGACATCTTTTTCTTCAACCATCAGTTCCTTGATCTTCTGCTCCGCCAATTCCGTGATCGTAATCATGCTGGCCTCCTTTGCTGAACCACGCGCCTGATGCCCTGGCATGGGGCCACGCCCAAGCGCAGTTAGCGTTATTGTATCATGAAATCCTTCCGAATGCTCCCCTCAGTTCGCGGGCTCCTTGGAATCTGATGCCTGACCGGCAGACGTGGGGGTCTCAAATTTCTCTACCGGCACTCGTACGACGACGTCACCAAAAATCCGCGCCTGGCAGCCTAGTCGATGCCAGGGCTCAGTCAGCGCTTCGCGGTCCAAGAGATCCTGTTCATCGAACTCGATCTCTGAGAGATGTTCCCCACCTTCCAGCACCTCAACCCGACAGGTGGTGCAGGACGCATTCCCTCCACAGTCATGATGGAGGGAAAACCCTAGTAACTGTGACGCCTCCAGCAAGCTCAGATCGGCTTCCACTTCTCCGCTCTTTCCGTCTGGGTGAAGAAACGTCACGCGTGGCATGGGATACTCTACCCGCATTACGCATTGATGCCTGCCGGCAAGGGCTTGTAGGGGCATCGTTTTAGCGCGATGTGTTCCTCAAATTCATGTCGGAATAATTTCAAACTGCTCTGGACGAGCACCGCGGCCCCAGTCACCAGGGTGCAGTACCCCGTGCCCTTGACAAACCCACAGAGTTGCTCCATCGCATCCAAGTCTTTTGAGGTTCCTTCACCCTGCTCAATTTTCGTCATCAAGGTGGCCAGATTGATGGTGCCCATCCGGCAAGAGGGGCACTGCCCGCAACTTTCGACCTTGAAGAAGTTTGAAAACTTCAGTGTTCGCTCCACCATGCAGGTGGCGTCATCCACCACAATCACCCCCGCCGATCCCAGCCCTGTCCCGGCTTTCTTCAGCGCATCGAAGTCCATCGGCAGGTCGAGCTGGTCCGCAGTCACCATGGAAAACGATGGCCCTCCGGGAAAGACCGCCTTGACCTTCCGCCCCCCTGGCACCCCCCCACCACAGTCCTCGATCAGTTGTCGAATTGGCGAACCGAGGGGCAATTCGTAGACGCCCGGTCTATTCACGGCACCGCTGAGGGAGAACAGCATGGTCCCAGGGCATTTCTCGGTGCCCACTTCGGTGAACCAAGCCGCGCCCTTTCTTAAAAGAAGCGGGATGTTGCAGAGCGTTTCCACATTGTTGACCAGCGTTGGCTTCCCGTAGAGCCCAAAATCCGTCGGGTAAAATGGAGGTTTCTGACGAGGCATTGCAGGACGCCCTTGCATGGATTCCAACATCGCGGTTTCCTCGCCAGCCACGTAGCTACCTTGTCCATCAAACAATTCAATGTCGAGATCGACGCCACTCCCAAGAATATTCCGGCCCAACAGTCCCTGGGCCTTCGCCTGTTCCATCGCTTTCCTGAGACTATCCTGCTCTTCCTTGTACTCGTGATTCACATAGATGAAGGATGCCTTGGCTTTCACGGTGTGGGCAGCAATCATGCACCCTTCCAGCAATTGGTGCGGCAGATGCTTGAGGAGGTATCGGTCCTTAAAGGTACCAGGTTCATGCTCCCCTGCATTGCACACGAAATACCGCTCGTTGATCCGATGGTTCAACACCTTGTCCCACTTGACGCCAGTCGGAAAGCCAGCCCCGCCGCGGCCGCGCAGGCCGGCCCGTTTCAATTCCTCTATGACGCCCTCGTGGTTCAATTCCTTGAGGCACTTTCGCCAGGCTTCGTACCCGCCACTACGGAGGTAGGGCTGAATGTCCCACGCAGGCCCGTCCAACTTCTGCAAAACTCGTGGTTCAACGTTGGTCACAGAAATAAGCCCCTCAGTAAGCCGAATGTGGATCCTGCACCATTCTCTTCATCATCTTTTACGAACCCTTCCGAGCCCGTCAGGTGAGGTTACTATAAGGCCACCCCCTTCTCTTCGTCAAGCGAAGGAGATGAAAATCAGCCAAATTCTCAATCGCTTAGGGCCTGTGGCCTAGCTCGGAAGGGCCCTCCTGGGCCTTCAGGACCGTGCCCTGCCTGAAAGGCCGTCACCTGCCCCCCTTTGTCTTGTAAATAAAAAGCCAGCACGGTTCGCCCGAATGAGGGGAACCATGCTGGCCAACCTTTTAATGTCCCTACGATACGCGCGATTACCCAAAGTGAGCGGCAGCCGCCATGAAAAACAGCATGGGGATCGACAGCATGACGTTGATGCGGGACGCGTACAAGGCTTTCTTGGCCAGAGCAGCCATCTCGGGCGGAGTGGGCGTTCCCTTCTCGGCCGACTCCTTCGTCATCCGGATGATCTCCTTCTGAGCCGGCCAAATCACGGCATGCACGTTGACCATCATGATGATGCCCAGGATGCCGCCAATCCAGATTGCCTTGTCACCCGTACCCGCCAAGGACGGATGGAGCATGAAAATCAAGACGAGGCCAGCTAACACCGTCACGGTCGCGCCATGTCGGAAATAGTTGAGCGCGCTCGGCATCAACCTGGGAACGACCACCCCTTTTTGTCCGGCATCAAGCCCCTTTAGGAACCCCGCGTTGATGAAATTAAAGAAATACAGCAACCCGATCCAGGTAATGCCTGCCAGGTAATGTATGAAGCGGAACAGAACCTCCGCCCATGCAGCTGCGTCCGGCATAGTGACCGCCTTTCGTTAGAGAATGAAACGTCGGTGATTCGTACTAGTGTCGAATGGAAGGGACACCACGGAAAGCCAAACTGCTCATCGAATGGCGAGCCACACAATCACCAATACGATTGTCAGAGCAAATCCAGCCCCCGCCGTTTGGAAAGGATTCTCGAGAAATTTCATGACGGCACCTTCGTTAGAATTGTCTGCACTTGGGTTCTTTACGCATGGGGTTGTCTACAGCAGGCAGAAGCGAATTGTCAAGGGTTTCACGCGTGTCAGCCTCTCGATGGAAAGGAAACAAGGCGGATATCGTGAGGGCCTGTCCTCGTACGTAACTAGTCTTTCACCAACCGGTCTACCACTTCACACAGTTCTCGGACGGCAACGGCCGACTGGGTCAATGCCGCACGCTCAT